>SVOD01000150.1 GCA_015066575.1 Oscillospiraceae bacterium
GGGCGGTGCGTGCATAGCACGCGGTGGGTGAAACTGAAAACTGAACCCTGAAAACTGAAAACTGACAAATAAGGATTTGGCATCGCCAAATCCTTATTTGTCGATTTCGTATTGACTTATTAATATAAATATTATAAAATATAGATTAGTATTTTGCACGGGCGTTCGCCTTTTCGGCAAAATATAGAATTGTTTTTTTATACAATGAAAAAAACTGCTTTTGCAGAGCAAAGGGGTTATATGATGGACGAAAACAAAAGAGAAAACATCGAAAACGAAATTGAGCCGACCGAAGAAGCTCAAACCGCGACAGATGAAGTAACGCTTGAAGAGGCGCCGATTGAAGCATCTGGCGAGGAAACCTCTGCACTCGATGAAATCGAAGGTGTGCAAGAGGAAGCTGCTACAGTTGAGGCTGATACAGAAAGCGATAGCACTTTCAGTGTCGATAAAGTGGAAAGTGAAGCTGCGCTCAATGATTTCTTAAATGGTGAAGGTTCGGAAGAAGACGAAGATGCCGAAGTGGAGCAGGAAATGAAATTGGCAAAGTATGCGGTAGACTGTGAAAGCTGTGCAACTAAGGTATTTTTTGAACTGGAAGATTTAAATGAAGACGGTAACCTTGTTTGCCCGAATTGCCAAGAGGTTATTGAAATCGACCGAGATGCCATTGACTACTACCTTGTTAATAAGGAAGAAGAGCACAAAGATGACATTGGCGCTTATGTCGCAGATTGCAGCGCCTGTGAAGCGGTGGTACATTTTTCCGAAGACGATATTGATGAAGAAGAAAATATTGTCTGCCCGCAGTGCGGCGAAAAAATTCATATTGAAACCGAAGTGCTGGATGCATATAGAGAGAAGGATTTTGAAAAAGCTCTCAAGAAAAAGAAAACCATAAAAAAGGTTCTCTACTCTTTATGCGGCGTTTTGATTGCTCTGGCTATCAGCTTTGGTGTGATTTATTTTGCCGGGATGAAGAGTGTGGTAAAAGTTGACGGCACTTCCGTACCGATGAACATTTACAAATGTGTTTATTACATTGAAAATGCTTCCAACTATATCGGAGCAGGTTATAATTCGGATGAAAAAGCCAGTAAGCAGGCGTATGAAAACAGTGATGAGTATAAGACCTGGGATGAATTCTTAAAGGCGCAAACCGAAGATGTTCTCAAACTGTACTACGGTATTTATAATGCCGGTCAAAAAGACGGCTATGAATTAACCGATAAGGACAAGGAAAGTATCGAATCGGCAATTGACAGCCTGAAGAATGCTGCGGAAACTGCTAAATTGTCTTTTGAAGATTACATGAAGACCAACTACGGTTTGAAAATTAGTGAAAAAGATTTTAGAGAGTATCTCAATTTGGAGGTCTATGTCAATTCGTATTACAAGAGTGTGATTGGAAAAGAAGTCACAGACAAACAGCTCAAGGAGCTGTATGAAGCCAATCCGGCAAATTATGAAGTGGTGACCTTCCGATATCTGTATTTGGCAATTGATGACAGTCTTTCTAAGGAAGATGCCCTCAAAGCCGTTGAAAATATTGCAAAGGCGAAAAATGAAGAAGAATTTAAGAGCCTTTTAGAGAAAAATATCGCTAAGGATAAAGTCGCACAGTATAAAGATGATAACACAACTCTAATCAAAAATATGGCTTGTGCCAACATCCAGGACAGACCGGTAGCGGATATGCTCACCGACCCGAAGTCAAAGAAATACCAAACAGATTTCGGTGTTGCGGACGATGGAACTTATGCGGAAGTAGCTATGCTCATTGAGCCGCGCCATAAAGATGATGATTTGATTAAGGATACGGCGATTAGTCAGATTTCTTCCGAAAAAGGGCAAAAGTATATTGATGATATTCGTGAAAATACTTCTTTGAAGGCGTCTATCGGGATGATAATTCGGAATATAACATTTTAATATTAAGAATTGAAAAATTACTATTTTTGTAGTATGATAATAAAATATTGATGCGAAAGGGGCATTCTAAGAATGGCAAAAGAAAAAATAACCGAAGCGGAAAAGTACAGGTTAGAAAGAAAAAAGAGAATTGAGAAAGAGAAGAAAAAGAAGAACAGCTATATCAACCGCAATCGTCAACAAGTGCAAAAAGTGGAGAAAACGGTGGGTATTGTTGTAGCAGCGTGTTTGGTGGTTACCATCATCTGCCTGCTGTTACACTTTTTCGGTGTTTTCAACAGAATGATTACCGCAGCAGTTGTCGGTGACCAAAAAGTCACTGTTGCGGAAATGAACTGTGCGTTTGCAGATATTAAGAACCAGGTCTATAGTGCCAGCCAGCAGTATGAGCAGTCTGCCGGTCAGGGATTCTATTCCAACGACACAAAGAGCACGGACCCCTGTGTGTACGACAGTACGAAAACCTGGGGCGAATACTTCCAAGAGCAGGCTTTAGAACATGTTAAGCAGGTCTATGCGTTTAAAGACGGTGAGGGCAATACCCTGACAGAAGAGCAATCAAAAGAAATCAGCAGCACTTTTGAAACGCTTGACAAATCTGCCCAAGAGAATAAGTTTTCTTTGAATGCATATATCAGAGAAGTGTACGGTACCGGTGTAAACGCGAAAGTATTGCGCACTTGGTTGGAAAATGTCTATAAAGCACAAAACGCCCAGACAAACGCCAGCGAATCCTATGAGAAATCCTTAAGTCAAGAGGATATTAAGAAGTATTATGATGAGAATACTCAAAAGTATGTGACTGCTTCCGCGATGGCATACAGCGTTCCCGTCGATACGACCGAGGTAGCAAGTAAACTTGAAAAAAAGGATATTACCAACGAAGAAATCGATAAAATCATTGCTGATGCAAAAGGCGCGGCAAAGAAAAAAGCCGAAGTAATATATGACCAGGTTAAAGCAAATCCGGATGATTTCAGAAGCGCGGTAAATGCTTATGAGAAGGATGAAAAGAAGGAAAGTGCCACCACCTACACGAATGATACCTTAACCCTTACCGGTAAAGTCAGTGAGAAGATGACTTCTCTCGGTCAAGAGGGTCAGCTTTGGGTGGCGCATTCTACAGAGAAAGATCAGGTTAATCTTGTTTACTCTGCCGATTATGAAACAAAAACTTTCCAATATGATATTATTCGCATTGTAGAACCGGCAAGCAATTTCAATACAGTTGCCGTACGTCATATTCTGATTCAGCCGAGCGACACGGAAGATGATGCTTCTTGGGAAGAAGCCAAAGAAAAGATTCAAACCATTTACGATAAATGGAAGAAAAAGCCCACCGAAGATTATTTTGCAACTCTTGCTACCGAAGAAACCGCCGATACCGGTTCCAAGGAAAGCGGCGGTTTGTATGAGAATGTTGTGCCCGGTCAAATGGTAGATACTTTTGATGCCTGGTGCTTCGATTCCGACAGAAAATCGGGCGATACCGATATTGTTAAAACAACTTACGGTTACCACTTGATGTATTTCGTCAAGAATAACGGTGCTTATTGGAAGACACAGGTACCGTCGGATATGGCTGATGAATATGTGGAGAAAAATGTCCAAGATAAATTAGACAATCTCAAAGCCGAGCAGGTTAACTTCGGCTGGAACAAGATTAAGGAAGTCAAGGACTATAAGAAAGCGCAAAAATCCACTACCACAACCGTAGAAGAAACCACAGCGCAAGAGGCAACGGCTGCTGAGAATGCCGAAACCGAAACCACTGCGGCAGCGCAATAAACCAAATGAATCATCAATTAGCCGAGATTAGTTCTCGGCTAATTGTTTAGCTTATCTACGCAACAAAAGCGTATCTGGCGGAAAGGCGGCATAGTATGAGAGTGGGGCAAGGGTATGATGTCCATCGCCTTGTAGAGGGCAGAAAACTGATTATAGGCGGTGTTGAAATTGAGCACGAGAAAGGGCTTTTAGGTCATTCGGATGCAGATGTGCTGTTGCATGCAGTTGCCGATGCACTGCTGGGCGCGGCAGCGATTGGAGATATCGGCAAGCACTTTCCCGATACGGATGCTGCCTTTAAAGATGCAAACAGTTTGAAGCTACTTGCACAGGTGAGGGAGCTTCTCACACAAGCGGGTTTTCGCGTGTTGAATATAGATGCTACCATCATAGCGCAAAAGCCTAAAATGAGCCCTCATATCGAGCGTATGAGGCAAAACATTGCACAGGCACTAAGAATTGATGTGAACGCCGTGAGTGTGAAAGCGACCACGGAAGAAGGACTCGGCTTTACCGGTGCCGGGGAAGGTATCGGTGCCACGGCAATATGTTTAATTGACTGAAAGACAAATAAGGATTTGTCGCGCTCTCCGAGCGCGCAAATTCTTATTTGAAGCCTATTAGCAGTTAGCCTATTGGCATATTAGCGAGTGGGCGGGACACCCGCACCCGATTATATTGTATCTGTGCCGCTTGCGGCAAATATCGGGGCACCCCAAAAAGTATTTCGGAGAAAACTTTTTGGGGAAGAGGAGAAACAAATGAAACAACACTAAAGGATTTGCTTGCAAATTC
>SVOD01000151.1 GCA_015066575.1 Oscillospiraceae bacterium
GCCCCTTTTCATTGATAAAGTCTTGGTTATGCAGTGTGGCGCGGGAAACGGTTGTTCCCGCCAAAATGACCGGCTCAAACACACCTGTTGGCGTTAAAACGCCGGTTCTGCCGACATTGATTTCAATATCTTTTAAAACTGTTTCCTTTTCTTCCGGCGGGTATTTAAACGCAACAGCCCATTTCGGGAATTTCGCAGTGGAACCAAGTTCTTCTCGCTGCAACAAATCATTGGTTTTAACCACTGCCCCATCAATATCAAAAGAAAACTTTCCGCGGCTGTCGCCGATTTCTGCAATTTGCGCTTCTGCTTCCGATGCGGTGTTGCAAAGCGTATAGGAAGGCACTACGGTAAAACCGCAATCTCTTAAAAAGTCCAAACTTTCTTTGTGAGTGGTAAAGCTTTTACCCTCAATCGCCTGAATATTAAAAATAAAAATGCTCAAATTGCGCTGTGCGACTATCGCGCTGTTCTTTTGGCGTAAAGAGCCTGCTGCCGCATTGCGCGGGTTTTTAAAGGGTTCCTCTCCTGCTTCTTCCTGCTTTTGGATGCAGGCAAAAAAGCTTTCGTGCGGCATATAGACCTCACCGCGCACTTCCAGGCGCACAACATCGCTTTTGATTTTGTGCGGTATGTCTTTTATCTGCATTAAATTGGCGGTGACATCCTCTCCGACCACACCGTCGCCCCTGGTAGAACCGCGCACGAAAGTGCCGTTTTCATACTCCAGCGACACCGAGAGCCCGTCTATCTTCGGCTCCACGGTAAAAGCCGCATCGGGAAAATCGGCTTTAATTTTTTCAATAAAAGCAGTAACTTCTTCGAGCGAAAATACATCCTGTAAGCTTTCCATTTTGACCGCATGAGTCACTTTTTCAAAAAGCTTGCTTGCTTTGCCGCCGACAATTTGAGTCGGGCTGTCGGCAGTAATCAGTTCGGGATACTCCGCTTCAATGCGTTTGAGTTCATTATTGAGCATATCATACTCATAGTCACTGATTTGAGGCTTATCCTGATTATAATATAAATCGCTATGGTAGCGCAGTATGCCTCTTAATTCTTCGGCTCTCGCCTTCGCTGTTTGAAAATCCAAACGGCACCTCCAAAATTATTTGTATCTAAATAATTATTATATCATAAACAGAATAAAAAAACACTACTTTTTATAAAAACAGACCGCAAGCATATGCTTGCGGTCTGTTTTCAGACTTTCTTACCGTATATTTCACTACTCTGCAGGATTGAAAAATCAGCAATATCAATCACACCATCTTCATTAATATCATATTTCTTATTATCCGAAGTTACCGCTTGACCTATGTACATAAGCAGTAAGGATATATCTAAAACATTAATGTATTTATCCTTTTGGTAGTTATAATAACTCAGGTTACCAACTCCCGTGGTGATATTTTTCTTATAATCACCGTCACTGGTTTTCACTTTGCAGTAATAGTAGCGGTAAGGATACTTTGAAGTATCCAATGTTTCACTATTCTCACCGCTGAGTGCCATACCGCCGTGATTATCCTTACGGTCGGTGCCATACCACTGTATTTGTTTATTAAATCCTAATACTTCTGCAGTAATTATACCTTCAGCATTGGCACCCATATTCTCCGGTTCCGATTCTAAGAGCGGCAGCGCAACAAACTTTAAATTATATTCATTGGCTTTTTGTGCGGCAAGACTGCCGGGAGTACCGTAAATCTCCAACTCATGGTGATAAATAATTTTGTATGCCGGTCCTAAAACCTCCACTTCTTCGGGTTCATCCCTCCACTCTTTGAGTTTTGATGATACAATCAGTTTTGTGGGATAACGAGAATAATTTATGTTGTAATCCGGAGCAAAAGTGCTGATTGCCCCTATTCTTCCGTCAAATTTCTCAAGGTTAGGTAAATAGAGCGTTCTTGCACTGTCGGTAAGGGCATAATCTCCTGCATCTTTCAAAGCAGGGCAATAAATCTCTTTCATGAAAAAACATCCGCCAAATCCACTGTAACCAATATACTGAAGCTTATCCATGGAAAACGGTTTAAGTTTTTTGCAACAATTAAAACCGTTATCTGCGACATATTCAAGATTCGGCATATACACTTTTTCCAAAGAATAGCAATTACTAAAAGTACCCTCTGTGTGCCACGCGCCGTCTTCATCTTGATAGGATTTGCCGATATCCTTAACAAGCGGTGCATAGACTTCTTTTAAACACTCTGCGTTTTCTCCGGAAACTCTGATAGCGTGCGGTGCATACAAGGTTCGCACATTCGTATCATTCACTGACAAAGTCTTTACATTCGGCGCATTCAATTCCACTAACGACTCATATATGTGGTTCACGCTTAATCGTTCCAACGGTGCATTGGTGGTAAGTGACACCAATTTTTTCACATTCTTTTTAGCCGGCGCTTGCCCGATAGCAACATATTTAACCGTATCCGGAATCGTGATACTGGTGATATAATTGTCAATACTGCCGATATCCACCTTTTCCACAGGAAGTCCTTTGTATGTGGCAGGCACGATAATTCCTTTTCTGGTTCCGTTGTAACAGGTAAAAACATTTCTATATTCTAATCTTTTGCCTAAAAAATCAGTTTTGAGTTGATACCTTTGAAATTCAAAGTCCGTTTCCGGCACATGAAAATCTATTTTATACTCCCTTGCCGCATAATAACTTGGCGCTTTCCCCTCGCAAAATGCGACCGCGCGGAAGGATTGCAATTCATCTAAATGAATAGCGCCTTCATACTTTTTTCCATTTTCCCGCGTTGGATAGGATTCATCCTGAGTATAGTATATTTCCGCATTCGGTGAGGTGATTTCCAAATCAAACTCTTCATCAATATAATGACCGCTGTCCACCGAAAAATCCGGTGATTGCGCTCTTTCAAAGCCCGAAGGATATTGTACTGCTACATCCGCCTGCGGCATACCTGCCCCGTAATAAATTGATTTATCCTGAATGTCGCTGACCGTGCTGCGCAGAAAGCCGCTGAGTAAATCACTATCGGCTTTATCTTCTTCTATCGGGTGAAAACCGTCATGATAAGTCAGTTGTTCATAAGGAATGGCAACATTTTGCAACCGATTTTTCACCTGTGCTGCCGTGAGTGACTCGTCGACAGAAAGTAATGTGGCTGCTTCGGCAACGATAAACGGAGAGGAAAAGGATGTGCCGCTCGCCACTTGCGGCGTTTTGACTTTTCCGGAGACACGCACACCGTTTTTAAACGCTTGGTCATAGTTAAACTCGATTTTAACACCGGGCGCTACAAAATCCACACACTGACCGTAATTGGAAAAGAAGGCTTTGTTTCCTGCCCGATCAATTGCGCCGACCGTGAAAACACCTTCAATGTTGGCAGGAACACAGTAGTCGGCGTTGTGCCCTTCATTTCCTGCTGCCGCCACAACAATAACGCCATTTGAGAGTGCCAAATTAACAGCATCGATAATAACATCATTTGACGTACCCGAATAACATGGGTCGTCCACGCTGCCTAACGAAAGATTAATCACATCGGCACCGTCCTCAACCGCTTTTTCAATGCAGGTTGCCACCCATAAATGTGTTCCGCTGCCTTGGTAATTGAGTGCCTTATAGCCGATAATACTGACACTATCGGGTGTGTTTTCCATCACAATTTCTGTGCACAACGAGCCATGAAATTGATCATCCTGTGCGGAATTTTTTTTGCCGCTGTTTGTGACATTAACACCCGAATTAATAATACGAGGATTACCCCTATATAAATCTGCCACAAAATCGATTCCCGTATCCACAATTGCCACTTTGATATCGGATACCGGTATATCGTTTTGCACAATATACTCTCTTGCTCGCTGTGTGCCCAACATCGCCGGTCCGTACGGCATATCATAAGAATCGACAAGACTGTCCTTGGTTGCCCAGCGAACATAAGGAAGAGAATCATAATAATTTACCGCTTCTGTCGCTTCATCTGCGGTTGCATACTGAAAAATATGCTTTCCGTACGTCCCTTTGAAATATTGCGCATCACCAAAGGTCTCCGGCTTTTGCGTAGCCTTGACAATCACACGGCTGCCGGCAGATTCTTCCAAAGTTTTTTCTTCTTCGGCTTCTTCGCTGTTTAACTCTTCAACAGAGTCAATAAACGATTCGACCGACTCTGAATTTGCCGCAAAAACAATAAAAGCGCAATCCAATGAAACCATTAAAAGAACCGTAACCAATAATAAAGATACTATTTTTTTAAACATAGTGTCCTCCTTTCTGTTAATAAATTCTATTTACCTAAATATATCCTAACAAAAAGCAATATTAAAACAAGTCAATATGTAAAAACGCGTAAAAAACATGTAAATAAATATCCACCCGCGCAGCGGGTGGTATTTCATTTTCGGGCATAGCCCTAATATTACTGGCGGCGCACAAGTG
>SVOD01000034.1 GCA_015066575.1 Oscillospiraceae bacterium
ACTGAACACTAAACACTGAACACTGAACACTCAAATAAGGATTTGCGCGCTCGGAGAGCGCGACAAATCCTTATTTGCACCAACAACAACCCCTCCTCATAGGATGTTAGAGAACATTCATGGGGAGGTTTTTATTTATGGACAAACGCAATATTTTGTTCATCGGGGGAGATGAAAGGCAGATTTTCTGTGCCAAAATGCTTTACGACTGCGGGTATGAAGTATCACTGTTCGGGTTTGAAAAATATAACGATATTCCGCCGGAGCTGATTATATTTCATAACTTGAAAATAGCTGTTATTTTGGCGGATGTCATTATTTTGCCTACCCCTTTGATTTATGAAGGTGCTTTATTTGCACCTTACAGCCAAGAAACACTCAAAAAAGAAGATGTTTTGCAATACATCACACAAGAAAAAATTGTGTTTGGCGGAAAATATGATTACGCATCACAGCAGGAATTTAGCGCCAAAAAGATTGAGTATCACGATTTTTTGGGGAATGAGGAAGTGACCCTGCAAAACGCCTACTTAACAGCCGAAGGAACGGTGGAAAAAATGATGGCTGTCAGTAAAGAAGCACTCTTTCAAAAATCCGTATTAATTATAGGCTTCGGCAGAATTGCCAAGTGCCTGTTGCGCCTTTTAAGCGCTTTTAAGATGAATGTGAGCGTTGCCGCACGCAAAAAGAGCGATTTAACCATTGCAAAACTCTTGGGAGCCAAGAGTAAACACATCTCGCAATTAGGCAATTTAAGCGGATATGACTATATCATTAATACCGTTCCTGCTAAAATTATAGAAAAGCAGACCTGCGAAGCATTAAAAGTGCCGTTCATCGATTTGGCGCGAAAGGATAAGATTAAGAATGAAAACTATATAATATTTTCTTCCGTTCCCGGAAAATATGCACCGCAAAGTGCCGGAGAGATTTGTGCCGACTTTGTGTGCGAACAGTTAAGGGAGGGAAAACATGAGTAATATCGGTTTTGCTTTGAGCGGCTCTTTTTGCACTTTTCAAAAGGCAATTGAACAAATGAAAATATTAACACTGGCAGGACATAATGTGACACCGATTATGTCCTTTCATGCGTATAATTTAGATACGAAATTCGGCAAAGCGGCTGATTTTAGAGAAATCATTGAAAGTGTTTGCGGTCATTCAATTATTCATACCATCGCGCAGGCTGAACCAATCGGCCCGCAAAAAATGTTTGATGTACTGCTTGTGGAGCCGTGTAGCGGCAACACGCTTGCCAAAATGGCAGCCGGTATTGTTGATACTCCTGTGCTGATGGCGGTCAAATCCCATTTGCGCAACGCAAGACCGGTTCTGTTGGCGGTATCCACGAATGATGCACTGGGCAATGCAGCCAAAAATATCGGAGCGCTGCTAAATATGCGTCATATTTATTTTGTGCCGATGGGGCAGGATGACCCAAATCGCAAACCGCGCTCGGTAGTGGCGGATTTTGACTATACGGAATTGGCTGTGAATGCGGCGCTCGCAGGTTCGCAATTACAGCCGATAATCAAGTCTTGAGAAATACGTGCGTTTCATCCGTTAATAAAAAATTAACATACGATTGAGTTGACATATTTTATAATTTAGAGTATATTATTTATTTAGAGCTAAGCCGAAGTTGCTTAAGCTCACTCTTAGCACTTTTTTAAGTGCTTAAATTTATGTAAAGGAGAAATCGTATGTTTAGTGCTTTTCTTTCTTTTGAAGAATTCTTTTATAACATTGCGCATTCACTGCACCAAACTGCGGCAGACAGCATTCTGACACCGATTGCAACCGTCGCTTCTTTTTTAGGCGATAACGGTTACATTTGGATAGCCTTGGCACTGATACTGTTGCTTTTTAAAAAAACAAGAAAAATCGGTGTGATTGTAGCCGGCGCATTGGTGCTCGATGTCATTGTTGTTAACGGTTTGCTTAAAATCCTGATTGACCGGCCGCGGCCATGGGTTGGCGGAGAGTTCGACTTTATCACCAAAGAATATGTCGGACAACGGCTTGTGAGTATTCCGGCGGATTCTTCTTTCCCGTCAGGGCACACCGCTTCAAGTTTTGCGGCTGCTGTGGCACTGATATTGGCACTGCCGAAAAACAAAAAAGCATGGTGTATCCCCGCTTTGATTTTAGCGTTTATTATTGCAGCTTCGCGCATTTATGTGTGCGTACATTACCCGACCGATGTATTCGCCGGTATCATTATCGGTTCCATCATTGGTGTGGTGGCGTATTTTATTGCCAAAGCTATCTACAAATGGCTGGAAAAAAGCGGGAAATTACCAAAGATAAATCAAATATTAATAGGAGAGAAATGGGGTATATAAATGAAAATTCAACCTTTATTCGACAAAGTAGTCCTCAAATTCTTTGAGGCGGAAGAAACTTCAAAAGGCGGTTTGCTCTTAGCATCCACCGCAAAAGAAAAACCGGAAATTGCTGAAGTGGTTGCAGTTGGTCCCGGCGGCATAGTAGACGGTGAAAAGGTCGAAATGTGCCTGACTGTAGGCGAAAAAGTAATTATGAGCAAATATGCCGGCACCACCGTAAAAATTGATGGTGAAGAATTTGTGATTGTAAAGCAATCGGATATTTTAGCAAAAGTAGAATAGGAGATGTAAGAAATGGCAAAACAAATTATTTATGGCGAGCAGGCAAGAAAATCCCTGCAAAGCGGTATTAATCAACTTGCCGATACCGTAAAAATCACATTAGGACCTAAGGGAAGAAATGTGGTTTTAGATAAAAAATACGGCTCACCCCTTATTACCAATGACGGTGTGACCATCGCAAAAGAAATCGAACTTGAAGACCCGTTTGAAAATATGGGCGCACAGTTGGTTAAAGAGGTTTCAACCAAGACCAACGATGTGGCGGGCGACGGCACCACCACCGCAACCTTGCTTGCGCAGGCACTTGTCAGAGAGGGTATTAAAAATGTCTCTGCCGGTGCAAATCCCATGGTGATAAAAAAGGGCATGAAAAAAGCGGTAGAAGTCGCTGTGGAAGCTGTTAAAGCAAACTCTAAGGCTGTTGCCGGCAGTGAAGATATCGCGCGCGTGGCAACTGTTTCCGCAAGCGATGAATACATTGGCTCTTTGATTGCGGATGCAATGGAAAAGGTGAGCGCCGATGGCGTTATTACTGTAGAAGAGTCCAAAACTGCCGATACGACTTGCGATGTAGTCGAAGGTATGCAGTTTGACAGAGGTTATATCTCTCCCTATATGGTGACCGATACCGATAAAATGGAAGCAGTAGTCGACGATCCGTTCATTCTTATTACCGATAAGAAAATTTCCAACATTCAAGAAATTTTACCGCTGCTGGAAACCATTCTTAAGGCAGGTCAAAAACTGGTCATTATAGCCGAAGATGTTGAGGGAGAAGCACTGGCGACTTTGTTGCTTAATAAACTCAGAGGTACTTTCTCCTGCGTTTGTGTGAAGGCTCCCGGTTTTGGCGACAGGCGAAAAGAAATGCTCGAAGATATCGCAGTTTTGACCGGCGGTCAAGTCATTTCCGCCGATTTAGCGCTTGATTTAAAAGAAACACAAATTGAGCAACTTGGCAGAGCAAAGCAGGTTAAAATCACAAAAGACACCACCATTATTGTGGACGGTGCCGGTGAAGCGCAGTCCATTCAAGGCAGAGTGACTCAGATTAAAGCACAGCTTGAAGAAACCACTTCCGAGTATGATAAAGAAAAATTGCAAGAGCGCCTGGCAAAGCTTTCCGGCGGTGTAGCCGTCATTCGTGTCGGCGCTGCAACGGAAGTGGAAATGAAGGAGAAGAAACTGCGCATAGAAGATGCTTTGGCTGCAACCAAGGCGGCAGTCGAAGAAGGCATTGTCGCCGGCGGCGGTGTGGCTTTAGTCAATGCCGCGGTGGAAGTTGAGAAGCTTCTCGACTGCGAAGATGAAGATTTTAAAACCGGTGTTAAGATTGTGCTCAAAGCACTTGAAGAGCCTGTCAGACAAATCGCGGCGAATGCCGGTGTGGAAGGTAGTGTTGTGCTTGACAGAATTCAAAATTCCGGTAAAGTCGGCTACGGCTGCAATTTCTCGAATGATGAGTTCTGCGACATGATGGAAGCCGGTATCGTTGACCCGACCAAGGTAACACGCTCGGCACTGGAAAATGCATCAAGTGTTGCGGAGATGGTTCTCACCACCGAATCCTTGGTAACCGATATACCCGACCCTGAGGCAGAAGCGGCTGCACAGGCAGCAGCAATGCAGCAAGGTGGCATGTACTAAGAAAAAATGGCTTGAGATTAGGTGAGTGCCCGTAACGAAGGTTAGCCCTCAAATCGCATCTTTTTCGCCATAATTGCATTAAAATAGTCACTTAGGCGTCAGCCTTAAGTGGCTATTTTGCTTTATTCTGACAAAAAATCTGCCGATTTTAGGGTGCGCAGCAGTTTTTGCTAAGTAGTTTTATTCGAATAAGGGAGATAATTTTTCTTGCATACTTGCCGTATTCAAGAGGAATTATATCACTTAGGCGGATGAAAAAACAACGCAAAAACCAAACTTCGTTACAGGCACTCACCTTTACCTCAAGCCATTTTTTAGTGTTCAGTGTTCAGTGTTGAGTTTTTACTCTTAAACAGTGAATAAATTTGTGTAGCGGCAATGAGAATAATAAAAGCGCCGAAGAGATTGCGCAGAAGTGATTCATCAAAATGTCTGTTGAGAAAGAAGCCGAGAATAACACCGGCTATTCCGAAGATAACAAGAGGAATAGCCTGCTTAAAATCGACTAATTGATGTTTGATGTGAAAGCAGAGCCCGACAATAGAGCAGGGGATAAAGAATAGAAGGTTTATGCCCTGTGCTTCTAACTGCGGCATAGTAAGAAACAGCGTTAAATATAAAATAAGTACCGAGCCGCCGCCAACACCGATAGCGCCTAAAAAACCGGCAATCATACCAACAACATTTTTGAGAATTATTTCCACAATAAGCGCACCCCCGCATAAAGCATAAATGCAGAAAAGATGAGTTTTAACGGCTTTGCCGGTATCTTGTTAAGAAAAATTCCGCCTAAAACTGCACCGAGAACGCCGCCCGGCAAAAACACCCACGCTTCTTGGAAAGAAAATAAGTTTTGGTGCCTATATAGTAAAGTGCTCAGTACCGTCAGCGGTAAAATCACAAAGGTGGAAGTAGCCTGCGCCTGCTGCTGCGACAGCCCTTGTGTTGTTAAATACGGAACTGTCACCAAACCGCCGCCGGCACCTAAAAGCGCATTGATTCCGCCAATGATTATTCCTGTTACAATTTGCTTGCGTTTCATAGTAATAGTGTTTGCAGAAACAAAGAATTATACAAAAAACTAATCCACTGATTTCTCAGTGGATTAGTAGTATAAAATGTTACAACATCTTATAAGAATACCCGCCATGCCGGTTCATTGCGAATCATAACCTGCTCGTAAACAGGTGGGTGATGTCCGACCGGGTTCACGCTCCCTTCGTCCAACCCAGGCGCCTATAAGCCCTGAGCCGGGAGGTCTGCAATCCGCCGACCGAGGCAAATCCCTATAAATAGTGTGTTGGGTTAAGTTGCTAATGATGGTCGCACACAGCAGGAATTTTTGATTATTGCTCTACATCGAGAGGCTCAATTTCATAGAGTTCCTCAAGCCTTTCTTCAAAGATAGCGGCAATCTCATCAAAGAGTTCATCATCTTCAATCGGTGCTAAAACCTCTTGTCCGTTTTCTTCAATGACTTCGAGAATAATTAATTCCGCATCGCCTGCAAGAATCTCCTCGGGGTCATCATAAACAGGAATGAGTGCCACGTACCTTGCCTCATCCGTTTCAATTGCATCGGCAATTTCAAAGGTGTGTTCGTAGCCTTGTTCGTCTTCTACCGTTACAATATCGGGATTGTAGTCTTGATTTTCATCCATATGATATTTTCCTCTCAATTCTTTATTAATATTGTAGCGCATTTTTTGCAAATTTTCAAGAGGGAGAGAGGCGGAAAAATTTACAAAATTTGTTTGGCTTTTTTGGTGGTTGAGTTTTATGAAAATGAAATCTTTTGCTTTGCAAAAGATGAAATCGAGCTCTGCTCGATGAAATCTAAAATGCAGGCATTTTAGATGAAATCAAATCCACCATCCGCTTGGCGGATTTCATCACGCAGTGATTTCATCCGAGCAAAGCGAGGATTTTATCCACCGTTAAGGTGGATTTAATTGAAATAACAGCATTCGTGTTAAACACGAATGCTGTTATTTCTTGGTGATCCATCGGGGAATCGCGCGCTGCTTCACAGCGCCTGGCTCAGCGACCCAATACTTCGTATTCGGTAGCCCGACGGGAGTCGAACTCGAATAGGTTTACATCGCCTCTTTTTCACTAATACTGCGTTAAAATGTCTTGCAATACGACAGTATTCCTTCACCATTTTGCCTTGTCTTAGTAAAAAATCGGCAGATGTAAACTGCAAAGCACCTCTCGGTTAGAAATTTTTGTGATAATTTTGCCTCATTTGAAGCAGTTTGGCTGACGCCAATCAATGAAAATGCGGCGGAATTAGCCAAAAAGAGCAAGCGAGAGGCTGTTTGGGTTCGACTCTCGTCGGGCTACCCACTTTCACCGCTCTTCGCTAAAAACAATTCACCGGATTGTTTTTTTACGCTCAGACCCTCGCGGGTTCGATTCCCGCAAATAAGAAGAATTGCAGGGACCCGAAAGGGTACCTGCAATTTTTGGTGATCCATCGGGGAATCGAACCCCGGACACCATGATTAAAAGTCATGTGCTCTGCCGGCTGAGCTAATGGATCCTATCTTGTTTAGCGCTCAAATATAATACACTAATTGAGCGCTAATGTCAAGAAGTTTATTCATTTTTAAAAAAATCATCGCGTTTAGCCTGAAAAACGCTGACATCATTGATTTTGTTGTTAAACATACTCTTAAGAAGCTGCGGGCTTCTGATATAGATTTTATCACCGTACTGCATAATCCAGCTGACCAATCCGCTACTGACAGCGCCGGTAAAGCGTACCGAAAAATAGTCACTGTTATATTTTTTTATAGACGAAGCACCGAAGCGGTCAAGCAGGTCTTGATAAATGCTGTTTTCACAGATAAGCTCAATATTTTCTATTGTTCCCGAAAAACCGTTGAACATCTTTTCCGCATAATCGGCAGCATCAAATTTGCCGCGGTAGTCTGTAAACAATTCAAAAGAGCGACTTTCTTCTTCCAATATTTCCACATTTTTAATGCGGTCAATGCGCACATGCATCAAGTTTTGTTTGGTATCATTGTTACAGATTAAATAATAGCGGTCATTTGACCATATCATGGCATAGGGACTAATGGTATAGTGGCGCTCCTGGTTTCTGTCTACATTGTGGCGAATGTATTTTATGGCAACTTTCTTCTTGTCGGTAATCGCTTGCTGTAAATAAAAAATATTGATATAAATGCTTTTGTTATCACTTTTGTGGCGATTATCAATATAAACGGAAGAACCGATATTCTTTCTTTGGTAAACGGATGCAAAACTTTCTAATTTTGAGACAAGTACCTTCGACTTTTCTTTTGTCACGGAGTGGGCAGATTGCACCGCATCACACAACAGGTACAGCTCGGGCAATTCAAACTCCCTTTCATAAATGCAAAAGCCTTTGGAAGGGGTAGAAATGTTTCCAATATTGTAGTAGTTATCATTAAATTCTTTAAGTGTATTAATATCGGAATAAATCGTGGCTTTGCGCTCACACTTAATGTTATATTCCTTTTCTAAAATTTCGCAAATTTTAATAGAAGAAAGGGGATGCTCTTCATCGGAATACTTGCGCAAGATGTCCAAAACACAAAGCATTCTTAATTTATTTTTGCTTTCGTTCATTTTTTACACCGCCTTTAACCAAATTGATTTGTACTATCAAATTTGATAATAACACAGCCGTGAAAATTTTTCAATATTCTTGTTGACAAATGAGAGGAAAGTTGCTATTATATTAAAGCACGCTGATATAGCTCAGTCGGTAGAGCGCATCCTTGGTAAGGATGAGGTCACCAGTTCAAATCTGGTTATCAGCTCCAGAAACCCCAATTGTCTTTTCAGGCATTTGGGGTTCTTTTTATTTTTCTTGCAAAATTTATTTTATTTTGTTATAATAAATTAAATATAATAGGGAGAGTATGTATGTTTACGGTAATTGAAGGCTTAGACGGTAGCGGGAAATCCACCCAAGTGCGTCTATTGGAAGCGTATTTGAGTGAACACGGCAAAGATTTTTTGCACATTAAGCTTCCGGATTACGAAAGTAATTCAAGTGCACTTGTAAAAATGTATTTAGCCGGTGAGTTTGGCAGCAATGCCGCCGATGTGAATGTCTATGCCGCATCCGCATTTTATGCGGTTGACCGCTTTGCAAATTTTGTCATAAAGTGGAAGAGCGCTTATGAATGCGGGAAAGACATTATCGCCGACAGATATACGACTTCCAATGCCATTTACCAGCTGGCGAAATTAGATAAGAGCCGGTGGGATGCCTACTTGGAATGGCTCAGTGATTTTGAGTATAACAAGATGGGAATTCCAAACCCCGATAAAGTCATCTATCTGGACATGCCGGTTGACATATCGCAAAAACTAATGAGCAAACGATATGCAGGAGATGAGTCTAAAAAGGATGTGCATGAAAAAAATATTGCTTTTTTAGAGCGTTGCCGAGAAGCGGCACTGTATACCGCAAAGAAATGGAATTGGTTGGTCATTGCCTGTGCGGCGGGTGATGCACCGCGCAGCAGAGAAGAGATTCACAGTGAAATTTTGAGCGCGTTTGTTGCGCGATAGAGGTTAATGAGATATGATTTATGTTTTTTTAGCAGATGGTTTTGAAATGATCGAAGCGTTGGCGCCGGTCGATATGCTTGGCAGAGCAAAATTGAGTGTCAAAACCGTCGGCGTTACAGGTAAGTGTGTGAAGAGTTCAGGCGGCGTGGAAGTGGTTGCAGATATCACTACCGACCAAGTTAATTTTGCCGATATGGATATGATGATTCTACCAGGCGGCATGCCCGGCACACTCAATCTTGAGGCAGACACAACTGTGCAAAAAAGCATTGATTATTGTGTTGCAAACGGTAAATATATTGCAGCTATTTGCGCAGCGCCGACAATTTTAGCACATAAACATCTTTTAGACGGCAAGAAAGCAACTGTTTTTCCTACCTTTGCCGATGATCTTAAAGCTGCTAAATATACAGCAGGGGCTGTTGAGACAGATGGTCTGTTTATTACTGCCAGGGGTGCAGGTGTTTGCATTCCTTTCGGCTTAAAATGTGTAGAAGTATTAACTACAAAACAAATTGCACAGACCATTCAGTCACAGATTCAATCATAAATGAAAGATATAATCACTTTCATTGCGGAGGGACCCAATGGCAAATTATCATGATTATGACGATTTGTTTGCTTCGTATGAGCGTCGCTCAAATTCAAGCAAGCAACACAGCGCTGACCAAGCGGCAGACAAACCGAAGTCTGCCGGTTATACTTCGTCATCTTCTTACAAAAAGAATGCGCCTTCTTCCGGTCACAGCTTAGACTCTGTGAAGTCGAAAGCAAGTTCTTTGGTGAAGTCTGCTAAGCAAAAAGTTCCGAAAAACAAGACACCCGAGAAGTCTCAAAAGAAATATTACGGAAAATCTTCCTATGAGCCTCAATCCGGTGGGCGCAGAAAAAAATCCGCCGCAGACGACAGTTCCGCCACGGTAAAATTTAACTATAATTCCACTTCCCGTGCGGCACAGACCAAAACACCCGCCGATTCTCCCACAACAAAAGATGAATATCGCCGCAAGTATGAAAAGCGTTCGGCTGAAAGAGCACACGGTAGGGGCATTAAAACCAAGTCTGCTGCAACGATTGAAGAACCCAAAGAAAAAACGCCCAGACAGTTTAGCAAAAGCTTCAAGAAAACCTTTATCTTTCTGGCTTGTGTGACGGCAGCTACACTGCTGTTAACATTTATATCCATATCTTGTGTTAACGATGTATTGGCGATTAATCGCCATAGCGATAAAGCGGTTACCATTACAATTGATAAAGAAGTGGATACCAAAACAGTTATCAAAATGCTCAAGGATAACCATCTGATTAAAAACGAACTGTTTTGTAATCTCTTTGCCAAGTTTAAAGGTTATTCCGATAATTACGAAACCGGTGTTTTCTACCTGAAAAAGGATATGGGTGTGGAAGGTATGATTATGGCGCTCAAAGCGACCAATCAAAGTGAAGAAACCATTTCCATTACATTCCCCGAAGGCTTTAGTATTATGGACATTGCCAATAAACTTGAGGCAAACGAAGTGTGTAAAGCGAAAAACTTTATTGATACATTGGAAAACTATTCCTTTGATTATGATTTTCTGCCAAAGAGTTTAAAAGCGGATAAGAGAAAGTATCAGTACCTGGAAGGGTATTTATTCCCGGCAACATATGAGTTTTATATCGGCGAAAGTCCTTCTAATGTCATTAAGAAAATGCTTGATGCGTTTAAAGAGAAAATCTATACGGATGAATTTAAAACCAAGTCCGAAGAATTAGGACTTTCGACTGACGAAATTATCACCTTTGCCTCCATTATTCAAAGGGAAGCAGCTAACAGCGATCAAATGTCTGATGTCGCATCTGTTCTCCATAACAGATTAAACGACAAAGGCACATTCCCGCGTTTGGAATGTGACTCCACCGGTGATTTCCTTAATAAAGATGTGAAAGCGTTCTTAAAGCTCTATCCGGACAAAGGGACGATTGACTACTTTGCCCTTTATTACAATACCTATAATAATTCTTTTGAAGGCTTGCCGGCGGGTGCGATTTGTAACCCGGGTATAGATGCTGTTGAAGCGGTTCTCAATGTAGAGAATTCACCGTATTACTACTTCTGCCATGATGAGGCGGGTGAAATCCACCTGGCAACCACACTTTCCGAATTTGAGTATATCAAGAGTGAATATGGCGTTAATGAATAAAAGAATAGAATTACTTTCTCCCTGCGGAGATTTTGAACGATTTGAACTTGCAATACAGTATGGAGCAGATGCCGTCTATTTAGGCGGCAATGCTTTTTCTATGCGGGCTGCCCCGAAAAACTTTAGTCAGGAAGAATTAAAAAAAGCGACCGAGCTGGCACACAAATTCGGCAAAAAAGTTTACCTGACGTGTAATGTATATGCCCATTCAGATGCTTTTGCGCAATTACCCGATTTTTTGGCGAAAGCGCGCGATGCGGGTGTGGATGCGTTTATTATTGCCGATTTGGGTGTTCTTGCACTTGCAAAACAAATTGCACCGCAGGTGGATATTCATATTTCTACCCAAGCAGGCGTTACCAATTATGAAGCCGCGCGCATCTACCGCGATTTAGGCGCGAAGCGTATTGTACCGGCAAGAGAATTGTCGTTGGAAGAAATCGCCGAATTGCGCGCAAAAACCGACCCGGCTTTGGAAATCGAGTGTTTTGTGCACGGTGCGATGTGTATGTCTGTTTCCGGAAGATGCTTACTCTCAAGTTTTATGGTTGGCAGAGATGCGAACCTCGGTTTATGTGCACAACCTTGCCGCTGGCAATTTGACATTATGGATGTTACCAGAGAGGGAATTCGTTACCCGGTAGTGGAAGACCAAAGCGGCACTTTCTTTATGAATTCGCGCGATATGTGTATGATTGAGCATATTCCCGCACTCATCGAAGCGGGGATTGACAGTTTTAAGATTGAAGGCAGAGCCAAATCCGCTTACTATACGGCAGTCGTGACCAATGCATACCGACAGGCGATTGACGGCTATTATTCCAAACCCTCCGCAAATTATCGACCGGAAGCATGGATTTTGGAAGAAATGGATAAGGTTAGTCACAGAGAGTATTCCACCGGTTTTTATTTCAAGCACCCCGATAAAGATGCGAATGTGGATTACCGCGGCGGTTACCGCAATGAATGGGATGTCGTAGCATTTGTCAGTGAGAGTGACGGCGAAGTGCTTACACTGTCCCAGCGCAACAAATTTTTGGCAGGGGAGCCACTGGAAGTTTTGGAACCGGGCAAGGCACCTGTTTCGTTTTGTGCAGACATATTGTATGATGAAAATTTTCAGCCGATTGAGAGCGCTAATCACGCCATGATGAACGTAAAAATCAAAACGGATTGCTTGTTTTCTCATAATTCTATTGTTAGAAAACAGCGATAATTCACTCTTGTACCTGTAACGGACGTTACGGGTATTTTCCTTTTTTTCGAGTATACTATTACGGGTGATACAGTGGTAAAAAGGATAAAAATTATTGCCGTAATTTTAATCATATCGTTGTTCTCATTAGGCGGAAGAATCTTTTATATTGCATATAATCAAACCGATTCGGCTGCTGTAACCGCCAATTCCCGTGTCGAATACTACGGCAGCGGCAGGGGATTAATTTATGACAAAAACCTGCTAAAATTAGTGGAAACACAAAAGCAAACACGACACTCTGTCATCAACCCGGCGTTTTCTTTTGAAGTGCCGCAGCGATATGCGAATAATCAATTGTGCCCTCATCTTATCGGCTATACGGATGCGGAGAATAACGGAGTAAGCGGGATTGAAAAGGATTATAACGCGTATTTAAAAGCCATTCCCAATCGTTTGATTCTCAAAACCTATCAGGATGCACGCGGCAAAATATTAGCCGGAAAAGGGACCGAACCGGATACTTCGGAATGCTGCACGAACAGCGGCATTGTTTTGACGATTGACAGTAAAATTCAATCAATAGTTCAAACTGCCGGAAAAAAACTCGGCAGCGGTTCTGTTGTTGTTATGGATTCTGTCAGCGGCGATATACTTGCTCTTGCTTCTTTCCCGGCTTACAATCCGAATCATATTGCTCCTGCAATTAAAAATCCTGACAAACCTCTTATTAACCGAGCGCTTTATGACTACAATATAGGCTCTGTTTTTAAAGCTGTAGTGTGTTTAGCAGCATTAGAAAGCGGCATAAAACCTTCATTTTCATACAATTGTACCGGAAAGTACAATTGCGGGGGTAAAGTATTTCATTGCCATAAAGAAACCGGGCACGGGGCGGTTAATATGAAGGAAGCACTGGCATTTTCCTGCAATACGTATTTTATTACTCTTGCCCGGCATATCGGCTATGAGAAGATACTTGAGATATGCAGGCGCTTGGAGATAGATAAGCCGATTTCTCTATCGGAATCCATTATCGCGCAAGCCGGCAATTTGCCGCATGGCGACGATTTATCATCTCCGGCAGCGTTGGCGAATTTCAGTTTCGGGCAAGGGCAATTATTAGCCACGCCGATATGCTTGTGCCGTATCTATGCAGCGATTCACAATGGCGGCTATCTGCCGTCACCGCGCTTAGTGCTGGGTAAAGTGATGAACGCTCAAAAGCAATACAGCAAAGAGCAGGCTAAAAAAGTTTTAAGAAAAGAAGATACATCAATGCTGATGGAGTTTTTATCTTTCGGTGTTCGCTGTGGCACCGGGCAGAGTGCTGCCGTGGAAAATTGTGCTGTAGCAGGAAAAACTGCGACAGCACAAACCGGAAAATTTATCGGTTCTAAAGAAAAACTAATATCCTATTTTATCGGATTATTTAGCATTAAAAGCGATAAATATACGGTTTTGGTGATGCGCGAAAACGGTATCTCAGGTTCTGTGGACTGTGCGCCGGTCTTTAAAGAAATATGTCAAAAACTCTTGGAAGAAAAAGAAGAATAGAGGGATTTCCTCTATTCTTTTACTCGTTTTAGTGCACTTTTTTCCAATCGGGAAACCTGTGCTTGAGAGATACCGATTTCCTCGGCAACTTCGGTTTGCGTTTTTCCTTGCAAAAAACGCAAACGAATGATTTGCTTTTCGCGCGGCGGTAGTGCTTTTAACTGTTCTTTAAAATTAAGCACGTTCACCCAGGAAACATCGCTGTTTTTATCGCCGATTTGGTCGCAGACATAAATTGTGTCGCCGCCTTCGGAATAAACCGGCTCATAAATGGAAATCGGTTCAACAATTGCCTCTAAAGCAATAACAACTTCTTCTTTATTTACTTGCATTTTTTTGGCAATTTCTTCTATAGTCGGCTCTCTGTTAAGTTGATTCTGCAACGCCTCTTTGGTTTGCATGGCTTTATATGCCGTATCGCGCAAAGAACGGCTGACTCTTAGCGGATTATTATCCCGCAGATAACGCCTTACTTCGCCGATAATCATGGCAACGGCATAGGTGGAGAATTTGTAATTTAAATCTACATTGAAGTTATCTATGGCTTTGATTAATCCGATGCAGCCGACTTGAAATAGGTCGTCCATATTTTCACCGCGACCGGAAAAGCGCTGAATAACACTGAGCACCAATTTCAAATTACCGTTAATGAGTTTTTCTCTTGCGCTTTTTTCTCCTGATTTCAGGCGATGAAACAGTTCGATTTTTTCACTCTCTTTGAGCACTTTGAGGTTTGCAGTATTAATTCCGCAAATTTCCACTTTGTTATAATTCATAAATATCACTCCGCTAACAGTATTGCCTGCGAATGTTCTTATCATTCACTGCGGCGAATATAATGCAATGAGGTGATGAAAATGATTTGTTCGATGATGGAATTAATGGAAAAAGCTGTCATTGATGTTGCATCAGGGGAAAAAATCGGCAATTTGTGTGATATGGAGGTGGATACGAAGAGTGCCTGTGTGTCGGCACTCATTGTTGCCGTTAAATCCAAAACAAATGCGCTGTTCGGGAAGTGCGAGCGCATCAAAATCGGTTGGGGGCACATACGCATTATCGGGAAAGATGCGGTTCTTGTGGAATGCTGTGAAGAAATGAAACATGTGATACCGCAAAAAGGCTTATTCGATAAAATTTGGAATTGATAAAAATAATGCTTGAATTTTAAAATATTATATGTTAATATATTACGGCTGATATTTAGGCAATACGCACGCAGTAGGATTTTGCAGGTGTGCACCTAAACGTGTCCTGCAGGAGATGAGGACTGCGGTGGAAAAAACAAAGGAGGAAATTATTATGCCGGTAGTATCAATGAAACAACTGCTTGAAGCAGGCGTCCATTTCGGACATCAGACAAGAAGATGGAACCCCAAAATGGCGGAGTACATTTTCACGGAAAGAAACGGAATCTACATTATCGACTTGCAGAAAACCGTTAAAAAGCTCGACGAAGCGTATGCTTTTGTGAAGGAGCTTTCGGAAAACGGCGGCGAGATGATTTTTGTAGGTACAAAAAAGCAAGCCCAGGATTCCATCAAGGAAGAAGCCGAAAGATGCGGTATGCCGTATGTTAATGCGCGTTGGCTCGGCGGTATGTTGACCAACTTCAAGACCATCCGCCGCAGAGTCGGTCGTTTGGCACAGCTTGAAACCATGAGAGAAGACGGTACGTTTGACATGCTTCCCAAGAAGGAAGTTATCAAGCTTAACCTCGAAATTGAAAAGCTTCAAAAGTTCTTGGGCGGTATTACCGAAATGAAGAGAATTCCGCAGGCTATGTTTATTGCCGACCCGCGCAAAGAGAGAATTGCTGTTGCGGAAGCCAAGAAGCTCGGTATTCCGATTGTTGCCATTGTTGATACCAACTGTGATCCCGATGAAATCGACTATGTCATTCCCGGTAACGATGATGCAATTCGCGCTGTGAAACTCTTAGCAGGTGCGATGGCAGATGCAATCATCGAAGGCAAACAGGGCGCTGATGAAGTTGCTGAAGAAGCGAGCGAAGGTGCAGCCGATAGTGCCGAAAATACCGAAGAAGAAGCACAAGACGCTGAGTAATTCATATACAGGAGGAATGAAAAATGGCTATTACGGCTAAAGATGTAAAAGAATTGCGCGAAAAAACCGGCGTTGGCATGATGGAGTGCAAGAAAGCACTTACCGAAGCTGCCGGCGATATGGCAAAAGCAATTGATATTTTGAGAGAAAAAGGTGCTGCAATGGTTGCCAAAAAGGCAAGCAGAGTAGCTGCCGACGGTGCGGTTGTGACTTATTATGACGAAGGCTCCAAAAAAGGTGTTATCGTTGAAGTCAACAGCGAGACCGATTTCGTTGCCAAGAACCAAAAGTTTAAAGACTTTTGTGCAGATGTGGCTAAGACCATTATCGCCACCAATCCTGCCGATGTTGCAGCGCTGATGGATGCAACCCTTACGGAAGCAGGCATTACCGTTACCGATAAGCTGACCGAACTCATTCAGGAGATTAAAGAGAACATGAAAGTACGCCGCTTCGAAATTATCGACGGTATCATGGTTTCTTATATCCACGCAGGCGGTGCTGTCGGTGTTGTGGTAAAATTTGATACAAGCGATGCAATCGCTGCAAAGCCGGAATTTGTTGCCATGGGTAAAAATATCGCCATGCAGGTTGCTGCGATGAGCCCTGAGTATTTGAGCAAAGACAGTATTCCCGAAGAGGAATTGGCTAAGATTAAATCCATCACTGTTGACAGTGCTCTTCATAAACCGGAATCCCTTCCCGTACCGATTCTCAATGACCTTATTAAAGAGGCGACTGATGAGAAAAAATGGAGTGATGAGGATATCGAAATCTATCAAGGTCTTGATAACAAGCAAAGAAAGAACTTTGTTAACTTCATTTCCAAGGAAGCTCTTCAAACACTTGCCGATATCGCTGTATCTCATAAGGCAGATATTGTGGAAAACAAGATTTTCACCGGTCTTGTTAACGGCAGATTTGCAAAACAGATTAAAGAAATCTGCTTGTTGGAGCAAGAGTTTGTTCGCGCCGATTTATATAAAGGTGATGTAGCCGGTTATGTGGCAAGTGTTGCTAAAGAACTCGGCGGTGACATTGAAGTAACAGGCTTTATTCGCTATGCGAAGGGTGAAGGCATCGAAAAGAAAGAAGAAAACTTTGCCGATGAAATCGCCAGCATGGTAAAAGGCGAATAATTTTTACTATAATCAAAACGATTTACCCCACTTTTAAATAAGTGGGGTATCTTTTTTTGGAAACACTGTTCATTATGGTTTGTTTTAACACCAAGATTTCTTTTTTTAGAAACGAATAAAATCTTATTTTTAATGAATTTGAACAGTTTAAATGAAATGAAAGATTTAGCCTTGTGCTTATAAATTGCTCTAAATTTTGTGATACCTTACAAAAATATATCTATATATTGTAATTTTCGGGTATATATGGTAAAATTGATAAAATGCAATAAATATATAAATTTATAATTAGATGTGAGGAAAAAGATATGAAGTACAAAAGAATTTTGCTCAAAATTTCCGGCGAAGTATTAGCCGGCGAAAAAGGCTTTGGTTTGGATGACAATATGATTATGGAAGTTTGCCAGTCCATTAAAGCTTGCAGAGACGCAGGCGTCGATGTCGGCGTCGTTGTCGGCGGCGGCAATTTTTGGAGAGGCAGAACAAGCGGCGACATGGGGCGCGTAAAAGCCGACCATATCGGTATGCTGGCTACCGTTATGAATGCGATTGCTCTTTCCGACGGTCTTGACAGATTAGGTGTTCATGCTGTAGTGGAAACGGCGGCTGAAATGAAAACCTTTGCCGAGACATATTATTACAACAAAGCAATTAAGAACTTAGAAAACGGCAAAGTGATTATCTTCGGCTGCGGTACCGGTAACCCGTTCTTCTCGACCGATACCGGTGCTGCGCTCAGAGCTATTGAAATCGGTGCCGATATTTTAATGAAAGCGACAAATGTGGATGGCGTTTATGACAAAGACCCGAATAAGTTTGCCGATGCTGTCAAATATGACAGAATTACACCGCAGGAAGTGCTTGAGAAGAATATCAATGTGATGGACAGTACAGCATTTGCACTGTGTAAAGACAATCACATGCCAATCCTTGTCTTTAACCTTGAAAAAGAAAACAGCATTATAGATGCCATTAACGACAAGCCAATCGGCACTTTGGTCGCTGACTGATTTTGTGCAAAGATACTTTCAATAAATTCTATTAGCTTGACAGAGCAGAGAGGTAATACTATGGAACAATTATTTGAAAAAACCAGAGAAAGAATGGAAAAATGCATTATCAGTATCAATAATGACTTCGCAACCATCAGAGCAGGGCGCGCTAACCCCGCTGTGCTCAACAAGGTGAATGTGGATTACTACGGTGTGCCTACACAGATTAATCAGATGGCACAGGTGAGCGTTTCCGAGGCTACCAATCTGATTATTACTCCGTGGGATATTACCACCTTAAAAGCAATTGAACATGCCATTAATGAGTCCGATATCGGCATTAATCCACAGAATGACGGTAAGTGCATTCGCCTTATTTTCCCGAAATTGACCGAGGAAAGAAGAAAGGAAATCTCCAAGGATATTTCCAAAAGGGGCGAAGAAGCCAAAATTGCCGTGCGCGCTGTTCGCCACGATTCGATGGATGCACTCAAAAAGATGAAGAAAAACAGTGAAATCACCGAAGATGATTTTGATGATGGTGAGGAAGAAATCCAAAAAATTACGGATGATTACATCAAGAAGTGCGACCAAATTGTCAAAGATAAAAAAGAAGAGATAATGTCTGTATAATATGGGTATATTTAAAAAAGATGCGCCTTTGCCTGCTCAATTGCCGAAGCATATTGCTATTATTATGGACGGTAACGGCAGGTGGGCGAAAAAAAGAGGATTACCGCGCACCGCCGGTCATAAAAAAGGTGCAAATAATATGAGAACGATTATCGATTATATGAATAAAATCGGTATTCGTTATATGACCTTTTATGCTTTCTCTACGGAAAATTGGAAACGCTCGCAAGATGAAGTAGATGCTATTATGAATTTACTTAAAGACTATCTTGAAGAGGCGCTTGAGAGATTTCAGGAAACGGATATGCGTATGTGTTTTATCGGTGATCGCTCTGTATTAAATCCGGAATTGGCGGAATTAATGCAGAAAGTGGAAAGCGTATCGGCAGACCATACAGGCGCCGTTGTCAATATGGCAATCAATTACGGCGGCAGACAGGAAATCACAGCAGCCTGCCGCAAGATTGCGCAAAAGGTCAAAGAGGGAAGTATCTGTCCCGATGATATCGATGAAGATATGATTAGCGCCAATATTTTTACTGCCGGTCAGCCTGATCCTGACTTGATTATCCGACCGAGCGGTGAG
>SVOD01000152.1 GCA_015066575.1 Oscillospiraceae bacterium
GCGGTGTTCGAAAATATTGGAAACTGCTGCCGAGGATGCCTATACAAGACTGATTTTTCCCTCCATTGAGCGTGAAATGCGCGGCGAATTGACTCAAACTGCTGCCGAAAACGCGATGAAGGTCTTTGCGACAAACCTTAAGCAACTTTTAATGCAGCCGCCGGTCAAGGGCAAGGTGGTTCTCGGACTGGACCCGGGCTATCGCACGGGCTGCAAGGTTGCAGTGGTGGATGAAACCGGCAAGGTGCTCGATACGGCGGTCATTTACCCCACCCATTCGCAGGCGAAAGTTGCCCAATCCAAACAGACATTGCTGGCGCTTATCAAGAAGCACAAGGTCGATATTATCGCCATCGGCAACGGCACGGCAAGCAAAGAAACAGAGATGTTTGCCGCCGAAGCGATAAAAGAGGCTGACCACACTGTCTATTATATGGTTGTCAGCGAAGCAGGTGCATCGGTTTACTCCGCTTCCAAGTTGGCAGCCACCGAGTTGCCGGAATTGGATTTGACACTCAGGAGCGCTGTCTCGATTGCCAGGCGCCTGCAGGACCCGCTGGCGGAGCTTGTGAAGATTGAGCCCAAGGCAATCGGTGTTGGTCAGTACCAGCACGATATGCCGCAAAAGCGGCTCGGGGAAACGCTTGACGGTGTGGTGGAGGATTGCGTAAACGCTGTCGGCGCGGATTTGAATACGGCTTCTCCCGCCCTGTTGCTGCGCATTGCCGGGATCAACGCCGGCGTGTGTCAAAACATTGTCACCTACAGGGAGGAAAACGGCGCCTTTACTTCTCGCGCGCAATTAAAAAAAGTTCCCAAACTCGGACCGAAAGCGTATGAGCAGTGCGCAGGTTTTTTGCGCGTGCCCGAGAGTGATAATGCGTTTGACAATACAGGTGTTCACCCCGAAAGCTACGCGGTTGCAAAGCAACTGCTGTTGCTTGCCGGCTACACGGATGCCGCGATAAAGTCCGCCAAATTCGCTGACCTGCCCGAACGGGTAGAGCGTTTTGGCGAAAAAAGCCTTGCCGAAAAGTTAAATATCGGTCTGCCTACACTTAATGATATGATTCGGGAACTTGCAAAGCCCGGCAGAGACCCGCGTGATGAATTGCCGCAGCCGATGTTGCGAAGCGATGTTTTGAATATTAGCGACCTTAAGGAAGGTATGGAACTGAGAGGCACGGTGCGCAATGTGATTGACTTTGGTGCGTTTGTGGATATCGGCGTGCATCAGGACGGCTTGGTGCATATCTCCCAAATTTGTGACAGGTATATTAAGCACCCCTCCGAAGTGCTCAAGGTGGGGGATATTGTTAAGGTAAGAATTCTTTCGATTGATACGAAAAAGCAGAGAATTTCGCTGACAATGCGAATGAAATAAGATTTAGCGCGAAAGCTTGCAAATGGTCGGGTAACCGACCATTTTTTTGTTATGGTTTTTGCCTTTACACAGCCTGTTATGCTGTTATAAACCCTGTTTGCTTTGTCGATAAACTTTATGAACAAAGTGTAAATATTTATATAACTCGTTATGAAATTTATATAAATCTATTGACAAAAGTTTAGGGCAGAGTATAATAGTATTATGTAAAAAGCGTGTGCACAAAGCGGCACACAATTACTGTGATTTTCGGAGGGTATTATGGCAAAGAAATTATATAGTTTAATGCTTAACGACCGTGTCGTTGCGGCAGTGGACAGTGAGGCGCACCGCCTGGGTACCAATCGCTCGGCGCTCATAGACAGTGTTTTGGCAGAGTATTTCGGTGTGCCGACCACGCAAAAAATGGTAAGCGATATTTTCAGGGAGATGGATGCACTGCTTTCCGACTCCGCGGATTTAATCCCGTTTTTTGCGCCGAATTCCGGCACATTTTTTGTGAAGTCGGCGTTAGCGTATAAATACAGACCGACCTTGAAATACGAACTTGTTTTTGATACAAGCAACAGTAATAAGTTGGGGGATTTATCGGTCAATTTCCGCACGCAGTCGGGCGCACTGCTGCAAGAATTAGAGCGATTTTTCCGCGTGTGGGCGCAGGTGGAAAGTGAAATTTTGGAAGGCACGGGTGCCGAAATTCACTACTCGCTGTTTCCGAATCGCTTTACAAGAAGCATTACTTTAGCGCAGGGGAATGATTATGCGGCGCAGCAAATTGCAGAGGCGGTGAGTGCCTATGTCAATTTGTTGGATGCTTCCTTAAAAGCTTTTATCAATGCGCAAAAGGATGAAGATGCGCTCAAAAGAGATTATTTAAACTACTTGAAAACAACCAAGATTATTCTATAAAAACCTATAATATTGTAAATATTGGCTGAAAGGCTGTGATGAAATGAATACACAAAAATTAACACAAAAAATGGTGGAGGCGTTGCAAACCGCGCAGGCAATGGCAGAAGAAAACGAAAACCAATCGCTTTCGGATGCCCACCTGCTCTATGCCCTCATCGACCAAAACGGCGGCTTGATTCCCGGTATTTTGTCTAAAATGGGCGTGGACAGCAATGGCTTATTGGCAGGGCTGGACGGCCTGATTGCCGCGGCACCGAAGGTGCACGGCGCCGGCGCCGACATCTACGCTTCGCGTGAGGTTAGCAAAATGATGAGCACGGCAGAGCGCCTGGCTGCAAAATCAGGCGACGCCTATGTATCGGTAGAGCACCTGATGCTGGCGGCTTTTTCCGATGCTTCACGCGAGGTCAAAAGCCTGCTGGCGCGCTACGGTGTCACAAAAGAGAGCTTTTCGCAAGCGCTCTCGAAAATCAAAACGCACGGCGTGACCTCCGACAATCCGGAGGATACCTTTGACGCTTTGTCAAAATACGGCACCGACCTGGTCGAGCGCGCCAAAAATAACGAGATGGACCCGGTTATCGGCAGAGATACGGAAATTCGCAATGTCATTCGTATTCTTTCGAGAAAAACGAAAAATAACCCTGTGCTCATCGGTGAACCCGGTGTCGGTAAAACCGCCATCGCCGAAGGCTTGGCGCAGCGCATTGTCAGAGGCGATGTGCCGGAGGCACTCAAGGATAAAACGGTCTTTTCACTGGATATGGGAGCCCTGATTGCCGGTGCAAAATATCGCGGCGAATTTGAAGAAAGGCTCAAAGCGGTGCTCGAAGAAATTCGCGAGTCCGACGGTAGAATCCTCCTGTTCATAGACGAGTTGCACACAATCGTGGGCGCCGGTAAAACGGAGGGCAGCATGGATGCCGGTAACCTCCTAAAGCCGATGCTCGCGCGCGGTGAGTTGCACTGTATCGGCGCGACCACGCTTGATGAATACCGCCAATATATCGAAAAGGATGCTGCGCTTGAGCGCCGCTTCCAGCCGGTGATGGTCGAAGAGCCGACCTTGGAAGATACCATTTCCATTCTCAGGGGCTTGAAGGAACGCTATGAAATTTTTCACGGCGTGCGCATTCACGACAATGCCTTGGTAGCGGCGGCAACGCTTTCCAACCGCTATATTACCGACCGTTTTTTGCCCGACAAGGCAATCGACCTGGTGGATGAAGCGTGCGCGATGATTCGCACCGAAATGGATTCCATGCCCGCAGAGCTTGACGATTTGCGCCGCAAGATTATGCAGATGGAAATCGAGGAAATGGCACTCAAAAAAGAAACGGATGCACTTTCCAAAGAGCGCTATGCGGCGCTGCAAAAAGAACTTGCCGATGAAAAAGAAAAGTTTGAAGCGATGAAGGCGACCTGGCAAAGCGAAAAAGATGTGGTCGAGAATTTGAAGAGCCTCAAGGAAAAAATTGACCAAACCAATGCGGAAATTGAGCAGGCGCAGTTAAACTATGAATACGAAACCGCGGCAAAACTTCAATACTCGGTTTTGCCGGCGTTGGAAAAAGAGCTGCACGAAGCAGAGCAGCAAAGTGAGCAAAGCAAGCAAGCCAACACCTTGGTGCACGACACCGTGACCGAAAACGAGATAGCCGCTATCGTTGCGAAGTGGACCGGAATACCGGTCACCAGGCTGGTGGAGAGCGAGCGCCAAAAGCTCCTGGAGCTGCCGGCTGCCATTCACCGGCGCGTGGTCGGGCAAGATGAGGCGGTCAAGCTTGTCAGCGAAGCCATTCAGCGCGCCAGAGCCGGTATTTCCGACCCGAATAAGCCGATTGGCTCTTTCCTGTTCCTGGGTCCGACCGGTGTCGGTAAAACAGAACTTGCCAAGAGTCTTGCGGAGTGCCTGTTTGATAACGAGCGCAATTTGGTGCGCATTGATATGACAGAGTATATGGAGAAATTCTCCGTTTCGCGCCTGATTGGCGCGCCTCCCGGCTATGTCGGTTATGACGAGGGCGGGCAGTTGACGGAAGCCGTGCGCCGCAGCCCTT
>SVOD01000035.1:0-5280 GCA_015066575.1 Oscillospiraceae bacterium
CGGCACCTCAATGGCAACTCCTGCCACCGCAGGTATGATTGCCTGCTTTATGTCCTACATCAAGTATGTCAAGGGGTGGAATTGGACCCCCGCCCAGTACCAATATGAGGTAGAATACTTAATGAACTACAGCGGCAACACGCTTTCCTGCGGTGCCTATTCGCAGTCGTATCACCCGGTAGCATATGAGAAGAATTCTTCTTTTAAAGTGATGAACTTAAAGTACCTCTTTAGCAGAATGTCTTCTCTGAGCACCAGCCCGTTTGCTAACACTACCACGGTCAGTTTTAATAACACCACCATTCGCGACGGTGTTCTCAACGCAACCGGTTACAGTGCCTCTCAACTGGATACCTACGCGATGCGCCGCGTCAGCCTGATGTATTGGAGTTCGGAAAGCACGCGCAAGGGCATTGCCGATTACTCGGATTTAACCAAACTGACAGGGCTTAATTATTTGGATTTATCCGGTTCCACAAAGGTTACGAGTTCCAATATTGCCGACATTATTTCCAAATGCCCGGCAACAATAGTGCACTTAAACTTAAATACCGCTTCCGCTTTAGGCAACCTCGGTTGCCTGGCGAATGCCGCGTTCTCCCATCTGCATTATTTAAATATCAGTTCCAACAATATTACCACGCTCAGTTCCATACAAAGGTTCACTTCTTTAAAATTTCTGTATGCAAATTCCAATGCCATTGTCGATATTTCCGCTTTATCGGGAATGACACATATTGAGCGCATTGAACTCAATAACAACCAAATTCAAGACCCGAACCCGGCTTTTGCATCGGATTTCCTCAACTATATCGACCTGTCGCACAATAAACTGAGCGACCATATGCAACTATTCAATTATAAAGGTGCTTACCACGATGAAGATTTTCATTCCGATACAATTAATTTCTTTGTGGACTACAACAATATGACCGGTTTGACCGCTTCGGTGGCAAACAGCATTAAGAGCACCATTACCAACAATAACACGATTAACGGCACTTTAATTGCCGAAACCATTAACTTTACCTATTCCAACCAAACCGCTCCCACCAGCGCCGTACCGATGACATCCTTTAAAATTGAGGATATGACCGTTACGCGCGATGCACTGTGCAGCGGCAACCTCAACTTGAATTCTATCACCGGCTTTACCGCTTACCCGAGCGGTGCCAATCAATATAATTACCTGACTTGGACCTGCTCCGAGCCGGGCTACTTCGGTTCGGACGGTTCGGTACTGGTCTCTCCGGAAGAAATCACTTCCTGCAGAACCTTGACTTTAACCGGCACGGCACCCGAAGCCTCCGGCGCAAAATCCACTGTCACGGGAACGGCTTCCCAAACCATTAAATTAACCATTACCGCACCGGAACTTTATAACGCCTACCTTTCCGAGCGCGTAATTCAAACCGGTAGACAAACAGGTATTTTAGTGGCAACAAATCAGTATACTACCAGAGTTTATATGAAGTTTGTTAAAACCGGCGCAGAGGATACCGTCATTTACGGCGCGATGCCCGAAACGACAGTGGCAAGCGATTCTGCGAAGGTAACCATGTTTATCATCCCCTCCTCCGTTACCGGCACGGCGGGCAATTACTCCTGTTATGTTTACCCGAGTACCGATGCCGGCACCTACGCAACCTCCGGCAACGGCGATGTTTCCGGCAAATCCACTTCACCATATAAATATTTAGGCTATCTGTATGTCAAAGACAGTGTGGAAACATCAACTGCCGAGACTGTCAATGTTACTTATGATGCCAAGCTCAACCGCTATGGGCAAGCGGCGCTCTATGCCACCAATAGCGGCACCACTTCCTCCTCCCCAGCCAAACCCGCTGGCACTTACGGGCTCTCAACCGCCTACGGCACTTCCAAATTTATCGGCGGCGGGTCGTATTTCGGTGCATACGGTGCCGGCTACTTCGGCAAAAGTGCCACCAATTACCCGAATGCCGCTCTGACGGATGATGCCACATTCTATATCAGTAACAGCACTATCACTACTATGAATGTGGAATCTAAGATTTCCACCCTTGCACCGGAGGTAAAGGCAGTCGAAATTCGCAACGGCACAACATATAAAAATGACGGGTATGTGGAATACCTTGTTAAGACCAATACCGATGCAACCGAAGTTAAAGCCTACAGTGTCGGCACAACGAACGATATCAGTTCCGATGTCAACCACTTAACTACGACTTTCAGCTCTTCCCCCGGTTCTTACGCTAACTACAATGCAACCTACAGTTATAAACTGTGGTCGGTCAAGGTTCCGCTGACCGGTTCCAAAGCTATGCAGCCGGTAAACATTGTGGCAGCCGACCCGCTGGGTGACGGCACTGCCACGAAAACCCCTGCCACAGGCTTAAAGTTCAATGGTTCCCAATACATTTATGCCACCGAACAGCCCTATAAAATTGTAGGAAATAATTTAACCATTCTGCCGGCAGATGAGGAAGGCAACAGCCTTGCCGACTGCTGTAAGAGTATCACCTATTCGGTTTCCAATGCCGATTACTTTAGTGTTTATTCTAACTATAACGGCAGAATTAATGTGGATATGGAAAAAGTGCTCACCGATTTGGAAAGCACCACTTCGCAGTATAAGTATACCAATATCACTGCCACTCTCGAGAGCGGTGCCACGGCAACGATGATGCTGTATGCTTACCGCCCGATTGCCAAGTCCCTAACTTATGATACGGAACGTTCCTCGCTGACCTACGGCGGCACGGTATACTATACGGTCAACACCTATGGTTCCGACACCATCTATGTGCGCACTTCCTCTGATAAATATTCCGACCCGATCATGACCTACACCTTGGCGGATACGGACCATTATACCACCGCAACGGACGAAAAGGGAAACGAATATATTCAGTGGAATTTCACGCGCACATTTGAGACCGGTGTCACCACCCTAAAAACCTATGTGCGCTCTTCGCTCAATTACAGCGATACACAAACCTTCAACAGCGCTTCTTACACTTCCAACACGGTCAACAGAACTTTAGAGCCGGGCGATTACAGCGCTTGGAACGCGCAGTTAGCCAGATTGGAAGATACTTCGGTACTCAGTGCCCTTGCGGCTGATTACGGGGAACAAACCGAACTGTACGAACAAAGGCTTGCCGATTATCAAAGCTTTGTTGAGAACGCCGTGCTCACCTACGATGAAACCCAACAGGCACTCATAGACGCGCAAACGGCGGCACTGGAAGAAAAGATTGATACACTGTTCGGTTACGGTGACTACACGAACTCCTTAGAAGCGTTTACCGCTTTGGATAACAGTGAAAACGCAAAATACATTCCGCAAACGCTGCGCGACTTGGTCGCCCGGGAAGCCACTGCGACCAACCGCAAAGAAATTTCCATGGCGATTGACTCTGTTTTAGCCGAGATTCAAGCCTTGATTGAAAAAACGCAAGAGGTAGAAACCTACCTGAGTGAATTGGAAACAGAGATTCCCGAACTGCGCGGCGAAACGATTCCGCAGCGCTTTGGCGCCGATTCTTACAATACCTTAAAGGCACAATACGACAATATTCGAAACAATCTCGCTTCGCTGGCATATTCTTCTGCTGCAGCGCTTGATACCGACTACCTCAACCTGCAAGATGCACGCGCGGCTCTGCATGAACACAATTATGTGCCGACTGTCACTGCGCCTACCTGCACCGAAAGAGGCTATACGACTTACAGTTGCACAGGCTGTGATGAATCCTATCTGACAGACTTTACCACCGCACTCGGTCACCGCTGGGGAGATTGGACTGTTACCACTCCGGCAACCTTCGACACACCCGGTGAAGAATGCAGAATATGCGCCAGAGACGCCTCTCATATTGAAACGAGAGTCATTCCCGCCACCGGAGATTTGCCTCACACCAAAATCGGTGATGCCACCGACTTTACGGTCAATGTCGGTATTGCCGATGCTTCCACCGGCAAATACAAGGGTTTAATCGATGTGAGTTTGAAGATTGCGATTGACTACACGCAATTAGAAACCGATGGTGAAAAAACCCTGCGCTTATTTAACCAAATTATCACGATTGACCCCGATGTTGTGGGCACTGTCAGCCGCGCAAGGGAAACCCGAGGCAAACCGAATATGCAAGCGATGATGGATTTGGTAGCAGCCAGTGAGTATAACCACATCAATGCAAGGCAGGATTGGGCAATTATTGCCAACCCCGTCGCTCCGTATGAAGAAGCCGAAAACTCGGATATGATTAGTTTTGGCTTGAATTCCACCTCAACCCTCACCTATAATCCGAACTTAGACAAAGTACTCATTCAATTATCGGGTTACAATGATATCGGCTATTTGAATGAAGATGATATTGACAGACCGGAATTTGTGGTGCTGCACCTGTACCTCGCGTTAGAAGACGGTAAGACTTTGCAAGACGCAAAGGATGCTATTAAATTGGCTACCACAGCCGACCTTGCCGACAGCGCTACCCCCGGTGTGATGGACGGTCTTGCCTATGTTACCAGTGCCGAGGAAAGTGCCGGCAAGGTCAACAGCACTACCCTGCTCTTCTCAAAAGATTTTAATCCGAAGTATGATATTACCTTCCACTGGTATCGTGACGGCGGTGAAGAGCAAACAACCGTGCAGCCCACCACCGAGGGCTTTGTTCCGGACGGCTTTACGCCGGATGATTACCAAGCCGGCGATTACACTTACAGTTTTACCGGTTGGGATAGAGAGTTAGAAGAAGTTACCGGTCCGACCGATTACTATGCGCAGTACAGCGCCACCTTTATCGGCCACGACTATGTACCGGCAGTCACACAAGAGCCGACCTGTGAGGTGCCCGGTGTTACTACCTATACCTGCTCGCGCTGCGGTGAATTCTATACAGAACCGATTGCAGCTCTCGGTCACAGCTGGGGTGATTGGACTGTCACTACAGACCCGACCTGTGAGGGTGAAGGTGTAGAAACGAGAATCTGTACAAGAGATGCCAATCACACCGAAACCAGACCGGTGGAGGCACTTGGTCACGATTATGTGCCGACTGTCACGCAACCCACTTGTACCGAACAGGGCTACACTACCTACAACTGTTCGCGCTGTGAGGCTTCCTATGTTGCCGACTATACGGATGCATTAGGGCACACACCGAAAGACCCGGTGGAAGAGAACAGAACAGAACCCACTTGCGAACAAAAAGGCAGTTACGACTCTGTTGTCTACTGCGATGTTTGTAAGGCAGAGCTTTCCAGAGAAACCAAGGATATTTCTGCTCTCGG
>SVOD01000035.1:5290-19147 GCA_015066575.1 Oscillospiraceae bacterium
AGTTACGACTCTGTTGTCTACTGCGATGTTTGTAAGGCAGAGCTTTCCAGAGAAACCAAGGATATTTCTGCTCTCGGACACAGCTGGGGCGACTGGACTGTGACTACCGACCCGACCTGTGAAGGCGAAGGTGTGGAGACCAGAATCTGTACAAGAGATGCCAACCACACCGAAACCAGACCGGTGGAGGCACTCGGTCACGATTATGTGCCGACAGTGACACAACCCACTTGTACCGAACAGGGCTACACCACCTACAACTGTTCGCGCTGTGAGGCTTCCTATGTTGCCGACTATACGGATGCATTAGGGCACACACCGAAAGACCCGGTGGAAGAGAACAGAACAGAACCCACTTGCGAACAAAAAGGCAGTTACGACTCTGTTGTCTACTGCGATGTTTGTAAGGCAGAGCTTTCCAGAGAAACCAAGGATATTTCTGCTCTCGGTCACGCTTGGGGCGAATGGGCTGTGACTACCGCGCCGACCTGTGAAGGCGAAGGCGTGGAAACCAGAGTTTGCAGCAGAGATGCGAACCACACCGAAACCAGACCGGTTGAAGCGCTCGGTCACGATTATGTGCCGACGGTCACACAGCCCACTTGTACAGAAAGAGGCTACACCACCTACAACTGCTCGCGCTGTGAGTCTTCCTACATCGGTGACTATGTCGATGCTTTAGGGCACACACCGAAAGCCCCGGTGGAAGAAAACAGAAACGAACCCACCTGCGAGCAAAAAGGCAGTTACGACTCTGTTGTGTATTGCGAGGTTTGCGAGGCGGAACTTTCCAGAGAAACAAAAGAAATTGCCGCACTCGGTCACACTTGGGGCGATTGGGCTGTGACTACCGCGCCGACCTGTGAAGGCGAAGGTGTGGAGACCAGAATCTGCAGCAGAGATGCGAACCACACCGAAACCAGGCCGGTGGAGGCACTCGGTCACGATTATGTACCGACCGTTACACAGCCAACTTGTACCGAAAGAGGTTACACCACCTACAACTGTTCGCGCTGTGAGGCTTCCTATGTTGCCGACTACACGGATGCATTAGGGCACACACCGAAAGACCCGGTCGAAGAGAACAGAACAGAACCCACTTGCGAACAAAAAGGCAGTTACGACTCTGTTGTCTACTGCGATGTTTGTAAGGCAGAGCTTTCCAGAGAAACCAAGGATATTTCTGCTCTCGGACACAGCTGGGGCGACTGGACTGTGACTACCGACCCGACCTGTGAAGGCGAAGGAGTAGAGACCAGAGTCTGCACCAGAGATGCGAACCACACCGAAACCAGACCGGTGGAGGCGATTGGTCACGATTATGTGCCGACAATTACACAACCCACTTGTACCGAACAGGGCTACACCACCTACAACTGCTCGCGCTGTGAGGCTTCCTACATCGGCGACTATGTGGATGCATTAGGGCACAATTACAAAGATACAATCATTGCACCGACTTACCGCAGTAGCGGCTATACACACCACGAGTGCGCGCGCTGTCACGATGCGTACGATGACACACGTACTGACCGACTGCCGCTGTACTACATCGTTCCTTCATTGGCAGAACAGGAAGCAACCCTCATCTTTAAGAGTGACGATGCCGAATATGAAGTCACCTCGACAGACGGCAGATTCATCATCAATGATATTCCCGTAGATACTTACCGCATCTATGTACGCGCTGACCTTTGCCTGTGCATTGCGGTGGAAACCTATGAAATCACCGACAATGAGTACATCTATGAAGAAACGGTGGCGATGCCGATCGGTGATGTGAATTTCGATAATTATATCGATTTTGCGGACCTGAGCGTACTGCTTGCAAACGGTATTTACGGCTGTGAAAACGAACAGCTTGATATCACCGGTGACGGTATGATTTCCGTGGATGACATTGCACTCGCTCTGCATGAAGAAAACTACGGAAAGGCTTCTGTAGCAATTCGGTAAAATGCAACAAACCGCAGGGCACCCTTACGGGTGCCCTTTTTACAAATAAGGTTTGTCGGGCTGTTCGCTCGACAAACCTTATTTGAAGTAATAGGTAATAAGGAATAGTGAAAAAGTGTGGGAGGGCTCTGCCCTCACCCGATTTAACGTGCGGCAAATGCCGCATCAAAAGGAATAGAGCGACAGCGGAGCGAGTGCGGGTGTCCCGCCCTTCACTATTCACTATTCACTGTTCACTATTCACTCAAATAAGGATTTGGCATCGCCAAATCCTTATTTGTAAATATGGTTGAAAAAAACTCTATTATTAGATATAATACTATTATATTGTTATGAGGAGGTAAGGTTTATGCCTTGGTGGGGAATTGTTTTGATTATTATTGGTGCCATTTGCGTGTTACTTTGCATTGTCGGTTGGCTGTTGGTGGATTTTGCCATCAATAAGCGCTCAAAACTCTTTATGGACAATGTCATTAAAATTAAAAGGATAGAAAAATGCATTGAGAAACCGGGCTCTTACCCGAAACTCGAAAAAGCCTATGATGATTATCCGCTGGAGGAGCGTATCAAATTAATGCGCGATGAAATGGATTTGGATGATGACCACCAAATTCTTTGGTCAAAAAACCATAAAGGCGAAAAACTGCGTGCCTATTACTATGAAGCACCGCAGCCCACTCACAAATACATTATCTTAGTGCATGGCTACGGAAATTCCGCCGCCATTGTTTCGAGAATGTATAAGGCGCCAACCGCTATGCGTGACAGAGGTTATAACCTCTTATTGCCCGATTTACTCAATCACGGTCAGTCCGAGGGCAAGTATTTGGGAATGGGCTATCTGGATAAATTCACCCTCAAAGTTTGGATAGATTACCTTGTCAAAAAAGACCCCGAGGCTTCTATTGCTTTGATGGGCGTTTCGATGGGTGCAGCCACGGTTATGGTCACTTCCGGCGAGAAGGATTTGCCTGCCAATGTCAAGTGTGTGGTCGAAGACTGCGGTTTCACGAATGCCTATGAACAGTTCGGTTTTGTGATGAAGGATATGGGCATTCCCACATTCCCGCTGTTAAACTTGCTGGAACTGTTTGCAAAAATTCGCGCCGGCTACTCTTTCAAAAAAGATGCCTCGCCGATTGATTGCATCAAAAACACCACCCTTCCGTTTTTCTTTGTGCACGGTGAAAATGATGACTTCGTGCCGACTTATATGATGCAACCGCTATATGACGCATGCCCGACAGAAAAGGAAAAACTCATTATTCCCGATGCGGACCACGCGCGCTCTGTCAAGTATCACCCCGAGCTTTACTGGCCGCCGGTATGGGCTTTTATTGAGAAATACATTTAAAAAAAGAGGCTCTGCCTCTTTTTTTGCGCTTAGCGAGAGCGCGGGTCACCCACATCCGATTATACTTGCTCTGTGCAATAAAAATTTGTCAAAACGGTTGACAGACAATCAAAAAACGAGTAGAATACTATATGTGCTTCGGGGCAGGGTGCAATTCCCTACCGGCAGTAAAAGTCTGCGAGCTGCGCAAGCGGTTGAACCCGTGCAATTCGGGTACCGACGGTATAGTCCGGATGGAAGAAGTGAAATCTATATAACACTTTGCCCTGTTTTTTAAAAACAGGGTTTTCTTTTTCCCGAATGAAAGGAGAAACTATGCAAAACATCAAAAAAACCAGGTGGATTGCCGTTATCGGCATTATGAGTGCTGTTGCCGCCGCGCTGCAATTCTTGGAATTTCCCATTCCGCTCGTACCGGCATTTATTAAGTTCGATTTTTCCGATTTGCCCGGATTAATTACAGCGTTTGCCTTCGGTCCGCTGGCGGGCATACTCGTGAGCCTGATGAAAAATCTTATCCACCTCTTAATCACACAATCCGGTGGTGTGGGCGAACTCGCCAACTTTTTGATTGCTGCGATTTTCACCGGTGCAGCCGGCTTGGTTTACAAATTTAATAAAAGCAGAATCGGTGCACTGATTGCCTCGCTCGCCGGCAGTTTCTGCGCTGCGCTTGCAAGTGTAGCTGTCAATTACTTTATCATTTACCCGATTTATTATAAAATTGCTATGCCGCAAGAGGCAATTTTGGGCATGTACCAAGCTATCTTACCGAGCGTGGATTCCATCTTCAAATCGCTGCTCATTTTCAATTTACCCTTTACATTTGTGAAGTGCCTCATCATTTCACTGATTTGTTTCTTCATTTACAAGAAATTGTCTCCGATTCTCAAGCATAGCAAAGAACAAAGAGCGGTGAAAAACTCTTGACTTTTTCTAAAATATCGTATACAATAATTACGCAAATTAAATACTATCTTTATTTCATGAAGAGCGGCTGAGGGACTGGCCCTGTGAAGCCCGGCAACCTGCGAAGGCATTCGCCATAGCAAGGTGCTAAATCCTGCGGAAAAACCGAGAGATGAATGAGTATACTTCAGGCGCGGTTTTACCGCGCCTGAATTTTAAGTGTGAAAAGAAAGGTGAATCGTTATGTCAAAACACTTATTTACATCCGAATCCGTTACTCAAGGACATCCGGACAAACTGTGCGACCAAATTTCCGACGGTATTTTAGATGCGATTATCGCACAAGATAAAAATGCTCGCGTAGCGTGCGAAACCCTGTGTACTACGGGGCAAGTGGTCATTGCGGGTGAAATTACCACTACCGCCAATGTGGATATCAATGAAATCGCACGAAAGGTTATCTGCGAAGCAGGCTACGACAGCAGCGACATGGGCTTTGACGGTAATGAATGCGGCATTTTAGTCTCTGTTCACAAGCAATCCCCCGATATTGCAATGGGTGTAGATAAATCGTTTGAAATGAAAGCCGGTGAAGAAGACAGTGCGAATGTACACGGTGCCGGTGACCAGGGGATGATGTTCGGCTACGCCTGTGACGAAACGCCGGAACTGATGCCTCTGCCGATTTCCCTGGCACACAAAATGGCACTCAAGCTGACCGAAGTGCGCGAAAGCGGCAAACTCCCCTACCTGCGCCCCGACGGCAAAACTCAAGTTACAGTCGAATATGACGGCGATAAACCCGTCAGAGTAGATACTGTCGTTGTTTCGACTCAACACAAAGACACCGTAACACTCGAACAAATCCGCAAGGATATGTGTGAATATGTCATTAACCCGATTATACCGCAAGAGTTGGTTGATATGAAAACCAAGGTGTATGTCAACCCGACCGGGCGCTTTGTGCTTGGCGGTCCCGCCGGCGATACCGGTTTGACCGGCAGAAAAATCATTGTGGATACTTACGGCGGCTATGCATGCCATGGCGGCGGTGCCTTTTCGGGCAAAGACCCCACAAAAGTAGACCGCTCTGCGGCATATGCTGCGCGCTATGTGGCAAAGAACGTGGTGGCGGCAGGTCTTGCAAAAAAATGCGAGATTCAGTTGGCTTACGCCATCGGTGTGGCAAAGCCCGTATCCGTCATGGTCAATACCTTCGGCACCGGTGTGATTGCCGATGATGTGCTCGCACAGATTGTGATCGAAACCTTTGACTTAAGACCGAATGCTATTATTCAGGCACTGCAATTAAGAACACCTATTTACCAAGCTTTGGCAGCCTACGGACAAATGGGTAGAGAAGATTTAGGTGTGAAATGGGAAGAAACCGATAAAGTTGCGGCACTCAAAGCTGCAGCAGGAATATAAGACAAAAAAGAATTTGCGAGCTCTGCGAGCTCGCAAATTCTTTTTGTCAGTTTACAGTTTTCAGAGTTCAGTTTTCAGTTTCATCCGCCGCGTGCTATGCACGCACCGCCCTTAATAGGGTAGTTTCATAAAAAGCAAGGCGTTGTTGCTACTGAACACTCAACACTCAACACTCAAAACAAACCGCTGTTGAAGTTCAACAGCGGTTTGTTTTATTCTCCATCTTTTTTATCAACCAATTCTTCGACTTTTTTCTTAAAGTCTACATAATCATAATACTGCTTATAGCGCAGCGATACTTTGTATTTCTTTTCGCAGGCGTCGCAGTTAAACTTGGCTCTAAAGAATGCATTCTTAAAAGACCACTTACTGATGCGCCGCATTTTGGCACCGCAGTTCGGGCAATAGGTATTAAACTTCTTGCGGTCAACCGCAGCGGAATTTAAATCGCGAATAACATAGGGCTTAAAGTACAGACGCTCGTAAAATTCTTCATCACAGCTGGAAATATATTTTTCCAGCTTTTCTTTATTATAGGTTCTGCGCAGGCACTCGGCAGTCAGAGCCGCATCTTCAAGAGCGCGGTGAAGTTCCAGGTTTTCTGTCTCAATGCCCAACATCTCTGCCGCTGTAGAAAGCCCTAATTGCGTTTCGTTGCCTGTTTTGAGGATATTTTGACAATACTTCTGCAAGTCCGCATAGTAGTGCATAAAAGGAACCAAATCCGCACCGGAAAAATATTTAAAGTTTTCAAGCATCACATACACATCGGTGTTACCCCATGTCATCACAACACTTGGCACATTGCCAATCCAATGGCGGTAATCGCTCATTACGCGGGTAAAACCGGAGCCGTTGTTAATTTCTTCATTGGTAATATGGGTGAGTTCCTTTACCTTGCGGCGCAGACGATTGCCCAGTGCTGTGTTGACAGTTTGCGAAAAGCGCGAAATCTCGCGAAAGTTTTCATCTAACTTCACGGCACCGATTTCAATGATTTCATTAAAAAACATACCTCGCTTGGAAGAATAGACATTGTTCCACTCCAAATCCATGACGATATACTGCAAACTCACTCACCTCCTAAAGGTAAAAGAACCGAACCTTAATAGTTTTTTGATGCCGTTTGACCGGCGCCAAACAATGAAAAAACGGATAAATTAGCCAAACAGGGCGAAAGAGAGGCTATTAAGCTTCAACTCTGTTTACCCCGGGCAAGAAAAAAAGGCGGAACACATCCGCCTAAGCAATTATTTACGAAATAAACAGCAATATAATGAAAGCTGCCAGCACCACAACAAAAAAGATAATAGAAAGAATCGTGGTGAGTTTCTTGAGCTTCGACTGCATTGTGTGACCTTTGTTTTTACCAAAGAAAGTATCGGCACCGCCGGCAATCGCACCGGACAAGCCTTGGGTGTTACTCTCTTGCATAAGAATTAATATAATAATCAAAATAGAAGCCACAATCAGTATTGAACCGATTACATAACCGTACCAAGCCATGTGCTTTTTACCTCCAAAACATTTTGTAACTTTAGTATAATAGCATACTCGCAGATGAAATGCAAGTATTTTTTAATATATAATTATATAGAAGGAAAAATTTATGCGGTATGTTTCCCGATTTTGCGGTAAAACTATAGATAGCGGCGAAAATCACTGCGTTTGCGTTTTTTGCCGCCTTGTTCTCAAATGCGGGAACAAGACGCGGAGCGGCTGTGCCGCTCCGTTTACTCTATTTTCAGAGCCGCGTTTATTATTGCCGTGCAAAACAGCGCATCAATGCCTGCAATACACAGCTTAACACAGCTCTACAATGTCATTTGCTCTCCAACATCTTCCTCGCTCGGAAATGCACCGAGTGCAGGGAGATTTTTGGTTTTATAGCGGTAAGGTTTCTCAAACTCTCCCTTGTTATACAAGCGTATGCTTTCGACACTTTGGTTTTTCTTTTGGCGCATCACTGCCACACCTTGGGTATCTTTGGTGGTTTTGGATGCAATCATTGCCGTATCAATGAGCAGCATTCTGGTTGAAGAAGATGTGAGCACCACCTCGGTATCTTCCTCAATGTAAAGCATATCCGCTAAATCAAATTTGCCGCAGTACGCTTTAATCAGCTTTTTGCGGTTGGATTTTGTCTCATAGGCGCTCATTTCCACCTTGGCAAGTTTTCCGTTGCCGAAAGCAAAAAGCATATACCCTTTATAAGTGTCTAAAACAACCATATAGCGCGCTTTTTCATCAGGCTCCATATCTAAGGTGCTCGGCACATAATCCCCCAACACAGAGGCTTTGGAGTCTTGGAAGTCGGAAATTCTTGCCTTGTACACCTGACACTTATCGGTAAAGAAGAGCACTTCCTTGGCATTGGTGGTTTCCAAGGTCTGCACCACCCGGTCGCCTTCTTTGAGCTTCTGGTCGGATGCCATGCGCAGCGAGAGCGGTGTAATCTTTTTAAAGTACCCTTCGCCGGTGAAGAAGACGGTTACCGGATAATCGGGAATTTCTTCCGCCACTTCTTCCTCGGCAATATCATCCAGATACAGCAATTGGGTTTTCCGCTCCTCGCCGTATTTATCCATCACTGCCTTGAGTTCTTTTATAATAATGGTCTTAATACGGGATTTACTCTCTAAAATAGCATCTAAAAGCGCAATCTCTTCGCGAATCTTTTCAATATCCTTGGTGCGCTTAAGAATAAACTCTCTATTGAGATGGCGCAACTTGATTTCCGCCACATACTCGGCTTGCACTTTGTCGATGCCGAAGCCTATCATCAGGTTCGGCACCACATCGACTTCTTCATCCGTTTCGCGAATGATTTTAATTGCCTTATCGATATCGAGCAAAATCTTTTGCAAGCCTTCGAGCAGGTGTAATTGCTTCGCGCGTTTATCTCTGGTAAACGCGGTTCTGCGGCGGACACACTCGATGCGGAAGCGCGCCCACTGTTCGATGATTTCGCGCACGCCCATCACGCGCGGTGTCCCGTCCACCAAAATATTGAAGTTACAGGGGAAAGAATCCTCCAACTGCGTTTGTTTAAAGAGCTTTGCCATCAATTTATCCGGGTCGGTGCCGCGCTTTAAATCAATGGTCAGGCGCAAGCCCTGCATACCGGTTTCATCGCGGATATCGGAAACCTCTTTGACTGTCCCCGCCTTGGCAAGCTCCACCACTTTATCGATAATCGCTTCCACCGTAGCCGTCGGCGGAATTTCGGTGATATCAATACAGTGATTCTTCTTATCGTACTCATATTTAGCGCGCACCTTTAACCCGCCGCGCCCGGTTTCATAAACCTTTTCGAGCGCTTCCCTGTCGTAGATAAAATAGCCGCCGCCGGGAAAATCCGGGCCGAGTAATGTATCTCCGATAACATGCTCTTTATTGCGCAGCACTTCAATCGTAGTTTCGCATAGTTCTTTGAGGTTAAACGAGCAAATCGAACTCGCCATACCGACAGCAATACCGGTGGTAATATTGGCAAGCACTGTCGGGAACGTTACCGGCAGCAAGGTCGGTTCTGTCATCGTGTTGTCGTAGTTCGGCACAAAGTCGACTGTATCTTTATTGATATCGCCGAACAACTCGTTACAAATCGGCGCCAGCTTTGCCTCGGTATAACGAGAAGCGGCATACGCCATATCGCGCGAATAGGCTTTACCGAAGTTACCTTTAGAGTCTACATAGGGATTGAGCAGCGCTTCATGCCCTTTGGCAAGGCGCACCATGGTTTCATAAATCGCACTGTCGCCATGGGGATTGAGCTTCATCACATCACCCACAATTTTTGCACTCTTGGCGCGCTTACCGTCTAAGAGCTTGTCCAAATACATCGTGTAAAGCAGTTTTCGGTGCGAAGGCTTAAAACCGTCAATTTCCGGGATTGCGCGGCTCAAAATAACACTCATTGCATAGGGCATATAGTTCTTGGTCAGCGTTTGCGTAATCGGCTGCTCCACCAAAGAACCGGCGCCTTCGATATGAATATTGTCGGTCAACTCCACAATGTGGGAGGTTTCTTTATTGCTTTTCTTTTTTCTTGCCATAGTGCCTCCCCCTACATTAAGTCGGCATCATCCAAATACAGATGCCCGTTGGCGGTGATGTAGTCTTTTCTGCCTTGCAGGTTATCACCCAAAAGCAGGTTAAACATTTCAAATGTATTCTCTACCCCTTCCGGCTCTACTTGAATTAAGCGGCGGGTTTTGGGGTTCATAGTGGTCATATTCATCATTTCCGGGTCGTTTTCACCCAGACCTTTGGAGCGCTGAATGACAGTCTTTTTGGCGTTTTCTTCGCCGATTTCTTCCAACACTTTAACCTTCTCCGCTTCGCTGTAAGCAAAATAGGTTTGGTCTTTAAATGTGATTTCAAACAGCGGCGACTCCGCGATAAAGACTTTTCCCTGCTCAATTAAGGTCGGCATCAGGCGGTAAATCATCGTTAAAATCAAGGTGCGAATTTGAAAGCCGTCCACATCCGCATCGGTACAGATAATAATCTTATTCCAGCGCAGCGCATTGATATCAAAATTGTTGATATCCTTTTTCTTGCCCTTCGTTTCCACTTCGACACCGCAGCCCAAGACGCGGATAAGGTCGGTAATAATCGGGCTTTTAAAAATCTTGGTATAGTCACTCTTTAAACAGTTAAGAATTTTACCTCTTACCGGCATCACTGCCTGAAACTCGGGAAATCTGCCCTGCACAACAGAACCTTTTGCCGAGTCACCCTCCACGATGTAGAGTTCTCTCTCCTCCACGATTTTAGAGCGGCAATCCACAAACTTTTCCACGCGGTTAACCATATCGGTGGCGTTTTTGAGTTTTGTTTTAATTGCTACGCGCGAAGCCTCCGCCCGCACACGCGAGCGCATATTAATCAGCACTTGGTTAGTGATTTTCTCCGCTTCGTCTTTATTCTCAATAAAATAGATTTCCAGCTGATGCTTGAACATATCGGTCAGCGCATCCTGAATGAACTTGTTGGTAATTGCCTTCTTGGTCTGATTTTCGTAGGATGTCTGCGTAGAAAAAGAGGAAACGACCAACAGTAGGCAATCATCAATGTCCTGCATTGTGATTTTTCCGTCGCTTTTGATATACTTGCCCGTATTCTTTAAATACGCATCAATTTGACTGATAAAGGCATTTCTAACCGCTTTTTCGGGCGCACCGCCGTGCTCTAAAAATGAAGAATTGTGGTAGTACTCTTTGCCCTGCACCTTATTGGAAAAACAAAGTGCCGCCGTCATCTTCACTTTATAAGTATCTAAGTCTTCTCTGTCTTTACCCTCAGCTTCACTTTCCCAATACTGTACCGTGGTAAAGGCGGTACCTGCCGCCAGCTCCTCCACATAATCGGTAATACCGTTAGCATATAAAAACTCGGTAGTTTCAAATTTATTGCTACTGCCGATTTGCTTTTTAAAAATAAACTGCACACCCGCGTTTACCACGGACTGGCGCTTGATGGTTTCAATCAAATTTTCGGTAGGAATCGCAATATCCGTAAACACCTGCAAATCGGGTTTCCAATGGATTTTGGTGCCGGTTTGCTTGCCGCTAAAGGGCACTTTTTGCATACCGCCGATATTGAACCCTTTTTCAAAGTGGAAAGTATATTGAAAGCCGCCGGTGATAATTTCGGCGTCCATATATTCGCTGGCAAATTGTGTTGCACAAAGTCCCAAGCCGTTTAAGCCCAAAGAATAGGTATAGGAACTGCCCGCCTGGTTGGTATTGTATTTACCGCCGGCATACAGTTCACAAAACACAAGTTCCCAATTGTAGCGCTCTTCTTTTTTGTTATACTCCACAGGAATACCCCTGCCGAAGTCCTGAATTTCCAAAGAATTGTCGCTAAACTGTGTGATGATAATTTTTTTGCCGTGCCCCTCTCTTGCTTCATCAATGGAATTGGAGAGGATTTCAAAAAACGAGTGCTCGCAGCCTTCAATACCGTCCGAGCCGAAAATAACTGCCGGGCGCAGTCTGACCTGGTCCGGTCCTTTTAAATGGACAATGTCTTCATTGCCGTAACTGCCTTTTGCTTTTTTTGCCATTTTTTCTCCTATAATAATTAATAATATTTTAAATTAAACGCATACACTATATTTTACACAATATATAGTAGTTTTGTCAAGAAAAATCAACCAAATCAGCCAACATTTGGAAATGTAGTCCGCTTTTGCGAATAGAAAAAAGGCTGACTGCAAGAGTCAGCTTTTTTCGAAATCATATGATTATTTACTCTCATAGTGATAGCAATAGTCTTGGCAATCAGACGGCATTTTTGAGAACGCATATGTATAGATATCACTATATTGATCGGCGAAAATCTTATCATAGATATCTTCCTTTACAGCATAGTAGGTAAAGAATGTATCATAGTGATAACGCTCGTTCCATTTTTCCGCTATCTCTGTCGCCTGCCGCCGCGCTTTGTTGTAGGAAAGCAGTGTATCGGACTTGGAAAGTTTAATGGCATAGTAGCCGTCTATGTTCTCCCTGCCCCAGAATTCACACAGCCATGCCTGCGCTTGCTTTTGCACTTCGCCGCGACCATTTGCGGCAAAGTCTGCAATCGCCGGTGCCGCGCTGTCGCCGAGTTCTTCAATAAAGCCGCCATCATCTTCCAAATAAGCAACAATCGCGCTATTGTTTTGGTAGAGCTTGTAGTTATAAGCGGCAATTCTGCTGTCAATATCCGCATAGCCGACAGCAATCAGCATAGCGATACAGCAAACGGCAATCATTTTAAAATACGGGAATTTTTCGGCAAAAATGCGGATAATCAGTGCAATAAAGACCACACACAGCATCGCAATAAAAATGCTTGTAAGCACACGCTTTTTGGTCAATCCGTAAAGCTGTATATACAGATACATCTTTGAAAAAGAGGATGCTGCAATGACTAAAGATACCAGCGCTATAAAGCTTTGAAACAGTTTGTGCAACGCGATGCCGGCTTTTGAATCGCGCTTGGCAAATGCCATCGACAGCGCAATAAACAGCGCATTAAGCGCACAAATAGTGCACATCTCAAAAAAACCTTTTCTGGCATATTCACTCGCCGAATAGTTTTCAGGCAAAATACCTCGAAAAGCCGAGAAGAAATAAGCAAGTTGTGCAAATAAATACACAAGGTATATCAAAGAAACGCTTGTTAAAACGGTAATGGATATTGCCGAAGGAAAGGTATGGCGGTCTTTCTTCTGTACCGGTCTGCTGTCTCTGCCCGGCAAGTTGTAACGCAGTGCAAAAGCAGGTGCCAGCAGTAGCGGGAATAAGATAATCCCCAACAACAATTTCACAAAGGAAAGCAGCAAATTGGAAAACAACTTGCCGACCAACCCCTTAAATGCCGCATCGGCATTGGAAAGAAGCGTAATCAGAATTGCCACTATCGGCACGGATATGAGAATACCCAATAAGATTTGCCCGGTTTTGCCCTTAGGCTTTGCTTTGCCGTTTACAGCATTTTTTTGCCCGGAAAATGCGGAGCGAAACGGCTCTGTAAAGTAGGCAAAGGGCATCACAATAACGCACCTTGCCGCATCCAAAACAGAACCGAGTTCACCTGCCGGGAAGCGATTTTGCTTTGTTAAAAGCAGAAAATACAGTGCATTGCAAAATGCGATGCAAATCAGCAGCGCCGTATTAATAAGTTCATCATTAAAGAGTGCAAACACACCGCTTGCTCCCAATGAAAGCACACCTAACACAACGGCATACAAACTAAAGTGCGGTTTATTTTTGGAAAAAATATAAATATTTTCCAAAACAAACCAAATCACATATGCCACACAAAAACCGAGTTTAAAGAAACCCGCAAAAAAGACTGCGTGCACGGCAAATACCGAGAAGATAAGCCCCACCACCAGCATCACGGCGTCCATACCGTTGCCCGCAATCGGCGGGTGCTTGATTTTCGGCGCATAAGCGGGGCGCGGCGGCACATATCCGGGAGGCGGTACACTTCCCTGCCCGGGAGCAGCAGGTTGCTGATAATAGTTACCGTTCATATCTCATTCTCCTTTCATTGTGAAAACGAGTGATTTCATCGTTAAATATAGCGAATAATTATCGCTTTTATATGAAGAAAGTATGAATTAATTGTGAATCAGTACCACTAGTAAACTAGTGGTTTGCACAGGCCCTATAAGGGCCGCCTACAGGCTGAGCCCCTAAAAGGGG
>SVOD01000036.1 GCA_015066575.1 Oscillospiraceae bacterium
GCCCATCGAGGCGCGCATTGCTTTAGCGCCAAACGGGTCACAACAACCGCCGGCAATGATACCCGACAGCCCGAAGGCCTCCGCAGTGCGTAACATCGTGCCGAAGTTACCGGGGTCGCGCACGTTCTCGAGCAACAGGTATTTCCCCGCGGGTTCCACCTGCGTGCGAACCTGCGGCTTTTTACAAATGCAAAAAATACCCTGCGGATTTTTGGTATCCGCCAACTTGTCGCAGACGGAATCCGTAATCTCATAGCACTGCGCGCTTGCCTGCAAAACACTTACACACGCTGCAGACTGTGCCATTTTTTGGCTGACAAAGCAGCTCTCAATCGCCACCTGATTGCGCGCTGCATCTTCACATAAGCGCAACCCTTCCGCCAATACAAAGACGCTATTGCGGTCATTTTTGAGCGAGCAGGCATATTTGATTTTCGGATTATTTCTGCTCGTAATCTTTTCCATCGGCACTCCGCTGTTTCCTGTGTGGTATCTGCGGAAAGAATTCCGCAATTATATAGTATAGTAAGTGCGAGGATATTTTTCAAGTGATTTTTTCCCACTTCTTGTTTTTCCCGTTCTGCCGTTGCCGGTTTTTATCATGCGCGCTCGTACTGCTTTTCCCCTAAAAAAATGAGCCTCAACTATAGTAATATATTAATTAAAACTATTTTACATAGTGTAATACTTATGCTATACTAATGACAAATGCATACAGCATCGCTTAAAGGAAGGATATAACCATGGATAATATTGCATTACTTGCTCATGCAAAAGATTATATTGATGATATGGCAAAAGGCATTCACCCGCTCACCAAAGCGGAGATTCCGGAAAATGATACCCTCAACAATGTGCGCATTTCCCGCTGCCTGTTTTATGTTTCGGAGGTTTTAGAGGAAGTCATTGCCAACGGTGGTGTCACCGCGCCTGCACCCAAGCGGGAGAAAAAGGCAGAATTTGCACCGGAAGAAATCGATTGGAGCACTTTTACATATAGCGAAACGCCGGTAGGCATTTCTCAAATTGCCAAGCAAATCAACGATTGTAAACCGGAAAATATGAAGCACTTAAAAGTGACGGCGCTAACCGATTGGCTGGTTGATATCGGCATGCTTGACGTTATCACCGCCAATGACAGAAAGCGCAAGGAACCCACCCAAAACGGATTGGCAACGGGTATCATTTTAGAAGAGCGCAGCGGCATGTACGGTCCGTACACAGCGGTACTGTATAACGAAAGCGCACAGCACTTTATTATCGATAATCTCCCCGCAGTCATTGCCGGCGGATTCAATCAAAAACGCAGTAAAAAGAAACTACCATGCACGAAGAGTAGTTTCTTTCATGGATAGTGAAGAATAAATATCCACCCGCGCAGCGGGTGGTATTTCATTTTCGGGCATAGCCCTAGGGGTACTGGCGGCGCACAAGTGCGCTTTTTATTGGCCTGCCAGCCATGCAACTCTTACTTACTACCCGTTGAACGGGTCCCGTGGGTCAAACATTGCCAACTGATCACTTTCTTGATCTTTCTTTAACTGATCTGCTATATATTCTTTTATCGCTTTTGTTTTTTTCCCCACGGTATCTACGTAATATCCCTTGCACCAAAACTCGCGGTTTCGGTATGCGAATTTCATATTTCCCCACTTCTGGAAAATCATCAATGCACTTTTACCTTTTAAATACCCCATGAACCCCGAAACGCTCATTTTGGGCGGGATGCTTACCAGCATGTGTATGTGATCCGGGCATATCTCTCCTTCTATTATCTCTACACCTTTCCACTCACACAGTTTTCTCAAGATTTCTCTAATCTCCAGTCTTTTGTCTTCGTAGAATACTTTTCTTCTATATTTCGGTGCAAACACTATATGATACTTGCAATTCCACTTGGTGTGTGCTAAACTTTTTGTGTCGAAATTTTCTTTTTTCATTATTTTCCTCCGATTCTTGTATGGGTTTTGACTGGCAGGTCTTTTCCATTATACATCTTTCGGAGGTTTTGTTCACCGGTTAACCTTTTTTGAACCACGCGACTATCGCGTGGTTTTCGTTATACAATGAAAGAGGATGCAAAAAATGCATCCTCTTTTCGCTTATCTGATTTTGTAAATATTGACCTCATATGCTCTGAGGTAATCTACCGCACCGGCGTAGTTGGAAAGCACCAACTCCCCTTGCGCCGCTCGGGGTCGCGGTAACCTGTCGGCTGTTAAGTTCATTTCAATATAGAACTTACCCTCTTCGCTTTCGCGGAATAAGCAGAAGGTTTTATCGTTGGTTTTAAGCGGAATAAAGTCGCCGTAAACCATGGTATTCTTATTTTCTTTTCTCAGAGCCATCAGCGCCTTATAGTAGTTATACGGGCTGTCGGCTTCGGCAATTTCGCTTGCCGCATTGCACTCTAAGTAGTCGCCGTTGACGCGAATCCACGGCGTACCGGTGGTAAAGCCCGCGTTTTCGCTTGAATCCCAGCAAACAGGAGTTCTGGCATTGTCGCGGCTGCCTGCCAGGATGGTGTTCCAGGCCTCATCCTGCGTTTTGCCCTTCTTAAGCAGGGCAGCAAATTTATTAATCGACTCGACATCGCGAATTTCGCTCATATCGTTAAAGTCGCAGTTCATCATGCCGAGCTCTTCTCCCTGGAAGATATAGGGAGTGCCTCTGCCGGTCAACAGCATAGCGCCGATGAGCTTGGAAAGCGGCTTTCTGAACTTTTTATTGGGATTGACTTTGGAAACCATACGCGGGTTGTCATGGTTTTCAATGACCAAGGTCGGCCAGGAAGAACCGTGCAGCTCTAACTGATACTTGGTAAAGAGTTGCTTGAGATACTTCAAATCATATTCATAATCGCTCCAGCGCTCTTTACCCGGTGTTTCCAACTGGTCAAACAAGAAGGTTTCGCGGATTTCTTCGCGGGAATCATCCACAAGATATTTTGCCATTTCCACGCCGATGCCGCCGGTCTCACCTACACAGAAGCTGTCGGGGAATTTTTTGAAGGAATTCTCATTGAGCTCGCGCAGATATTCTTGAAGGTGCGGACCCCAGAAATAGTGTTCGCCGCCATAGCCGATGACTTCGCCGACCAGCGGGTTGCCGTCGGGCAAGCCTTCGGTCTTGGAGATGAGATTAATGACATCCATGCGGAAACCGTCTACACCCTTTGCCAACCACCAGCTGACCATATCCGAAACCTCGGCGCGCACTTCCGGATTATCCCAATTCAAATCCATTTGCTTGGTCGAGAACAGATGCAGTGCCCACTCATCAAGTTCGGGGTAATAATTCCACGCCGAACCGGAGAACAGGGAAGTCCAGTTATTGGGCGGTACGCCTTCACCTTTACCCTTGCGGAAAATATAGTAGTTCTTATACTTTTCATCACCGGCAAGCGCTTTTTGGAACCACTCGTGCTCATCGGAAGTGTGGTTAACCACCAAATCCATTACCAGCTTCATGCCTCTGGCGTGGATGCCCTCGAGCATTTCATCAAAGTCCTCCATCGTGCCGAATTCGGTCATAATCTTCTTATAGTCGCGAATATCGTAACCCATATCATCATTGGGTGAATCATAAATCGGGCTGAGCCACAGCACATCGACACCTAAATCTTTGAGATAATCAAGTTTGGAGATAATGCCCTGCAAATCGCCGATACCGTCACCGTTAGAGTCTTTAAACGAGCGCGGATAAATCTGATAGATGACCGATTCCTTCCACCATTTCGGGTCTACTTCTTCTTTGGTAATTACCTTTTCGGGTGTGTAGCCGATTAATTTGCATAAATGCTCTACCGTTTCCATCGGCAGTTTATCTCCGAGCAACTTTTGAATGGAGGTCAGGCGCATATTGCCCACCAGCGGATTATGAATGACTTTATCCGGAATACCGGCATGGTAAGCAACCATCGATACCAAATCATTTCCCACAGGGGTTGCCATGACCTCGCTTAATGTACTTTGCGGTGTGATTATCATAGTCATTACCTTCGGGAGCGCCGTTTTGAGGCAGCACCCGTCCTTTCACATATTTACTAATAAAGTTTACCACATTTTGCGGCGATTTTTCAATGTTATTATGAACAATTATTTATAATAGGCTTAAGCGATTTTAACAAAGATTTTAAGAAAAGTTTTTGCGCTTCCAAAATTTGATAAGTTTTTTCACTTTTTTGATTTAACATTACTATCCCGCAACGATATTTATCAAAAAGAAAGAAGTGAAAAAAATGAAATCCACCGCCCTCCCCCTGCCCGCAAAAGCCGGCGAAAAAAGTATCGTTTCAATTTTTAATATTATCTTTGCCAAAAAAGGCACGGTATTTCTGCTCAACCTGCTGCTGGCGGGAATTGCATTTTTAAGCGCCCGCTGCAATATTTTAACCTACTGCTCCCCCTTTGCCTTCGCGCTTGCCTGCGCTGCACCCGGAGAACTGTTGCCTGCCGCGGTCATTGGTGCCGCTGCGGGCTACCTGACATCCGGCTATGAAATTGTTCCCACCCGCTACTTGGCAGCACTTATTTTTGCCGTGATTATGAGGCGCATCTTTTCCGAAAAGACGAAGAAAAACCCGCTTATTGCCGGTTTGATTGCACTGCTCGGCTGTGCACTCAGCGGTATTGTCACCTCTCTGCTGCTCGACGAAGTGCAGGTCACCCTCATTCCCTATACCGCAGAAAGCTTTATTGCAGCGGCAAGCGCTATCTTTTGGGCGAGCACACTCAATTCTTTCAAAAAAGTCAAGAGCCTGAGCGCACTGACCGAGAGCGAAACCGCCTGCCTGCTCGTTTCCGTATTTTTAATCATACTGAGCCTGAGTTACATTCGCATTTATGAGATTTCCCTTTCCGGCATTTTGGCTTGCCTGACCATTCTCATCAGTGCCTACTACGGCAAAATGGGCGCCGGCGCCATGGCAGGTATCGGCGGCGGCATCGCGCTGGGCTTCGGCAGCGGGAATGCGCTGAGCTTTGCCGCGCTTTCGGTAAGCGGACTGCTTGCAGGGCTGGGTGCTTCTCACTCCCGCCTGCTCAGCGCTGTAGCGCTCGAAGCGGGCATTGCCGTGCCGCTGCTGTTCGGCGTGGACAGCCCGGTGGATTACACACCGTTTATTGAAGCGGGTATTGCGGCACTTGTGTTTCTGTTGCTGCCCAAAAAAATGCTCAATAAAGTGCGTTTTTTTAATATGAACCAAGTCAGCGTAGGCACCGCTTCGCTGCAGGCGCACGCTGTCTCCCGCCTGCGCTATGCTTCGGATGCACTCGGCGATGTATGCACCGGTCTCTATGAAATCAAAGAAAAAAGCACTGCGGCACTGCCTGCCAAAAAAACGGTGATTTACCTCAATACCATGCACAAAACCTGCGAAAAGTGCGGCTTAAAATACTACTGTTGGGAAAAAGAAAAAGAGCGCACGGTCGCTGTCTTTAAGCAAATTGAAAAGCAGTTGGAGGAGCAGCTTCCACTCACCCCCGAAACCCTGCCGCAAGGCTTCGGCAATGTCTGTATTCGCCCGAAAGTGCTCCTGAAAAACTTCACCTTAGAGCATACTGCCTTTATGGCAAACCGCCTTGCCGCCAAGAAAGCGGAAAGTATGCGCGAGGTGATGAGCGTGCAGTTTGATGCGCTCTCACAACTGCTCTTTGACCTGTCGGAGGATATGGAGCAAAAAGAAATCCCCGATGCCGACAAAACCGATGCACTGCTGGAGCTGCTTGACTACTGCGGGGCAAAATATCTCAATGCCGTAGTACTCACGGATGAGCAACTGCATATGCGCGTCAACCTGCGCATTCCCTACCGCCAGGAGGTGCTCGAAAAGGAAGCGTTTTTAGAGGATTTAGAGAGCATTTGCGCGCACAGTTTTGAAGCGCCGCAAATCACGGCTTTTGAAAATACACTCAAGCTCAGTTACTATGAAAAAGCACTGTATACCTGCACATTCGGCGCGTACCAAATCAATGCAGCCGATAACTGCTGCTGCGGAGATGCTTATGAACTTATCAAAGACTACCGCGGCAAAAGCGCCGCTGTGCTTGCCGACGGAATGGGAAGCGGGATGGTGGCGCACCTCAATGCCTCTTTGAGCACCCGCATTATGGCAAAGCTGCTTGCCGCCGGTTTCTCGGCAGGTGCCGCCATTAAAGTGGTCAATGCCGCGCTGATGGTTAAGGACAGTGACGAGAGCTTCTCAAGTTTGGATTTGGTAAGTGTCGATTTATTTACCGGCAAGGCGGATTTCTATAAAGCGGGCGCAGCGTTTTCCCCGGTACTCAAAGGGAATAAGCCGGCTAAAGTTGAGCTTTCCGGCATGCCGGTCGGCATTTTGGAAAACGCTGACTTTTCCCACTGTTGCCTGCATTTGAGCGAGGGGGATATCATTGCCCTTGTGTCCGACGGTGCCACCCAGGGTAACAGCGAATGGCTCGGGCAGCTGCTTGCCGCAAGGCGCAGCGAAAGCGCACAAACCTTGGCAAAAGAAATTGCCGAAACCGCGCGCCGCAAAGCGGACTCTGCCCACCGCGACGACATCAGTGCCGTATGCATCCGACTGCAAAAAAATGAGTGAAGGGCTTGCACCCTTCACTCATTTTTCATTTATGATGTTGCTTTTGCTTTTTTCTTTTTAGGCAATGGCTTTGCGAGCACCTCGTGATTGAGCATACCCGACTTGCGCGCCTGCAGCACCATTTCCAACTGCAGCAAAAACTGATTGCCCGCACCCGCAAGGATACCGAAAACAATATCAAAAATCATGGCATCCATCAGTGCCTTGGCGGGAATACCGAGCCACTGGAAGAACACCACATACGCCAACAGGTTAGCACCCGGTACAGGTGGCGTTGCCACGAAGAGCAGTACCGCAAAAATAATCGCCGAAATAATCCAAAACAAATCAATCTCCACCTGATAGATGCGCGCGGCATACATCGTAAAAATCAGTGTACCGATAGCACTCATCGGCATGTAGAGCACCAAACCCTGCGGCAGGGATACATTGGTATAGGTTTTATCTATGCCCAAATACGAAGTGCACGAGCGCTTGGTGTGTTCAAACGATTCATCCAAAGAGGCTGTTTTAAGCGCGGTAAAAAACGGCTTTTCCACCTTTTTACCGATGACAAGCGGTGAAACCTTTAAGCGCAGCGAAACATACAACAGCGTGATAATCATCATTCCGACCGAAGCACCGACAGACAGCGCCAACGGTTTCCACATACCCTTGAGCGTATCCGTTTGCTTATTGGCAATCTCCAAAAACAAAAACAGCCCGGTAAACAGCGGCACCAACTTACTCATCCAAGCGGCAAGTTTGAGACCGACCATATTGATTTGTCGCGTCAGTGTTTTGACATCCTTCACCTGACTGCCTAAAGACAGCAGCGCAGCACCGAGCACAAATGCCACAAAAATCAACTGCGGCGTATTAGCAGATTTAAACGGTTCAATAATATCGGAAGGGATAATTTCTCTGCCGTATTCCAAAAGCCTGTCCATGATATTTATGCTGAACCAGCCTTGCGAGCTGACTAACTGCATCAGCGGCAGGGCGACAACCACACCGGAGGAAGCAATGATGAAACTGAAGACAAAATAACGCACCACGACATTCGTGCTGTGCCCGCCCTGTTTATCAATACGCTTGGTGTTGAGCATGGTGGTAATGACCGTAAAGAAAATAATCGGCCCGGATATCGCGTTTAGCATGCGTATCCACAAATTATAAGCCGGTGTTAACAGGTATGTATTGATGGTGCCCTGCCATATATCCGGAAAAATGTAGTAGCCTGCAAAGCCCAATAAAATGCCAACGGCAATTGCCGAGAATATCATCACGCACGGGTTGGTTTCTTTAACGGGGATTTTGAGTTTGAGCGTATTCTTGCCGAAATTATAGCTGTACTTCGGCGTTAAACCCACCGCGGTTTGCAGCGAACTGTTCCATTCTCCCAGCTCTGCATTCGTTTCGCTTAACGGGTTAAACGCTTTCCCCGGGATTTCTATTTTCACAAACGGGTAGAAAAAAGACTTTTCCACACTCACCAGCACTTCGGTTTGCTCGCCAAGTGCTTCCTGCACGCGCAAAAGCATTTCCTCAATGAGCAGGCGAATTCTTAAGCCGCTGCGCTTTTGCAATTTAAAGCGCGCCATTTGCGTAAGCAACCATTCCGAAATCGCATCAATACTCTGATTACTTAAATCGCATTGCATATTGCCGTATTCTTTAATTCCCATACCAACTTCCCTTTATATGTATTTTATTTAAATTCCACAATCGTCACGCCATCTTCCCCTTCGCCGTAAACCCCTAAGCGAAAGGATTTGATACGCTTATTTTTGCGCAGATATTGCTGCACCATACTGCGCAATACGCCGCTGCCCTTACCGTGAATAATGGTGGCTTCTCCTAAACCGTCCATAATCGCTCTATCCATAAAAATATCAAGTGCATCGCGCGCTTCCTCGGCGGTTTTGCCGCGCAAATCACAGCGGTTATTGACCGCGGAAGAAACCTTTTGCTCAAAACGCTCATTACGCGCGCTAACGCTGCGCCGTTTCGGTTTTTCGGTAGGCTTCTTATCGAGCAGCACCAAGTCATCCTGCTTAACGCGTGATTTCAAAAAGCCCATCTGCACTTCTACCATGCCGCTTGCATTTTTTGCAGTGAGCACCGTACCCGCCTGGTGAAAACTCTTGCAGAATACATTGTCGCCGACCTTCACATCGCGCGGCAGTTGATAGTCGCGGTACTCATCATCAATGAGCGCAAATTCATCCGCTGTCAAATCTTCCAGCGCATCAATGCTCTTGTTAATCTTTTGCTTGGCAAGGCGAGCGCGCTCTTGCGCGGAATGCTCCTCGCGCTTGAGGCGATTAAGTTCATCGAGCAGTGCCTGCGACTCGCGCTTGGCTTTTTCGGTAATGCGCTTTGCCTCGGTCTTGGCTTTTTCGAGCTCTTTGTCGCGCAGGGTTTGCACTTCTTCTTTAAGCTTTTTCGCCTGCTCGGAATCGCGCTTGGCTTTTTCGGAAAGCAGTGCCGCTTCTTTGGTTTTGCTTTCAAACTCCATGCGGCTTTTTTCGACTTTTTCCACCACTGTTTCAAAGCGGCGGTTTTCGCCGCTAATGAGTTTCTCGGCTTTTTGAATTATCGCATCATCCATTCCCAAGCGCTGCGAAATGGCAAAGGCATTACTTCTGCCGGGAATGCCCAGCACTAATTTATAAGTAGGCTTTAGAGAATCCACATCAAATTCACATGAAGCATTTTCGACGCCGTCCGTTTCCAAAGCATACTGCTTAATTTCGGCATAATGTGTTGTCGCGGCAATCTTGGCGCCCTGCATACGCAACTGTTCTAAAATTGCTTCCGCCAACGCCGCGCCCTCTACGGGGTCGGTACCGGCGCCCAATTCATCAATGAGAACAAGGCTTTTGGCATCTGCCACCTGCAAAATGTCAATAATATTGGTCATATGCCCGGAGAAAGTGGAGAGCGACTGTTCAATAGACTGTTCATCGCCGATATCCACCAATATTTTATCGAATACGGAAACTTTACTCTCATCGGCACACGGCAGCATCAGCCCGCACATTGCCATCGCGCAAAACAGCCCGATGGTTTTGATGGATACGGTCTTGCCGCCGGTATTCGGGCCGGTAATGACCAAAGTTGAAAAATCTTTGCCCAGACGCACATCAATGGGCACCACCGCATCCTTGGAAATGAGCGGGTGGCGCGCTTTGCCGATATCGATGATGCCCTCATCGTTGATTAGCGGCATGGAAGCGCGCATTTTAAACGCTAACTGTGCTTTGGCAAAAATTAAATCCAGCTCCAGCGCATTTTTAAAAGAGGCGCGAATATGCTCGGCGAATGCCGCAGTCTCCGCAGAGAGTTCCATGAGAATTCTCTCCATTTCATCGCGTTCTTTCCCCTCTAACACTTTAATATCATTGTTGAGATTAACCACCCCGGCAGGCTCAACAAACAGCGTTGCACCGGTGGCGGAGGTATCGTGCACCATACCGGGCACTTCGGAGCGGTATTCGCTCTTAACCGGCACTACAAATCTGCCGCCGCGGAAGGTGACAACACTATCCTGCAAATACTTGGAATAGGCGCCGGAATGAATCATGTGGTCTAACTGGTTGCGAATTTTTGCCGATGCCTCGCGCATTTTGCGGCGGATGGAATACAGTTCCGGCGAAGCGTTATCCGCCATTTCATCTTCGGAAAGGATGCAGGCAAAAATGCGTTCTTCCAAATAGTGGTTGGCATACAGCCCTTCAAAGTATTTATCAAGGCTTGTCTTTACCCCTTCGCAGTGGTTGCGCCATTCTTTAAGCAGGCGCACGCCGCGCAGCATCTGTGCTGTTCTGAGCAATTCGCGCATATTGAGCGCACCGCCCGCCGTTGCGCGCGAAAGAAAGGCATTGACATCGCTGATGCCGCGAAAGTTCGGTCCGCCGAACTTAGCAATTAAGCTGTAAGCATCCTCGGTTTGCGCGAGCAAAATTTTAACATAGTCCCGGTTGCCCGAAGGGCGCAGTGCCGCTGCCCGCTGCAGGCTCTCTTCACACATACACTCCTGCGCAAGCAGCTCCAAAATTTTATCTAATTCAATAGCTTTTAAATGTCTGTTCATTGTTCCTCACTTTGTTCGACAAATAAGGATTTGTCGAGGTCTACGACCTCGCAAATTCTTATTTGGAGCCTATTAGCAGTTAGCCTATTGGCATATTAGCGAGTGGGCGGGACACCCGCACCCGATTATATTATACCTACGCCGCTTGCGGCTTAAAATGGGTATGGGCGGAGCCCATCCTTTCGCTAACGGCTAATTTGCTAACCGCTAACCGCTGGCAAATAAGGATTTGTCTTCGACAAATCCTTATTTGACCGTGTCGTAAAACTCCAGTGCAGCGTAGGTCTTTTGGGTTTGGTGCAGCAGGAATTTTTCCGAAACAGCGCTTAACACCCCGAGCGCCTCATCACTCAGGGTAAAAGAAAACACTTGTTTGAGTTGTGCATAAATTATGTAGCGCATGGCGGAGACCACGCTAATGCTCAGCGCTTCACCGCCCTTATGACATTTGTCACAATACAGTTCACCCGATTGCGGCATAAAGTACATCACAGGGCTCTCAAACGCCCCGCAGCCCGCGCAGGCTTCCAGTGCCGGCATATACCCTGCCATTGAAAGCAGGCGCAGTTCAAAAATTGCTTTAAGCTGAGCGGCAGGCTTTTGCCCTTTTTCCAAAAAATACAGGCAGTTTAAAAGCAGTTTTAAATAGTCGGCGGCATTCTCTTCACTCGGCGCCAGTTCGATAAGCAACTGTGAAAAGTAGCCGGCAAGTGCAATCTTGACAATATCATCACGCAAACCGAAAAACACTTCAATCGGTTCCGCTTCGCGAATGACATACTTGTCGGCAGAAGCCCAAATGCTCATTTCGGAATAGCAAAAAAGGCGGGTGGCCGACAGAGCCTTACTTTTGACATTGCGAGCCCCTCTGGCGAACGCCCGGATAACGCCTGCCTTTTCGGTAAGCATCGTTACAAGGCGGTCTGTCTCGCCGACGTTATTTTCTTTAATAATGATTGCCTTCGTCCGTATTAACATTCTTAATTGTATTTTCCTTGCGTTTTGCGCAAAATTCCAAATAAGCCTTCACACTGCCTGTGGACCGAAAATGTTCCCACAGCCTGTCTTCATCGCGCTCCATGCGACCACCTCGATGATAGTATTTTCCCTTTTAAGAAAAATACACGAGGGAATATTTACTAATTATTCATTTTGAAAATCCAAACCGAAATTATGAATGAGCCCCTGCCGGTTACGCCAATCTTCTTTCACTTTTACCCAGGTGGAAAGATTGACTCTGCACGCGAAAAAGCGCTCGATATCCGCACGCGCCTGCGTAGAAATCTTTTTTAGCATAGCACCCTTTTTGCCGATAATAATACCCTTGTGCGACTCACGCTCGCAGTAAATCACGGCTTCAATATCCATCAAATCACTCTCATCGCGCATGCGCATTTTTTCGATGCTCACCGCCACACCGTGGGGCACTTCCTGAGAAAGGAGCTTAAGTATTTTTTCGCGAATGATTTCGCTGACCAATACGCGCTCGGGCTGGTCGGTCAAGGTGTCTTCCGGGAAGAAAAACGGACCTTCCACCGCGAACTTTTCCAATTCCTCTTTGAGCAGCTCGATATTTTCCCCCTTGAGGGCGCTGAGCGGCACCACCGCTTCAAAATCATAAAGCGCACTAAAGGCGGCAATTTTTTCAAGCAGTAAGTCTTTGGAAGGCAGTGTGTCAATCTTATTAAGCGCCAAAACTGCCTTGATGTGCTGTGTCTGCAGTCGCTCAATAAGTTCCCGCTCTTCCTCTTTGATTTGTTTTGCAGCGGCATCAACGACCAAAACGGCACCGTCAATCCCGCCAAGACTGTCGCCGACGGCGCGCATCATATGCTGCCCTAACTGATTTTTCGGTCTGTGAAAACCGGGGGTATCGATAAATACGGTCTGCACATCCCCCTCGGTGAGTACACCCGTAATTTTGGTGCGGGTGGTCTGCGGCTTCGGAGAAATGATTGCCACTTTTGTCCCCAGAAGGCGGTTGAGCAAGCTGCTTTTGCCCGCATTCGGCACACCGATAATGGAAATAAACGCTGATTTACTCATTTTTTATCCTTTTTATCTTTTTTATCCTTTGCCGGGTCTTTAACACCGGGGCGGGGGAAGAAAATCCATATCACTGCCGCAACCACTGCCGCCAACACAATGACCAATTCACCGATATGCGTAGCATAAAACTGCCCCATTGCCGAAAAAGCTTTGGGTTGGAACATGATGATAACACCGACGACCACTGCGGCAATCGCACTCATCAAGACCGCCCCTGCCGCCGTATCCTTGGCAATGCCCGCCAGGCGGTTATATTCGGGAGAAACCAAATCCACCACCGCTTCGATAGAGGAATTCATGAATTCTAAAGAAAGCACTATGCCGCAGGTCAGCGCCAACACGGCAAACTGCCCTCTTGAAATTTCAAAAAAATCGTAGCGCAGCAAAAAGAAAAACATAAACGCCATCAAGCTTGCGTGAAAGCGCATATTCTTTTGGGTATGCAGGGCATAAAAAATACCGTTAAAGGCGTAGCGAAAACCTCTAAAAAAGCGCAATATCTGTTTTTTCATGCATTCCCCTCACTTTCTCGCGTTAGTCCGACAGCGGCAAGCGCCGCCTCCTGCTTTTGTTCCATTTGCGCTGCCGCGGCGGCATCGCCCTCATGGTCATAGCCGAGTAGGTGCAGCGTAGAGTGCGCGCACAAAAAGGCAAATTCTCGTGTGGTGCTGTGCCCGTAGGCAAGCGCCTGCTCCACCGCTACCGGCGCGCAAATGACAATGTCGCCTAAAAGCTTTGCACCCGTTGTGTAGTTCATTTCAAAATTGCCGCCCTCCCCCAACGGGAAAGAGAGCACATCTGTCTCGCGGTCAATACCGCGGTGCTGCGCATTGAGCTGCTGTATGGTAGGCTTGTCCACGATTGTCAGCGACACTTCAAAGCTGCCCGCTAAATGTTCCTTGGTGAGCACACTGCCGATTGCCGCTTTCATTTGCCGAACCAGTTCCGGCGCTATTGCTACGGCTTCCTGCTCATTGGCATAAGCCAAAATAACTTCACTCATTTTTTCCTGTTTTCCGCTCTCTCATAGGCTTTGATAATATCCTGCACCAGCTTGTGGCGCACCACATCTTTTTCGGTAAATTTGTTAACGGAAATGTCCTCCACATTTTTGAGAATTTTCATAGCCTGAATTAAGCCGCTTTTTTTCCCGTCGGGCAAATCGACCTGTGTAATATCACCGGTCACCACAATTTTGGAACCGAATCCAAGGCGCGTTAAAAACATCTTCATCTGCTCGGGAGTCGTGTTCTGCGCTTCGTCCAAAATAATAAAGCTGTCATCCAGTGTTCTGCCGCGCATGTAGGCAAGCGGCGCCACTTCAATGTTGCCTCGCTCCTGATACTTTGCAAAATTTTCCGCGCCGAGCATTTCAAACAGCGCGTCATAGAGCGGGCGCAAATACGGGTCTACCTTCTGCTGCAAATCACCCGGCAGGAAGCCAAGCTTTTCGCCGGCTTCCACCGCAGGGCGCGTCAAGATAATCCGGTGCACCTGTTTTTCTTTAAATGCCTTGACCGCCATGGCAACCGCCAAATAGGTTTTACCCGTACCGGCGGGACCGACGCCTAAGACAATGGTATTGTTTTCAATCGCATCGGTGTAATCCTTTTGACCGACGGTCTTTGGCTTAACGGGTTTGCCTGCCGCCGTAATGCAAATGCAGTCGCCGGTCAATTTGCGGATGGCACTTTCCTGATGCTCGCCGACCAAATCCATGGTATAGCGAATATTCTGCATATTGAGGTTTTCCCCTGTGGAAATAATCGTCAGCAGAGAATTGACTGCCCGGGCAGCACTGTCAACCGCCGCCTGCTCGCCCACAATTTTGACCTCGTTATCGCGACAAACCACTTTGACTTCATATTCTTTTTCTATCAGCTTAATATTCTCATCAAAATTTCCGAACAAGCTCAATGCCTGTTCGCTTTTTTCAATTTCAATAATCTTTTGTGCCATAGCATCCTTTCAGTATTTGTATTTTTTATTATATTTAGTATATTATAGCACTGTTTTTCGTGTTTTTCCATAGTATTATACACATTTTTATGATGAGCTTTCATCCTGCTGAATAGAAAACACCGCCGGGCGGGCAATATTTTCATATAGCTTATATTCGTAAAAAAACACAAAGCTGTCTTTTTTCTCTTCCACGCGCCGCTTGCGCGAGAGAATTTTCACATCGCTTCCCCATGCATTTTCAACAGCGCGAATCTGTGCGCGCGCAAACACGGTTGCTGCTTTTTGCGAGGCCGTCGCGCGCTGCTCGCGCACCTGCTTGACATCATAGCAGTAGAGCACCAGCGGCAGCTCTTTACCGCAAATTATCAGCGGCTTTTTAACGGTTGTCACCTCTGCTTTTTCAAAAGATTTGCTAAAGAGATACAGCGGCAATTTCAAGCGAAACAGTTGCAGCACCCGGTACTGCCGCTCTCTGCCCGTATAAACGGTTTTGCGATATACCTTGGGCACCTCTATGCGCTTCTTTGAAGATGTGAAGGCATAAATCTCGGCGCGGGAGTGATGAAAGGTGTTTTTCTTGCTGCTCTCATGATACACCACACCGGAAACGAGTAGCTGACCGCGGGCAACACCGTCACCCTCTTTGATAAGACTTTCCCCTTCATATACACGCACTTTATCTACCACACCGCCTTTGGCGGCAATGATATTGGCATAGTGCTTTTGGTCGGTTTCGGCAGGTTTTTCTATGCTTTCGCGCACATCCACGCAAAGGCGGGAGCCGTCAATTCTCAAATTAAGCCACGCCAGCTCGGGAATGGCTTCATACAGCGCAAAACTGGTTTTGTCGTTGTCGATATCTTTTTTGAAACTGCCCTCACACACGCCGTTTTGCGCCAATACGGTTTTTACCCTTTCGGCACTGACTTTCTCATTGCCCGTGACCTCGATGCTCCACAAAGAGCGCGAGTAAAAAAAGAGCAAAAAACAGGCAAGTGCAATGCCGATAAATAACCCGCTACGCCCGGCAAAGCGTGCATAAATAAAAGGCAGTCCGCGTTTGTGCGTAATTTTGACGCGCATACCGCTACGCGAAGCACAGCGCCGCAGTTTGCGAAAAGAAGAGAGCGAGGTGGCAGCGAAGAGCGTGCCGCCCTTTTCCGAAAGTTCATAGAGCTTGACTCCTTTTACCCGGCACAGATTTAAAAAGCGCTCGGCAAAACCGCCCTGTGCCTGAAAGCGAATAGAGCCGAATAAGAATAAGAGTAGTTGTTTCATTTGAATTTCACCGAGCGGATGCTGCCCGTCACCTCCGCTTCATCTTCTCCCATGTGGTGCAAAGACAGAGAGCATCCCTCCACCTCCACCACTTCACTGCCGCAGTTGAGACACACCTTGCTTTCATCAAAATGCAAAATGCCGCGGCAACCGTCTGCCAAAAACTGTTTGCTGCCGTTTAATTCAAAATGCGGCAAATCTGCTTGCTCGATAGGCACTGTCAGCGCACCGAGCCACTTATTTTTCTTCATAATATCACCACTAAAGAGCATATGATACACTCAGACGGGATTGAACCAAGGACGGTGAGAAAATGAAAAAAAATACATTTGTAAAGGTGTTTACCTTTCCACTGTTGCTCGCTGCCGCTGCAACCATCGTGTTTTGCTCCGCTGCCGTCAAAAGCGGGGTGCAGGAAGGATTGCAGCTATGCGGGGAAACGCTCATTCCCTCTTTGTTTTTGTTTTTATGCCTATGCAACACCGCCTCCCCCTATTTACCATTTTCCCGGCTACCGTTTTCCACCGCATTTGAAAGCATCTTCCGCTTGCCCGCCGCTGCCGGCACGGTGCTTACCTTCGCATATATCGGCGGTTACCCGGCGGGGGAAATCCTCTGCGCCGCTTCTCTCGAAAACGCTTGGCTGCAACCGAAACAGGCGCAGCGGTTAAGCCTTTTTTGCTGCGCCGGAGGTCCGGCATTTTGTATTTTGGCAGTCGGTGAGGGGATGTGCGGCAGCCGCAGCATTGGAATCATTCTTTATGTCTGCAATATTCTCTCACAACTGTGCATCGGTTTGGGCTTGGGTTTCTTACACCGCAAAGAGCCTGTTTGTAAAGTTGATTTACTTTACGAGCAGCCACCCACATTCTCTACAGCTTTGTGCAGCGGTATGCAGGCAAGCATCCGCGCGATGCTCTCGATTTGTGGCTATGTGATTGTTTTTTGCGTGTTCGGTGAGCTGCTACGCCTATGTGCCTTTCCTGCCGCCGTACAAAAAGCGATAAGCGCAGTGCTTGAAGTCACCACCGGTTGTGCGGCACTGCAGCACAATATCCCCTTCTTAGCCGCTATCATCAACTTCGGCGGACTGAGTGTGTTTTTTCAACTGCGACAGTACCTGCTCAAAATTGGTACGCGCCCGTTTCGTTTCCTGCTCTCTCGGCTTGTCAGTGCTGCGCTCGGCTACGGCTTTTGCCGGGCTTTCCTGTGGCTGTTTCCGCAAGCGGTGCCAACAATGGCAGCCGCACCGCCGTGGCGCGCTTTCTCGGTTTCCGCGCCGCTTTCGGCGCTGTTGGTGTTTTCATTTGCCGTGTTTATTTTAGACAATAAAAAAGAGCCGCTATTCACGCGCGAATAACGGTTCATATACTTTTAAAGAAACTATAAAGAAAAATCGGATGCATCAAATGCCTGCAGCGCCGGACTCTTTTTCGGCTGCCGCTTAAACACATCGTAGCGAAACTGCTCGCAAGGATGCTTGAGGCTGCCTTTTTGGCACTTGAAATCGGCGCCGCTGCTGCTACCGAAGGCACAATAGGCACAGTTTTTCTTTTTATCATAGGTAAAAATGCTTTTACTCATAAACTCTTTAACTCCGGTGTGACTTTCTCTGCCTGAATGGTAATGCAACCATACTTCCCTGCCATTACGGCACCGGGATTCATTAAAATCCTTCCGTCCGCATAGGTAAGGTCGGGGCGGTGCGTATGCCCGAAAAGCACAATATCGGCGCCAAACTCCGCCGCACGGGCACGCAGGGTGATGTAACGCAGCTCCTCTTCCATTTTAACATTGAAGCGGTGCCCGTGGGTAAAATAAATATTTTTGCCGCCCAAGGTGATTAAGCGTTCCGTTTCTTCGCCGAACAAATCACAATTCCCCTGCACAAAATGAAAGCGCACATTTTTAAAAAAACGGCTGCTCTCTTTGATATCACGCAACCCGTCGCCCAAAAAAATCACTTCATCAGGCTGCTCGCGCTCTATCATCTTTTCGGCGTAGGAAATGAGCCCGTGAATATCGGACAGCACAAGAATTTTCATATCCGAACCTGACCTCTCATATATTGATACTATAGATTATATACCGATTGGAGACAGATTGCAATGAAAGAACCCAAAGATTTTGACGCGCTCTTGAAGAATCTCAATGAAAAAAACTTAGAACAGTATGCCAAAACGCATTTAAGCGCAAAAAAACAACAAAAATTAGATGATATACTGCACGATAAGCAAAAGCTTAACCGCGTACTTTCCTCGCCGCAGGCGAAAGAACTGATGGAAAAGCTCAAGGGGAAACAAAATGGATAACATCGCCGACATTCTCTCCTCCCTAAGCGATGAGGATATGCAGACACTCAAAGGGATGGCGCAAGACCTTTTCGGTGGTGAAGCGCCGACAGAACCGAAAGAAGGCGGCGCACCATCCTTACCGCCTGAGTTTGCCGCGTTGGATTTAAAGGCTATTTCCAAGCTCATGGCACGCGGCGATGATGCGCGCACACAGCTCATTCAATCGCTCAAGCCCATGCTCTCTCCTGCGCGGCAGCAGCGCGCGGAAGAAGCCATTCGCCTGCTGCACTTAATATCCCTGCTTCCCGCTCTCAAAGAAAGCGGCATTTTAGACCAATTTTTAGGCTGATACCATGGATTTTTACGAACACCTTTCCACAATGGAAAACGAGGCACTGCGCCGCGCCCGCAATATTCGCGAAGCAGAGCAGCAGGCGGCGCAGCGCTTTCACCGCGAGGAAATGCCGCCCCCGCCGCCTATACCTCCGCCTGTGCCGCCTCCGCCTGCACCACACCGCCCCAAGCCTGCCGGAGGGCTCGGCTCTTTGCTTAGCGGCAACCTGTTTGGCGGCGAGCTGTTTGCAAACGCGGATATGAGCACAATTATGATGCTGTTTCTTATATTAAGAAGCGAGCAAAGCGACCCGCTACTCATGCTCGCACTGTTGTATATTTTAATGTGACAAATAAGGATTTGGCGATGCCAAATCCTTATTTGTCAGCGGTTAGCAAATTAGCAAATTAGCCGTTAGCGAAAGGAAGGGCTCCGCCCTTACCCATT
>SVOD01000037.1 GCA_015066575.1 Oscillospiraceae bacterium
GTGTATCGACATCACTATCGCAGCAATCCAAAAGACTAATGCCCATGGTGATGGTGCGCACATCGAGGTTTTCGTGCTCTATCATTTTATTGGTTTCAATGACTTCGTTTCTGCTTATCATTTGTTATTCCTTATTCAAATATGTTTTACAGTTCGTTTGTATTAGTTATTATGATGGATATAATACAGCACGCCGCTTTGTATGTCAAAAAACAGAATCGTGTAGTCCTCGAACGAATCCTTTATTTTGCACACATAGTCGCCCGCATTAATGCAAGAAGGTGCAAAATCATTTTCCTCCGACCTGCCCTCTGTTTCCATCCACTGTGCAAAATCTTTAAAATAAGCCTTGATATCCTGCACTTGGTCTGCTGTCAACTTTTGAAAACGCTTGTTATTCTCAATCACTGAAGTATCGGCATAGTAATACTTGCAATAATCGGTATAATCTTGAAAACCGTTTTCATCAAAATGTTCTTCTTTTTGTGTATAGCCGCGCGGAATATCTGATTGAACCGCACAAGCGCTGCATAACACAACTAAAGCGCCTAAAAGAGTTGCCAATAAAATTTTTTTCATGACTTTCCTCTCTAAGTTTTAAAATAAAAGAACACCAATAAACTTTGTGTATTTCAAAATATCTTTCTTATCCGGGATATGATTTTTTCGGTGCGCGCTTTCAGATTGACGCGGAAAATTCTTCTCAGGCAAGCCAAAAATGCCGCCGACATACTTTGTGTATTTCAAGGCATTTTTGGTGCAGTATGAGGAGAATTTAACCATCAAGATAAAGCGCAAATCGAATAAATCATATCCTGTGCATCTGTTCAAATATCTCGGAACTCTGGCAGTTGATTTGCACACCGATACCTTCGCCGAGGGCTTTTAAATCCTCCCCGACATCACCGGCGGTTTTCGAAGTGGCAGTCGCATCGACCACCATCATCATATTAAACCAACCGTCTACAATCGTTTGAGAAATATCTAAAATATTAATCTTATTCTCACTCAAATAAGTGCAGACCTTTGCAATAATGCCGACAGTGTCTTTGCCGACAACGGTAATAATCATCTTTTTCATCTCTTACTCCTGTTCTTCCTCGGCGGTGCCTTGCCGCTCGCGGATGCTTTCGGGGAATGTATCGTACACTTCCACTTTTTTGGTGCGCATCCACAGTGAGGGCGTTACCAAAAGGGTATAGCCGCAGCCGCTCTCGCACAGCCAATCGTGCATGGGCGCTTCCGGCAAGCCAAAAAAGGATAGTATCCACATCAGCACCCCGCCATGGGTCACGATGGCAGATTCTGTGGTGCCGGTTTTAATTAACCCGTCCACCACCTTTTCAAAATCAATCGCCACACGCGCTTTAAATCGGTTGTTGCTCTCGCCGAAGGGCGGTGCGGCATCGCCACTGTCGCCGAGCCAGCGTTCAAACGCTTCATTGCCCTTGAGTTCCTCGGCGGTAAAGCCTTCAAACTCACCGAAATCATACTCGGTAAAGTTCGGAATTTCGACCTTCGGCGCATTGGGGAAAAGCATTGCCGCTGTTTGCTTGCAGCGCTGCAGCGGGCCGGTAAATACCGCCTGCACCGGCGGGTATGTAAAGGTTTCCTTAAAATATTTGAGTTGTTCAATGCCCTTGTCGCACACGGGCACATCTTCCCTGCCCAAATACCTGCCCTGCAGGTTGGCTTCGGTCAGCCCGCAGCGTACCAGGTGAATTTTGTAGGTTTTCATTGCAGCACCTCAAACAGCGCTACACCCAGTGCGCCAATCACACTTAATAAAGAGCAAATAGCAAATACTCTTGCCCATTTTTTACTCTCGGTTTCAGAGAGTTTAAGCACTTCAGCTTCGTTATATTCTTCACCGGTATCAAGCACAAAGTCTTTGACCTTTTTGAGCATCGGCATATACTTTTCATCGCCGAGCGGTAACACAATGATTTTATGCGGGCTGGTGCTGACAGCATAGCCGGAATAAAACCCGTCTTCCGAGCGGAATACCACATTTCCGTTCATAAATTGGTAGTAAAGCTCGTGAGCGTTCTTATCCTGCTCCAGTACCATTGCTTTAATCGCTTCATTGTCATAAAACTCGCCCTTGAGCACAATGGAAAGCGCTTTTTTTAGCTTGAGGTAATACTTATTCGTCACACCGATGACCACCACATTTTCCTCATCAAGTGCCGCCGAAAGCGCCGCAATGAGGCTTTTGACACTATACTGCGGCGGTGCGGGGTTAACTTTAAAATCCTCATTAAGCCTGCGCGCCAAAGTGGTTGCGGCGGTAAAATCCACCGCTTTGGTTTTGTCAATAAACGGAATAAATTTCATCATTCACTTCCTCTATTCTAAACAACTTTTTCTTACCATACAAAAAATATCTGCTGCAACACACCGTGTTGCCACCGCTCATGGCGCATTTCTCATTCATCGCCGTACGGTTCCCACAATGCATCGTCTTTATACGGATTGGCTTCTCCTTTTTTATCATAATACCCCTGCGGGAATTTTATGTCGGAATTCGCCGTAGCGGCATTCACATCTGCTTTTTCGCTCTCCCCGTCACGCACCAGGCGGGCGACAACGACAAACCTGCCCTCTTCAATTTCCGATTTATCGCAGGTAGAAAGGGTGAGCAGCACATCGTTTTCATTTACATCTACCGCCGGGTGAATGTAGCTGCGCTTTTTGAGTTCTTCCAAATATGTCGGAAAGTTTTGGGGGTAACAGTCTACAAAATTATACTCCAAGGTGTAGCCGTTATCCAAATTCGGGGTACTGTTGACCAAAAAAGCGGCGATGATTTTCCACTTTGTCTCCCCGTAAATCGTGTTAAACTCAATGAGCGGGTGCGTTTTATAAAAAGCAAGCTCGCGATACTCCAACAGTTCGGCAAACACCATATTATCGAGCATATTGTGCCCGTAAACGGTGGTGTTCTTATCCGCTTTCGCCAAGTTGATTGTTTTACCCGCAATCAAATTTTTAAGTTTGTTTCTGTAATCTAAAAACGGGTTGCCGTAAACCGAGTAGTTACCGTAAAAATCTTTTCTTAAATAGGTTTCATTGTCACCGGTCTGCACCACCGGCACATCAATGCCTGTATCCCGAATGCGCAGCCAGCCGATAAATTCTTTATTAATATTGCGCAGGTCTTTAAATTTTTCGAGTTCCCCGTCTTTATTGACCGCATCGCTGTCGCTGACAAGTCCCGAGAGCTGTTTGGCATCGCTATACTGCTTTCTCTGTGCAAAACGGTTTGCAAAATAGACGGCGCACACAATCAGTGCCGCAATGGAAATGAGAAAAACAATTTTGCGCACAATCTCCCCGGCGCTGTCCCCTTTCCACGGAAACAGGAACTTAAAAAAACGCACGATTATATTAGGTTTCTTCTGTTGCTCCATTGATAATTTCCTTTACAAGTTCAAATGCCTTTCGGGCAAAAAGTTCTCTGTTTTCGGCTCTGTCGGCAAGCCCGGTTCGGTAGCACACAACGCGGGTTCTGTTTTGAAAATACAGCCCGATATAGCAGGTGCCGACCGGCTTTGCGGCAGTGCCGCCGGAAGGCCCGGCAATGCCGGTAGTGGCAAGCCCGATGTCCGCCCCGCCGTTTTTGGCGGCGCACTGCGCCATTTCGCGCGCAGTTTGTTCACTCACCGCGCCGTAGGTTTCTACCGTTTGGCGCCGCACCCCCAACTGCCCCCACTTGATGGCGTTTGCGTAAGAAACAATGCCGTAGTCAAACACTTCGCTTGCGCCGGCAACATCGGTAATGCACTTGGCAAGTAACCCGCCCGTACAGCTCTCCGCGGTGGCAATTTTGAGCCCCTTTTGCATTAAAAGGGTAACGACTTCTTCGTGTATCTTCATCCTCATCCTCATTCTGCCGCAAGCGGCAGCACAATAATCATAAATAATTTAGAGCGAAGCGGAACGGGTGCGGGCAACGCCCGCCATCAACTTCGGCGTAGCCAAAACTTCACTTGCGCTCACGCAAACTTCACTGCTCGCAACTTCACTTGCCCGGCAAACTTCACTGTGTGAAAGGTACTTTCACCCTATCACTTCCACCTTTGTATTTTCCAGCGCTTCGGCAATCATCTGTGACCAATCCGTTTTGCTCTGTGCCTTGCGCACTTCGTCAAGCTGCGGCTTGGTATTCGGGTGCTTCGGCGTAAAGACCGTGCAACAGTCCTCATACGGCAAAATAGAGGTTTCAAAAGTATCTATTTTGCGCGCAATCTCTACAATGTCATTTTTATCCATCCCGATAAGCGGGCGCAAAATCGGCATCACCGCGGCATCATCCGTGCAGGCGAGCGCCATAAGCGTTTGGCTTGCCACCTGCCCGAGGCTCTCGCCGGTCACGAGCGCTTTTGCACCGTGTTCGGCGGCAATGGTGCCTGCAATCTCCATCATCAGGCGGCGCATAATAATCGTGAAATACTCTTGAGGGCATTTGTCGCGAATGGTTTCCTGAATTTTGGTAAAGGGTACAATATATAACTCTACCCTGCCCGCGTAAGCCGCCACCTTTTCGGTGAGGGTTTTTACCTTTCCTTCCGCCAATTCGCTCGTGTAAGGCGGCGCCGCAAAGTGCACGGCACACAATTCCAACCCGCGCCGCGCCATCATATAGGCGGCTACGGGGCTGTCTATCCCGCCGCTCATCAATACAGCGCCTCTGCCGGAGGTGCCGACAGGCATTCCGCCGGCGCCCTTAAGCTGGTTGCCGCGGATATACGCCTCTTTATCGCGAATTTCAACGGTAATAACTAAATCCGGGTTGTGCACATCCACTTTTAAAAAGGGGTAACTTTGCAACATCACCGCGCCGATTTCTCGGCTGATTTCCGGGCTTTTGAGCGGGAACTGCTTGTCGCTGCGCTTGGCTTCCACCTTAAAGGTCTTATAAGCATAAATCGACTGAGCAAAGTATTCCACGCAGAGGGTTTTGATTTGTTCAAAATCCTTCGGTGCCACTGCCGCTCTTGAGTAGGCGGCAATGCCGAAAATCTTACCGATGCGCTCCACCGCCTGCTCCAAATCGAAATCCTCGCTGTCGGGGTACAAGGTCACGGTGGACTGGCTTTTATAAAAAGTCACCTTTCCCAAATCCGCCAGCCTGCGGCGAATGTTTTTGAGCATCTTATCTTCAAACACGGAGCGGTTGAGGCCTTTGAGCGCCAACTCCCCGTTTTTAATCAAAATTATCTCTTTCATGCGTTCCTTTCATGTGCCAAAGTGGTGAGAGCAAGTTGCAGCTGCTCTGTAAGTATATCTATCTGCGCGGGGGTATTTAAATGAGAAAAACTCAGGCGAATGGCGGAGTCCGCCACCGCTTTATCTCGCGTAATCGCGCTTAACACATGGCTGGGCTTTCCTTTCGCGCAAGCGCTGCCGGCGGCAACGCAAATGCCCTGTGCCGATAAGAAGTTGAGCAGCACTTCACTGCGATACCCGGGCAGCGAAAAATTGAGAATGTATTCACTTGCCGCTTCATCGCTGTTAAAGACAATGCCGGGCAACTGTTCCAAGCGCTGCACCGCATAGGCTTTGACGGCTTTGACGGCGCGGCTGTACTCTGCGCTGCGGTAAGCTTCGACCGCCGCCGCAAACCCGGCAATAAGTGCCGTTGCCTGCGTGCCGGGGCGCATTTTGCCCTCCTGCTCGCCGCCGTATACCTGCGGCACAATGCGCGTGCCTTTTTTGATATACAGCGCACCGACCCCTTTGGGTCCGAAAATTTTGTGAGCGCTCACGCTAATCAAATCGGCGCCGAGCGCCGCGGCGCGAAACTCTTTTTTGCAGAACGCCTGCACACAGTCGCAGTGAAACAGCGCCGGAGAGTGCTTTGCCCGAATAATGCCCTTGACTGCCGCTGCCGGCAGTACGGTGCCGAGCTCGTTGTTAATATACATCATACTCACCAAAACGGTGTTTTCATCAATCGCCTCTGCCAGCTGTGCCGCGGTGATATTCCCATAGCGGTCAGGTTGCAGATACACCACCTCGTAGCCGCGCGCTTCGAGCTGCTTTGCACTCTCGAATACGGAAGCATGCTCGATGGCGGAAATGACAATTCTTTTTTTCTCGCGAAACTTTTTAGCCGCTTCCACTGCGCCGAAAACGGCAAGATGATTGGCTTCCGTTCCGCCGGAAGTAAAAAAGATTTCTTCTTTTTGGCACCCGAGAGCGGCGGCAATCACCGCGCGATGGCGCTCCAGTGCGCCTGCGGCTTCCACCCCCGCAAAGTGGCGGGAAGAGGGGTTGGCAAATTGTTGCAGCATCGCCTGCTGCACGGCTGCGGCTGCCGGCCCACACACCGGTGTGGTTGCCGCCGTATCCAAATAAATCATTGCTACACCCTCCTTCCGAAGCACAGATATAGTTATTATAACATAATATATAAAATTTTTCTATATATTTTATTAAATTTTTATAAATTTTTTAGCAGGATTTGCCACGCGGCGTCTTTGTATTTTTATACAAAATACACACCAATAATCAAAAAAGTTTGTAACAAAATACACAAAAAACGCCTTGCAAAATGCTTTAATAAATGTTATTATAATATAAATAAATATTCCCGATTGACTTTATGATTTTTTTGAGGAGAAATTTATGGCAAATAAGAAAAGAGACACTGTTCCCGAATACTTATTTAATGAGGGAAAAAACTACCGCGCATTCGACTTTCTCGGCTGCCATTTTGAAAACGGCGGTGCCGTTTTCCGCGTATGGGCGCCCAACGCGGCTGCCGTAAGCGTTTGCGGCGATTTCAACGGCTGGAACGGCTATGAAAACATTATGTACCGTCTGGGCGATAGCGGCATTTGGGAATGCCGGGTGGAAAACGCGCATATTTGGGATGCTTACAAATACGCCGTCACCGGTCAAAACGGTGAAACGCATATGAAAGCCGACCCCTTCGCCTTCCACGCGGAGACCGCCCCTGCCAACGCTTCTAAAGTCTATGATATTGAGGGCTACGAATGGAGCGATAAAAAGTGGATTGATAAAAGAAACCGCATTAATATCTACGAGCAGCCCATCAACATTTACGAAATCAATGCCGGCTCTTGGAGACAAAATAAAGACGGTTCCTATTTCTCTTACCGCATGCTGGCGGATGAGCTTGTCCCTTATGTCAAAAATATGGGCTATAACTATATTGAAATGATGCCCGTTTTGGAATTCCCGTTTGACGGCTCCTGGGGCTACCAGGTGACCGGCTACTTTGCCGCCACCTCCCGCTACGGCACGCCGAAGGATTTAATGTATTTTATCGACAAATGTCACCAAAACGACATCGGTGTCATTATCGACTGGGTACCGGCGCACTTCCCCAAGGATGAGCACGGTCTGTATGAGTTTGACGGTACCTGCCAATACGAATACGCCGACCCGCTCAAAATGGAGCACAAGGATTGGGGCACCCGCGTGTTTGACTACGCAAAACCGCAAGTGCGCTCCTTCCTCATCTCCTCGGCAATGTTTTGGATTGAGAAATACCATTTCGACGGCATTCGTATGGACGCCGTGGCAAGTATGCTTTACCTCGACTACTGCCGCAAAGCCGGCGAGTGGCGCCCGAATATCCACGGCGGCAAAGAAAACCTCGAAGCGGTTGACTTTATTCAAAACCTCAACCGGGCGGTCTTTGAAAAATTCGGCGGCGGCATTATGATGATTGCCGAAGAGAGCACCGACTGGCCGATGGTGACCAAGCCGATAGAAGACGGCGGTCTGGGTTTCAACTTCAAATGGAATATGGGCTGGATGAACGATGTGCTCAGTTACATTAAAATGGACCCGCTCGGCAGAAGTTACAACCACTCTAAAGTGACCTTCTCGCTGATGTATGCTTTCAATGAAAACTTCATTCTCCCGATTTCTCACGATGAGGTTGTACACGGCAAGGGTTCTCTGCTCAACAAGCAGCCCGGCTATTATGAAGACAAATTCTCCGGCTTAAAAGCCTTTTTAGGGTATATGATGAGCCACCCGGGCAAAAAGTTGCTGTTTATGGGCGCAGAGTTCGGACAATTTGTGGAGTGGAAATACAAAGAAGGTTTAGATTGGTTGCTGCTGGATTACCCGATTCACCAAGGCACCAAAAACTTTGTGCGTGAACTCAACCACTACTATTTAGACCACCCGCAAATGTGGCAAATCGACTATTCGTGGGACGGTTTTCGGTGGATTAATGCCGATGATAACAACTCTTCCGTTCTTTCGTATATCCGTAAAGATAAGGAAGGTCACCAAACCATTGTGCTCATTAACTTCACCCCGGTAACCCGCAACGACTACACCATCGGTGTAGAACAATACGGCAGTTATAAACTGGTGCTCAACAGCGATGAGGCACGCTTCGGCGGTTGGGGCAACAGCGTGCGCCACAGCTTTGAAGCGCGCGTGCAGGAGTCCGACGGATTCCCCTACGCGATTGATGTCGATATTCCCGGGCTTTCGGTGCTCTACATTGAGTTAGAGAAACTCAAAAAACTCCCTGCGCCGAAAAAAGCCGCCACGGCAAAGAAACCCGCGGCAAAGAAACCGGCCGCCAAAAAAACGGCTGCCAAAAAAGCACCGGCAAAAAAAGGTAAGTAGATGCACCCGCATCCCGACAAAATAAAAACACAATAAAGCGAACCATTCACCAATGTTGAAACTGACCGATATCGGGTTTGCCTGAGGGCGCTTTGCGTTTGAAATATTGTTTTTCAAAAGCGGTGCCGGCAGGTAAATGAACCGGCGTTTAGCTTCAACCAAAAAAAGGAGGAATATATACATGAAAAAAATCGAGTGTCTTGCGATGCTCTTGGCGGGCGGCCAGGGCAGCCGCCTCGGCTTACTGACCAAGAAAGTGGCAAAGCCCGCTGTGGCTTACGGCGGTAAGTACAGAATTATCGACTTCCCGCTCTCCAACTGTGTCAACTCCGGCATTGAGACCGTGGGCGTGTTGACACAGTACCAACCGTTAGAGCTCAACGAATACCTCGGCAACGGTAATGCCTGGGATTTAGACAGAGCCAACGGCGGTTTGCACATCCTCTCCCCTTACCAGCAGATTGAGGGCACGGAGTGGTACAAAAATACCGCCAATGCCATTTACCAAAATATCAACTTTATTGACCGCTATAACCCCGAGTATGTGGCAGTGCTTTCCGGCGACCACATCTACAAAATGGATTATAACGAAATGCTGCAATTCCACAAAGACCACGAGGCGGTCTGCACAATTGCGGTCATGGAAGTGCCGTGGGAAGAAGCACCGCGCTTCGGCATTATGAACACCAACGACGATTGGTCAATTTACGAGTTCCAAGAGAAGCCCGCCGAACCCAAATCCAACAAGGCTTCCATGGGTGTATATATTTTCTCTTGGAAGGAACTGCGCGAATACTTAATCGCCGATGAAAACGACCCGAACTCCAAGCACGACTTCGGTCAAAATATCATCCCCGCGATGCTTGGCGACGGCAAGAAACTGATGGCATACCCGTTTGAAGGCTATTGGAAGGATGTCGGCACGATTTCTTCGCTGTGGGAAGCCAACCTCGACTTAATCAACCCGAATGTGGATTTGGATTTGAGCGACAGCTCCTGGAAAATCTACTCCAACAGCCCGATTGCCCCGCCCCACTTTATGGATGAAAATGCCTATGTGCAAAACTCCGTGGTGGCGGAAGGTTGCTATATCGGCGGCAGTGTCGAGTCGAGTGTTATTTCTTCCAATGTGGAAATTGAAAAGGGCGCTGAAATTATTGACAGCGTGATTATGCCCGGTGCCACGATTAAAAAAGGCGCAAAAGTGCTCTATTCCATTGTCGCGGAAAACGCGGTGATTGAAGAGCAGGCGCAGGTCGGCGAACTGCCCGAAAACCTGGAGCCCGGCGCTTGGGATGTAGCAATGGTCGGCCCCAACACCACCGTTGCCAAAGGCGAAAAGGTTAAAGCGGGCGAATCTTACGGGAATAAGGAGGACAACTAAGATGCAGGGAAATGATGTTTTCGGAATTATCTTCTCCAATACAAACGATGAAGCGTTAAGCGAAATGACCAACCTGAGAACCATGGGTTCCATTCCCGTTGCCGCAAGGTACAGAATGATTGACTTCCCGCTCTCCTCGATGGTCAATGCCAACATTACCAAGGTCGGTATTATTACCAAAAGTAACTACCAATCTTTAATGGACCACATCGGTAGCGGTAAACCCTGGGACCTCTCGAGAAAAAATGACGGTATTTTTATGTTGCCGCCTTTCGGCTTGGGTTCACTGGGCATGTATCGCTCCCGCACCGAAGCGCTCAACGGCGCAATGGATTTCATCACCAAGAGCGATGAAAAATATGTCATTATTGCGGACTCCAGTCTGCTTGCCAATGTCGATTACAGTGCGCTCATTAAAACCCACAAAAAGAACGGCGCCGATATCACCGTCGTTTCTGCGGACTGCGTGCCGCCGGCAAATATCGGCAGGCAGGTGGAACTGATTACGGATGAAAGCGGTAAGGTCAAAGAAGCCAATATCATAGTCGGCGGCGGCGAAAAGACCGAGTGCTCTTTAGGCATTTACATCATGGAGCGCTATCTGCTCATTCGCCTGATTAATGAAGGCATGACCAAAGAAAGGCCCTCCTTTAAGCGCTTAAGCATTATTGACAATATCGGCAAACTCAAGATTTATGCTTACAAGCACCGGGGCTTCTGCCATATGATTGACGGGCTTACGACTTACTTTAATGTGAATATGGACTTACTCTCTTATGAGAACCGCAAGGATTTGTTTAATGCCGAAAGACCGGTTTACACCAAGTCCAAAGACACCATGCCCACCCGCTACGGCTTGGAAAATATCGCCAAGAATGTGCTCATGGCAGACGGCTGCGATATTGAAGGCGAGGTGGAAAACTGCATTATTTCCAGAAATGTGACCGTTTCCAAAGGCGCCAAGGTCAAAAACTGCATTTTGATGCAGGATACCTTTATCGGCGAAAACGCCACGGTGGAATATGCCATTTTAGATAAGCATGTGGTAGTCAAACCCGGCAAGAAGCTTTGCGGGGCGGACACCTACCCGATTTATATTGCCAAAAGAACCATTCTTTAAAATGCGGAATGCGGAGTTCGGAATGCGGAATTAACGGTGGCAAGGCTTTGCCTTGCAATATAATGTGCCGCAAGCGGCACCACCTCAACTCCACTCTCCACTCTCCACCCTCCACACTCTTTAAAATAGGAGAATCACTATGAAAGTTTTATATGTAGCAAGTGAAGCATTGCCGTTTGTTGCCTCCGGCGGTTTGGCGGATGTGGCAGGTTCCCTGCCCTTTGCGCTGCGCAAAAGGCTCGTCGGCACCCGCGTGGTTATGCCGCTGTATGCCAAAATCAGCGATGAAATGCGCGCAAAGATGAAATACCTTTGCAATTTCCCGGTGCCCGTTTCGTGGCGCATGCAGTATTGCGGTATTTTTGAAGCGCACATCGGCGGTGTGATTTATTACTTTATTGACAATGAATACTATTTCAAGAGAGATAACCTCTACGGTTATTATGATGATGCCGAGCGCTTTGCCTTCTTCTCCAGAGCGGTGCTTGAAATGCTCGAACACTTGGATTTTAAGCCCGACATTATTCACTGCAACGACTGGCAGAGCGCGTTAGTACCCGTGTACTACAGCCTCTACTATGCCCAGCGCGAAAAGTTCTGGGGCATCAAAACCGTCTTTACCATTCACAACATCCAGTACCAAGGGCAATACGGTATGGAGCTGCTGGGCGACATTGTGGGCATTGATGAATACCACAAGAGCATTATTGAGTATGACGGCTGTGTCAACTTCATGAAAGGCGCGATTGAAACCGCCAATGCCGTGACCACCGTTTCCAATTCCTATGCCAATGAGATTTTGGACCCCTGGTATTCCCACGGTTTAGATACCATTTTAAAACAGCGCTCCTATAAGTTAAGCGGCATTTTAAACGGTATTGACTATGACAACTACAACCCGGAAACCGACCCGAACATCGCGCAGAATTACAACGCCGAAACCTTTAAAGAGGGCAAGGCGGCGTGCAAAAAAGCGCTGCAGGAAGAGCTCGGGCTGCCGCAAAAGGATGTGCCGCTCATCGGCATTGTCACCCGCCTTGTTTCCCACAAAGGGCTGGATTTGGTTAAAGCCGTGTTTGAAGAACTGCTGTGCACGGAGGATATCCAGGTGGCGGTGCTCGGCTCGGGCGATACGGAGTATGAAGATTTCTTCCGCTACATTCAGGGCAAATATCCTGAAAAATGCGCGGCTGTTATCGGCTTTATTCCGCCGCTCTCCCGCCGCATTTATGCGGGCTGCGATTTGTTCTTAATGCCCAGCAAGAGCGAGCCCTGCGGACTCTCGCAGATGATTGCGCTGCGCTACGGCACGGTACCGATTGTCAGAGAAACCGGCGGCTTGCGTGATTCCGTGAAAGACAGCGGTGACGGCGAGGGCAACGGCTTTACCTTTGCCAACTACAATGCCCACGAAATGCTCTACACCATTCGCCGCGGCATTCAAGGCTACTACGCCGAGGGTTGGGATATTTTGGTCAAGCGCGCAATGGAAAGCGACAACACCTGGGCAAAATCCGCAGGCGAATACATCAAACTTTACAAGAGTATCTTGTAATAATAAGCGAGGCTCAACGCAATGCGTTGAGCCCTTTTTTTAGTGAATAATGAATAGTGAATAGTGAATAATTAAGGGCGGGACACCCGCACCCGATAAAAAGTCGGATAAAAGCAAGTTTGTTCTCTGTTCAATTTGCCCTCTTCTTGTCGCCCCTTGAAAGGGGAGATGTCGGCACTGCCGACAGAGGGGTAGATTTCATTGCGAGGCATAGCCTCGCCACCACAATTATTCATTATTCATTCTTCACTATTCATTAAAAAAGGCTGTCTGCGACAGCCTTTTTTCTACATCATCTTCCCGTGCAAAGTAGGGTCTAACACCTTCGGCACTACTTTAAATGCCTGCTCGGCGCTCTTGACCAAAAACTTGTTGCCGACCATCACCTCGAATGCCGCTACCAAAAATTCGGCGATGGTGCTTACCGCGGGGCTCTCGCCCATTTTCACCGTAATGGTATCTTCCTCAAAGCGAATGGTCATCGTGCGCGCGCTGACCGCCTCAAGCGGGCGCAGGGAGATAGAAAGTGTGCCATCCTCATTCCAGCACCCGATACCGGCAGTCGTGAAGGGTACAGGCCCCATATTCAACTTGCCGTAGCGGTACTCACCGTCTAACCCGATGGGCACACACTCTCTGATTTTGCCGCCCTGCTCAATCCAATTCAGGCGCAGTTCGTTCTCTTGAAAAACGAAGCGGAGCCTGTCAATATTACCGGTTTTGACCGTACTCATAAAGGTAATGGGCATTGCAAGCATACTTGCCGGAAAGCCGCTGACATTGCCGACCGGCTTTTTGTTGAGGTGATACACTTTTTTATTAATGCGCTGCTCGAGTAAGGTTCTGCGCGGTCTTTTGGGCAGTTTTTCAAGCGCATAGTCGGCACAGCGCTGCTGCAGTTCGGCATAGGCTTCCGGATTTTCGGGCAACGGTTCGTCGCTGAATGCTGCGGGGAAGATGGAGCAGATTGCATCCATATCCTTTTGCTCAATCGGGCAGCCAGAGGTAGTAATAATCACCGCGTCATATTCCGGCAGCGCCAAGCCGTGCTGTGAAAACATCCCGTCCGCACGAAAGCCGCCGATGCTGTTCAGCCAGAAGTGATAGCCGTAACCCGCTTTGTTGTCGCGCTGAATTTCAATAGAATTGTCCACCTGCTTTTTGCCGGCTTCCTCCACCCAGCGCGCGGGAATCACCTGCTTGCCCATAAACTTGCCGGAGTCCATATAGCACTGCATAAATTTTGCCATATCCTCGGTTTTGAGATACATGCCCCATCCGCCGGCTTCGGTGCCGTTTTGGTCGGTTTCCCACAGCGGTGTTTCGATGCCCAAGGGCTCATATAAACGCGGTGCCAGATATTCGTTGACCGTCATATCCGTCAACTTTCGGATAGCGGCGCACAGCATAAAGGAATTTTCATTGCAGTAATTCCAATAGGTGCCGGGCTTTGCGTTGAAGGGTGCGTTGATGTAGTCTTCCACCCAATCAATTTTCGCCTTATCCGCCATCAGGTTCATTTTCTTGCCGCTTTGCATGCGCAGCATGTGGCGAAGTTTGAGCTCCTCATCATAGGGGTGCGGCTTTTTCTTTGCCGCAAACTCCTGCGGGAAAATATCTTTGAGTCGGGTGTCAAGGCTCAGCGGCTCGTTGGTCGCCGGCACAATCACCTTCTCCTCAATCGCAAAGCCGATTGCCGTTGCCGCAAAGGATTTTGAAAAAGAGTACAGCGCGTGCGGAATTTCCGGTGCCATCGGCTTTGCCCAAGCCTCGGCGCACACCTTTCCGTGGCGCAAAATCATAAAGGAATGGTTTTCAATATCCATTCTCTTAAAGGTATCCATCAGTGCGATAATATCTGCCGAAGAAATGCCCACGCTCTCGGGCGTGCAGCGCTCTAATGTGACTTTATGTTTCATTTTCATTCACCTCAAAATCTTCAATATATTTCATTATAAATGATTCGGCAGGATTTTACAATTCACAAAAATGATTTTGTGTGAAAAATTCCAATTTTCCCCCTTTTTCCTTGACATCAGGTTAAAAGGGTGTAAAATGTTATATATATAAAAAGAAAGGGGTGATAAGCTTGAAAAACAAAACGAAACAGTTAATCGCTGTCGTGGCATTGGCGGCATTCGTTTTATTTACTGTGTTCGGCGCGGTAGGGCTTGTTATCTCTTCTCACCATCATTGCGAGGGTGTTCACTGCCAAACCTGTGAAAGAATCGCAGTTGTTAAAAATGTGGTAAACATGATAAAAGCAGGTGTCGTTGTGCTGTGTTTCATTTTATGTGCACACCGGCTTATGCGCTTGTTTGCCGAAAAAATGCCGCTAAAAATTATTTACACCACAACCGTTCGCTTAAAAACCAAGTTAAATAACTAAATCAGAGGGATAAGTGTACCCTTTTTGGGGTTCCTTATGCCTATTTTTATGCGAAAAATCAGTTATTTAACAAAGGAGATTATACGATGAAAAAAATACTCGCTGTATTACTTGCGCTCGCCTTAGTCCTCGGCTTTGCGGGCTGCGCCAAAAATAAGAATACGAATGAAACAACAACCGCTAATCCGGCAGATACAGGCAATGCACTCAATATTGTCTGCACCATTTTCCCGCAGTATGATTTTGTCAGAGCCATTACCAAGGATGTCAAAGGAGTCGAGCTAAAAATGCTCTTGGCGCCCGGTGATGAAAGCCACTCTTACTCCGCCACGCTTGAAGATATTTCTGCGATTGACAGCGCCGATTTATTCATCTATGTCGGCGGTGAGAGCGATGAATGGGTAAAGGATGTACTCAAAACCGCTTCTCCGAAAAAGACGATTGCTCTTGTGGACTTAGTCAAAACACTCGAAGAGAGTGACGAAGGCATTATCGCAGCGGAAAAAGAGGAAGAAGAGGAAGCAGGCGCGGCAGATGAACATGTGTGGACTTCGCTCGGTAACGCCATTGCCATCACCGAAGCATTGCAAAAGGCAATTAGCGAGTTGGACCCCGACAATGCCCAAACTTACAAAACCAATGCTCAGGCTTATGAAAAAGAAATTGCCGATATTGATGCGCAGTTTACCGCTTTCCTCGCCGGTGTGAAGAATAAAACGATTGTTATTGCCGACCGCAATCCCTTCCGCTACTTCTGCGAAGAGTACGGCATCAAAGCCGTTGCCGCTTTTTCCGGTTGCTCGAGCAATAATGAAATTCCGCTGGCAGTGCAAAATGAATTAATTAAAGCCATTAAAGACAACAATTTAAAGTATGTGTATGTGATTGAACTCAATTCCTCAAACTATGCGGACTCGATTGCATCGCAAACCGGCGCAGAAAAATTAGTTCTCAATTCCTTCCACAACCTCTCGAAAGCGGATTTTGAGGGCGGCAAAACCTATGCGGATATGATGCGCGAAAACTACGAAACACTATCCAAATCCATGGCATAAAACAATTTTCCGGAGGGGGTATCCCCCTCCGGTACAAGGGAGTTATCACAAATGGCACTCATTACAGTAAAAGACTTGGCGCTCGCCTATGAAGGGCATGTGGTCGCCGGTGACATCAGTTTTGAAGTCAACAGCGGCGACTACCTGTGCATTGTCGGCGAAAACGGTTCGGGTAAAACCACGCTGATGAAAGCGCTCTTAGGGCTGATGAAAATCCACGCCGGCAGCATCACTTTCGGCGACGGGTTGACCCAAACCCAAATCGGCTATATGCCGCAGCGCACGGATATTCAAAAGGATTTTCCCGCTTCCTGCAAAGAGGTGGTGCTTTCCGGCACCCTCGGCAACGGGAAATTTCACCCATTCTATACCAAAGAAGAAAAACAGCGCGCCCAAAAGAATATTGCGCTCTTGGGTATTGAAGAACTGCAAAACAAATCCTTTCAAAACCTTTCGGGCGGGCAACAGCAGCGCGTACTGCTTGCCAGAGCGCTGTGCGCGACCGAAAAGCTTATCCTGCTCGATGAGCCGGTGACAGGGCTTGACCCGCTGGTTACGGCAGAGATGTATGCGATTATTAAAGAACTTAACGAAAAGCACGGCATTACCGTGATTATGATTTCCCACGATATAGCCGGCGCGATTGATGCGGCGAGCCATGTGCTCCACCTGCACCACAAGCCGCTGTTCTTCGGCAAGAAAGAGGATTACCTGCTTGCCGATGTCGGTAGAGATTTCTTAGGGGGTGAAGCCAAATGAGTATTTCCGATATTCTTGCCAACCCTCTGATGACTACCGTTGTGATCAAAGCCATCGTTGTCGGCTTTTTGGTTTCTCTTTGCTCCTCGCTCTTAGGTGTGAGCTTAGTGCTCAAGCGCTTCTCCATGATTGGCGACGGGCTCTCGCACTTCGGCTTCTTCGCGGTGGCGATTGCTACCGTGACCGGCATTTTCGACTTCACCATCGGCAACAAGCCTTTTTCATTGGCGCTCGAATTTGAAATGCTCGTTGTTGTCATTGTCGCCATCATTTTACTGCGCCTGAAAAACTCCAAGACCAAGGGAGATGCGGCAATCGCCATTTTCTCCACCGCGGGTATTGCCCTGGGCTCCATTGTCTACAATGCAACCGGCAACAACACGATGGATGTGTGTACCTCCCTGTTCGGGTCTTCCAACATCTTTACCATCAGCGATGCAGACCTTGGGTTCTCGGTTGTGTTGTGCGTGGCTATTTTGATATTCTTTGTACTCTTTTATACCCGCATTTTTGCCGTCACCTTTGATTCGGATTTTGCGGCGGCAACCGGTATTAAATCCAACTTTTATAACACCTTTATTGCTATTTTGACGGCAGTGACGATTGTGCTCGGTATGAAAATGATGGGCGCGATTATGGTTTCCGGCTTAATCATTTTCCCGGCGCTTGCGGCAATGCGCGTTTGCAAATCCTTTAAATCGGTAGTCATTGTCAGCGCCGTGTTCTCGGTGGTGTGCTTCCTTATCGGCTTCTTTATTGCCTGCACACTCTCCTTCCAGACCGGTCCCACCGTGGTCACAGTCGATGTAGCGGCATTTATTCTCTTTTTGCTCATATCAAAAATAAAAGCAAAAATTAACGGAAAGAAGGCGTTTAACTCATGAAAAAAGCAATTTGTTTGGTATTAACACTTGTTCTGCTGTGCAGTTTTGCTGCCTGCAGCAAATCCACCGAAAATCAGGAAAGCTCCGCTTCCTCCGATACCGCAGCACTCCAACCGCAGGTTGTTGTTTCCGAAAAAGGCTATGTCAGCATGCTCAATGATTTAACCACCAATGCCGACAACTATATCGGTCAAGTGGTGCAAATTGAAGGCATGTATACCCTGCAGGATTTCTCGGCGCAGGGCGGTAAAATTTACTACTATGTTTACCGCGAAGGCGCACCCGCCTGCCCTACCTGCCCGGCTAATATGTGCGGTCTGGAATTTACCACAAGCGATGGCAAATACCCGGACTATGTTCCGAAAGACGGGGATGCCAATTCCTTGCACCCCTGGATCAAGGTGACCGGCACCTTCAACCGCTATTATGAAGACCAAAACGGTCAGCAGGCAGGTCCTTTTTATACCTTGGACAACGCCACCTATGAAATCATGACCACCCGCGGTGCGGAATCGGTATAAAGAAAAAAGCGAAGCATTTTTTGCTTCGCTTTTTTAGCAGTCGGCGGTCAGCAGGCAATGCACGACAGCTTTGTGCCGCAAAAAAAAGCGGTTCGGTAAGCCCACGTGTTGATAAGGATAATAAGCCTCATTTTTATCTTTTTGCACAATAACTTCGTTAAAACCCCTTGGCAGGCGTCAGCCTTGCCAAGGGGTTTATGCCTTGTCTTGTACGAAAAATCTTAAAAATGAGGTGCAACGCAGTTCAAATTGTCTGAATTTGCTTAAATTGGCAATTATCAAATGTGCTGATACTTTGTGTATTAGTGCATTTTAGAATACGGAGGGTAGCGGTAAGGAAAGTTTGGTTCATTTTGCCTGCTTTCACTCATCTTGACAATTAAAAAATAAGCCAATACGACAGTATTACCTCATTTTTGTAATTGCCAATCTAATCAAAATCAAGCAAAATGAACTGCTTTGCATCTCAAATTGCATATTTTTGTGCAAGAAGAAGGCAAAAGCAGCCCATAAGGCTAACGCCTATGAGCTGCTTTTAACGCACTTATTGTGCGAAAAGATGCAATTTTGAGACAAGCTTTCCTTATCGCTACCCTCCGTGAGTGAAGTCAGGCAATTTGAACCTTGTTATCCTTAACAGCACGTGGGCAA
>SVOD01000038.1:0-13084 GCA_015066575.1 Oscillospiraceae bacterium
ACACCTCTTTGTTTGTGCACCTGTGCGAGTGGCTGCCGATGTCACAGATGGCAAACCCAACATACATGCAGCAGTATCAGGTAGCCTACTCGAAAATTCCGCTCAACCAGCCGCATGCCAAGAAGAGTGAGGATGCCATTACCGAGTATTCGCGCATTGTGACCTCCACTTACAGCATGAGTGAAGAGGACTGGGTGCAGATGAACCTTTTCAGCGTGTGCGTGCTGTGCTTCCACCACCTGCGCCTGTTACAGTTTGCGGCGCTGTATCTGTACCACGAAAAGCAGATGAAGTATACGGACTTCTACACATCCTTACTTCACTACCTGTTGGAGAACAATACGATTTTTCAACAAATCAAACTGCTCTTTGAGAATGTCATCAAAAAGCATGAAGGTGCGGTGATGTTTGATGATGCCTTCGGCAATATCGCATGGGGTCCGGAAGAATACGCCTTTTTAAAGCTTATTACACAAAAAGAGCAATTCTTTGAGCAGATAAAAGGCTTTTTGCAGCCGCTGTTTGAGGATGAACAGATTTTGGATGAAATCCTTGCCTATCAAAGCTTTTGTTTAAAAGAAGTGGGGAAGGTCTGCCGCTGCAGGAGTTTTCATTACGATTGGAAAACCTACTTCGATTCTCTGCTTGCCAATGAGCCGGCAGTGCTGAAAAAAGAAGATGTCACTTATGCCCTCAAAGCCGATGAAACCTATGCAGACATGGCGGATTATGCCAAGAAGGTGATGTGGTACGGCAGAAAGGGCGGCAAAAACATTTACACGCAGGAAATTCAGAAAATCAAGCCTGTGGGCGAGGGCAAGCGCAACATTTATTTTGTGCAGCCCAATGATATTTACAAAGGCAAGGTGCCTTCCACCTATATTCCGTATGCTTCCGGTTGTATTATTGCGTACTTAAAACGCAATAAGATTATCGACGAGCATTTTGATTTTAAAAAAATCATCTATACCAGAGTGCCGATTGAGCAACTTGTTGCAGGTTTGGAAGAACCGTATGCCGTGCTGTTCTCCTGTTCGGTGTGGAATACCGAGTATGATAAAAAAGCCGCGCAGGCTGTCAAAGCAGCCTACCCGGATTGTCAGGTTGTTTTCGGCGGTCACAATATTTCCAGTGACGGTACATTTTTAGAGCAGTACGAGTATATTGACTTTTTGACTCACCGCTTCGGGGAAGAAACCAATGAGGGGTTGTTCGAATACTTCTTAGGGCTCAAAGCGCTGGAGGATATTGATAACATCTCTTACCGCAGCGGGAAAGAAATCATTACCACGCGCTATGTGCCGCAAAGCGGTATTGAGTATCCATCGCCGTATTTGGATGGGATTTTTGATGAACTGCTGGAGGATGATGTCAATTTCTCGGCAGTCTTCGAAACCAACCGCGGCTGTCCGAATCAGTGCTCTTTCTGTGACTGGGGTGAACTCAAAGCCAAAGTCAGGCTTTTCCCGCTCGAGCGCGTGAAAGCGGAAATCGATTGGTTTGCCGCGCACAAGATTGAATTCATCTATGCTGCCGATGCCAATTTCGGTATGTTTTCCAGAGATGTGGAAATCGCAAAATATGTCGTCGAGAGCAAAAAGCGCTGCGGTTACCCGCAGGTGTTCCGCGTTAATTTCACCAAGAAAAAGCTCGATGTGGTCTTCCAAATCGGCGCGATGTTCTTTGAGTATGATTTAGACAAAGCGCAAACCATCTCCTTCCAGAGTATGGATGAGAAGGTGCTCGCAAATGTGGGCAGAAAGAATATATCGGTCGAATCCTTCAAGCGCTTAATGAAGCAGTATAACGATATTGATATTGCCACGCACTCCGAATTGATTTTGGGGTTGCCCGGCGAAACCTATGACAGCTTTTGCGAAGGTATCGGCAATTTGCTCGAAAACGGGCAGCACTATTCCTTTATTGTGTACCCGTGCATGCTCTTACCCAACAGTGAAATGGGGCAGCCGTGGTATATCAAAAAATTCGGTATCAAAACCGCAAGAATTCCGTTCCAAATGGTGCACACGGTGGAGCGCGCGGATGAAAATGAAATTTTGGAATACGGCTCTTATACAACACAAACCAATTCCATGAGTTTGGAGGATTGGGTGCTCTCGCTCATTTACTCCAAATATACACAGGCGCTGCATTCTTTGGGATTGCTCAAAAATGTGTCGTTGTTTTACCGCAATGAGTACCAAGTCAGTTTTGCCGATTTTTATAAACTCTTTATCAATTTCTCGCAACGCGAAGATATGCCGCTACTGCACCGCGTATATTTGAAGGTGTATGAGCTTTGCCACAAGATTGCCAGAAGCGAAAGCGGCTTTATGGCAACATGCGAAGGGCTTGGCAATATTTTGTGGGAATTGGATGAAGTCATCTATTTGGAATTTTTCAAATGCTTAGAGCAGTTCTACGCCGAAACCAAACAGTGCTTGGAGGAGCACTTCGGGAAAAGCCCGACAGTGGATGCTGTCTTTCAATACCAGTTTGATGTGATTAAAAAAATCGCTGTAGATGAAGTAAAGATTACTTCTGACTATGATTTTTATACCTACTTCAATAACATCCTGCTCTATAATTACGAGCCGCTGCAAAAAGTGCCGCTTTGCTTTACGGTGAAAGATGAAGCACCGGTGAAGGATTTGAGCGAATATGCGCGGCAGGTAATTTGGTACGGAAGAAACAAACGCTTGACGGACTATTCCAGTTCTTTCTACAGACCGAGCACCGTATTTCATCAGCCGCAATAAACAAAGCGGAAGCGCGGGCAGCATTAAGGGCGCAACAAAGATACTTTGCTCATAAAGCGCTTCATTCACTTTTCAATTTTCTACATTCATAAGAGGTCGTCGTGAAAAATATTTACCTTGTGCAACCCACAACCGAAAATATTTCCACAGTCTATTTTCCGTATGCAATAGGCTGCCTTGCCTCTTATGCCTTCAAGTTTGAGGATATTAACAGCGCGTACAAATTTGAAGATGCTATTTTTCTTCGAGAGCCGGTGGAAACGGTTACCGCCCGCCTGAAGCAGCCGTATTTAGTAGGCTTTTCCAATTACATATGGAATTTTGAATACAATAAAGCCTTGGCTAAAAGTATTAAAGCCGCCTTTCCGGACTGCCTGATTGTGTTTGGGGGTCCGCAGGTGCCTGCCGATGCCTCGCTGTTGGAAGAATGCGACTTTATTGATATTTTGCAGCACAATGAAGGGGAAGTGTCATTTCGCGATTTGCTGCGTGCTTTGGATAGCGGTGCGGATTTGAAAAGTGTTCATAACATTTCTTTTCGCTGCGGCGCGCAAACGCTCACGACCGAATTTGTTCTTGCGCAGGAATTTGATTTTCCTTCTCCGTTTGAATCCGGCTTTTTTGACAGATTGGTGCAAAAGCACCCGCATATCAGTTTTGAAACCATCATTGAATCGAACCGCGGCTGCCCGTATCATTGTGCCTATTGCTCGTGGGGAATGATACAGTCTAAGGTAAGACTTTTTCCTTTAGAGCGCGTGTTTTTCGATTTGGAGTGGTGCGCCGCGCATAAAATGGAAATTGTCAGCAGCGGTGATGCGAATTTCGGCATGTTCAAGCGTGATGAGCAGATTGTCGATAAAATTATTGAACTCAAAAAGACAACCGGCTACCCGAAAAAATTCCAGGTATCCTTTGTTTCGTATGTCGAAGGCGCGTGGGAGCGGATATTCCGCATTGCCAAAAAACTCAGCGATAATGATTTGAGTAAGGGGATGACACTTTCTTTTCAATCAATGTCGCCAAGTGTGCAAACCAATATCGGCAGAAGCAATATGGATGTCGAAAACTATAAAAAGCAAATGCGCCTGTATGCCGATGCCGGTGTACCGACATATACAGATTTGATTTTAGGCTTGCCCGGCGAAACGCTTGAAAGTTTTAAAGCAGGCATTGAAGAGTTGCTGCAAATGGGGCAGCACACTTCGCTGTTTGTGCACCTGTGCGAGTGGTTGCCGCTGGCACAGATGGGCAATGAAGAATATATGAAAGAGTATGGTATAGCGTATTCCGTTATTCCGCTTAATCAACCGCATGTCATTAAATCGACTATTGATATAAAAGAGTACTCGAGAATAATTACAACCACTAAAACAATGGATGCAACGCAGTGGAAACAGATGGTGCTGTTTTCAACCTGTGTGCTGTGCTTTCATCACTTAAGGCTGTTGCAGTTTCCGGCACTGTTTTTGCATAGAGAAATGCAGCTAGAATATACGCACTTTTACAGTGAATTGTTAGAGTTTTTGCTCAGCGATGCATGTGCCTTGACAGTGTTTAAAGAGATTAAAGCAAAGTGCGATTCCGTTATTGCACAGAGCGCCCCCGTCACGGTGTATGACAATGCGTTCGGCAATGTGGCATGGCCCTTTGAAGAATATGCTTTTTTAAAAACTTTTGCGCAAAAGGAACTCTTTTTTGAGCAGATGAAGTTATTCTTAAAGCGGTATATTCCGCAAGAGGAGTTGCTGTGTGATTTACTTAACTATCAGCAGTTCTGTTTAAAAGAGCTGAAAAAAGATCGGTGGCAAAGAGCATTTTGCTATGATTGGAAATCCTATTTTGATGCGTTGCTGCATAATAAAGATGCAGCCTTAACTGCCGAAAAGGTCTGCTATACCATTACCGACAGGCAAACATATAGTGACCTTGCGGAGTATGCCAAGCGCGTGGTTTGGTTTGGAAGGCGTGGCGGCAGAAATATTTATACAAGTGAGATTAAGACGATAGAAAATGACGAATGAGTATCGATTAAGTGTAGTGATATGTGCCATTGATGAAACAGATTTGCTGCAAACTGCCTTTTCAAAAATATATGCCGAGGCGGAGGATGCGGAATATCTGTTTGTTCTTTCGCGCAACTGTTCGCCTGCGTGCTTGGCAGTAGTCAAAGGTATTGTTGCCGCGCATCCGAATTGTTCCTACCGCATTCAAACCGCCTATGGTTTCGGTAACGCCCTTCAGGATTCCTTTGGTTGGGTTAGCGGTACACACCACCTTGTTTGGGCGGCGGATGACGGTATGGATATCAACGCTTTTAAAAAAATGCTGCCCCTTTCCCGGCAAAACCCGGATTCTATCGTTAAGGTGAGCCGCTGGTTACCGGGCGGCGGGTTTGTGAACTACGGTGCAGTGCGAACAGTAATTAATCACATTTCGCAAAAAATGTTTGCTTTTCTTTATCACTCGGATTTAACGGATTATACCAATCCCACGCAGATTGCACCGCTTTCGCTGTATCAATCACTGCGATATGAAAATCAGGATGCTTCTTTTTTACCCGAAGTGATTTTTAAGCCTTTAAAGTTGGGCTATCGATTTATTGAAGTGCCCTGCATGGATGTTTCAAAATCCAAATCACACATTCGCTTTTTTACACTTTGTAAATACTACCTGGTGATTGCCAAAATTCGCTTTACACCTGCCAAAAAGTTTTTAAAAGAGAAATAAGCCAAAGAGGTTTTCGTGAAGAATATTTACTTTGTACAAGTCGGTTTTGAATTTGATGAGTCGGTGTATCTGCCCTGTGCGGCGGGTGCCTTGATTGCTTATGCCAAGACCGATGTGCAGATAAATGAAACCTACCGCTTTGTAGAGATTATTTATAAGCGTGAGAAACTGGATGCCGTACTGGCGCGGTTGGAAAAACCCTATATGGTGGCGTTTTCCTGCGCGGTATGGAATATGGAATACAACAAGGCGCTTGCAAGGCGCGTGAAAGAGAAATTTCCCGATTGCATTATTCTTTTCGGTGGTCACAGTGTCAGCGAAACGGGCACGCTTCTTGAGAGCGAATACTATATCGATATTTTGATGTTCGGAGAAGGAGAGCAGCCCTTTGCGGCGTTGCTTCGCAGTTTACCCGGCGGTGATTTGCGACAGGTGAGCAACATTGCTTTTCGCGGGGCAGACGGTGTTACGGTGAAAACCTCGCGTGAGCAGTATGCGGATATAAGCACTTACCCTTCACCGTATCTCTCCGGCGTGTTTGATGAAATCATTGCGCAAAATCCCGACACCTCTTTTTTAAGCGTGCTCGAAACCAACCGCGGTTGCCCCTATTCCTGCGCTTACTGTGACTGGTGCGCCGGCAAGAAGATGCGCTTTTTCCCTCTCGAGAAAGTCAAGGCGGAAATTGATTGGCTCGCAGAGCACAAAATTGAATACTGTTTTTGTGCCGATTCCAATTTCGGCATGTTTGATAGAGATGTGGAAATCGCCGATTACCTGATTGAAAAGAAAAAGCAGTGCGGTTATCCGCAGGTGTTCCGTCCCTGTTATGAAAAAAACAGCGCCGAAAGAGTCTTTCGCATTTGTGCGGCGCTTAACAGTGTGCAGATGGATAAAGGCGCAACCTTTGCCTACCAAACTTTAAGCCCGACTGCATTGGAAAACATCGGCAGAAAAAACTTAACCATGGAGCACTTTTCTTCGCTGATGGAGAAGTATAATGCTGTGGGCATTCCGACCTACTCCGAATTAATACTCGGTTTACCGGGCGAAACAAAAGAGAGTTTTTGTAAAGGGCTTTGTAAGCTGCTCGAAAGCGGACAGCACAACTCCTTAAGTGTGTATTATTTGGAAATGCTCCCGAATTCCGACCTTGCGGATGCGGCGTATGTTAAAAAGCATGGTATAGAGGTCATTAAAGTGCCGTTTAATCATATCCATTCTGCGATTAAAGAAAATGAAGAGGTACAGGAATACTCTTATTTGGTGCGATCGACCGCTACGATGAGCCGCGAGGACTGGGTGCAGAGCAATCTGTTTTCCATTTGCCTGCAGTGCTTTCATTCGCTGGGCATTTTACGCTTTGCGGCGATGTATTTATACAGTGAAAACATCTGCTCTTATTACGACTTTTACAGCGGGCTGCTGGCACATATTATGTCAAGCGGCGGCAAGCTGCACGCTCTTTTCAAAACCTTTGAAAAGAAGTACCGCAGTTCGCTTGACGGCGATTGGAATTACTACAACGAGCGCTTCGGCAATATTACCTGGTTTTTTGAAGAAGGTGCTTTTTTGGAGTTTGTGAGCGACTATGATACTTACTTTGAGGAAATACTACCATTTTTAGAGCAATTCCCGATTGAACAGAATGTGTTTGACAACCTGTTGCTTTACCAAAAAGCGATGGTCAGAAAACCTTTTGACAAGCAGCAAATACTGACAATCGATTTTGATTTTCCCGCCTTTTTTGAAAAAATTCTGACCGGTGAACCGGCGCAGTTGCAACAGCAGCACCGGGCGCTGCGCATTTGCCCTGCGCGGCAGTTTGAAGATGTGTATCATTACGCGAAAGAAACTGTTTGGTTCGGCAGGCGCAGGGGGATGACAATTTATTCCAAAAACGAAGTGGATTTCGAGAAATGAGAATGTAACATTTAAAATGCGATAAGGATAACTATGATACTGATTATCGGCTGCGGTTTTTTAGGGCAGTACCTATTAAAAGAAATATGTCAAAGCAACGATGCGCAGGTGCTTTGCACCTATCATTCTCAACTGCCGCAACTCTCATTTGCGGCAGGGGAGCGGGTGCGCTTTGTTCGCTGCGATGTGGCAAACACGGCAGATTTGCAGGCGCTTGCCGCAATGTGCCGGGGAGAGGCGCTGACAGTCTTTTACCTGGCGGCGTTTCACAATATTGATGCGGTGTTGGAAAACCCCGCCGCGGCGCGCAAGGTCAATGTCGATGGCTTACAATGCTTTTTTGAAACCGTTAAGAATATCCGGAATCTCTACTTTTCCTCCACCGATTGTGTTTACGGTGAGAGTAAACCGGGGGAGATGCCTTTTTGCGAAACAGATACTTGCAGTCCGATAAATGAATACGGCAGGCAAAAGCTGGCGGCAGAGAAGGTAGTACTCGCGCACGGCGGATATGTGTTTCGTCTTTCGCTGCTGTACGGCGCATCGCTTTGTGAAAATACCACTTTTTATGATAAAACCCTTGCCGCTTTGCAGGCAGGGGAGAGTGTGGAGATGATTGACGGGATTGCCCGCAATGCACTGCCTTACAGCGAAGCGGCAAAGCAGGTAGTCACCCTGGCTTTTGAAAAAAAAGAACTGCCGCCGATACTTAACGTCTGCGGCGACAGGTTGATGACAAAATATGAGCTTGGCTTGCGCATTGCCGAAGAGGCGGGCGCTTCACCTTCACAGGTAATAAAAATAAGCCCGCAAGAAGGCAAAAAGTTTTTTAAAGAAAAAAGAGCGGATTGCATTGCAATGTCGAACGCGCTTTTGAAAGCGCTCGACAAATAAGAACCTGAGCCACAGGCTCAGAACCTTGGCGTTCGCAATGTAAAACATTGCTCGACTAAAGGATTTGTCGAGGACAAATCCTTATTTGAGGAAAGGAAACCAATGATTACAGTTAAAGCCCCATTCAGAATATCGTTTTTCGGCGGCGGCACCGATTTTTATGATTACTATTCCCGCTACGGCGGGGAAGTGCTGTCCACAACAATTGATAAGTACTGCTATGTCACTTTGCGCGATTTGCCGCCGTTTTATGAGTTTAAAAACCAGTTTACATATTCCAAAATCGAGCGCTTTAACTCACCCGAGGAGGTTTCGCATCCGCTGTTGCGCAATGTATTTCAAATGTTGCCTTACGAGCACCTGCAAATTGTTTACGATGCGGACTTACCGGCGTGCTCGGGGCTCGGCACCAGCTCTGCGTTTGCCGTGGCGCTCTTGCAGGGCATTCACGCGATGCGCGGCGAGTTCCCCGACAAAGAGACTTTGGCGCGCGAGGCGGTGCATTTAGAGCGTGAGCTCTGTGCGGAGGCGGGCGGTGTGCAGGACCAATACGCCACCGCTTATGGCGGCTTGAATCGCTTTTGCTTTACAAAGGATAAGGTAAGCCGCACAGCGCTCAGCATTTCGGTGCCGCACAAAAAAATGCTTGAAGAGAACCTGCTGCTTTTCTTTACGGGTTTTGCGCGCTTTTCGGGAGAAATTGCCAAGCAAAACCAAGAGAATATTTCTCACAACCTTGCCACATTGGAAACCATGAAGCAAATGGTCAGGCAGGGTGAAGTATATTTGGAAAAGGGAGAACTGGATGATTTCGGGCGCCTTTTGGATGAAAGCTGGCAAATGAAAAAGACCTTGGCGCAGGGAATCAGCGGCAGTCAAATTGATGAAATTTACAGTAAGGCGATGGCAAACGGCGCCTTGGGCGGGAAGCTCCTGGGTGCCGGCGGCGGCGGTTTTCTGCTGCTGTATGTGCCCAAGCACCGGCAGCCGCAGGTGAAGAAAGCGCTGGCGGATTTAGAGTTTTCACCGTTTCACTTTGAAAATAGCGGCTCCAGTATTATTATTAATAATGATTAAGTTATGGCATTGGGAGAAATTAGATGCGCGTGTTATTGATTAATCCTGCACCGAGGTTTAACGCCCGGTCAGTATCCATACCGCTCGGGCTGATTGCAATAGCAAGCTATTTGCAGCAGATAGGGCATGAAATTCGTTTTGTTGACAGATCTGTCGACAGAATTAATGCTGCCCATGTTGCAAAAGAATTTCAACCGGATGTGGTAGGGGTGTCTGTGATTGGTCACAAATCACTTCCCGATGCCATCAAAGTATCAAAGCCCTTTAAGACAGAAGGCACCCCCGTGGTTTGGGGAGGACCTTTGGCTTCCTGCATTGCGCAAACCTGTCTGGAAAACGGTTATGCCGATTATATATCGACAGGTGAAGGCGAGTTGGTGTGGGAAGAATTGTTAGAGGCATTTGCCGGCAAGCGGGAGCTCGCTTCCATTAAAGGTTTAGCCTATTTTGAAGGCGATACATATCACTACCTCGGGCAGCACGAGCTTGCCGACCTTGCCGATTTTCCAGAGATGGATTTTACCTTTGTGCAGCCGCAAAAGTATTTTCAAAAATCCTTCGGCTGCAAAAAAATGCTGCATGTGTGTGCGGCAAAGGGCTGCCCGAATCATTGCATTTATTGTTACAATCAAGACTTTAACCTTTGCGCCTACCGCAAGCGTCCCCTGGAACAGGTGATGCATGAAATTACCTACCTGGTCGAGCAATGCGGGATGGACGGCATTTACTTTACCGATGAAATGTGGGCAAAATCCCGCGAAGAAGTGCATGAGTATTGCCACGCTTTCATTGACAGCGGTTTGGATTTTGTTTGGGGCTGCCAAACGGTCATCGGGCGCTTTACCAAAGAAGATTATCAGCTGATGTATGATGCCGGCTGCCGGTGGCTTTTCTTCGGTGTCGAAACCGGCTCCGTGAGCTTGCTGCGAAAGCTCGGCAAGCCGATAGATTTGGATATTGTGGCATCTAATATCAATAACTGTTCGGAGAGCGGCATCATATCCATTGCCGGTTTTATGGTCGGTATACCGATGGAAACGGTAGAGGATTTAAAGAAAACCGTGAAGCTGGCGCAAGCCATTAAGCCCACTTTTTATAATATGAATTATTTTTATCCTTTGCCGCGAACCGTGCTCTTTGACCGGCTGATACGTAACGGCAAGATTGCATCTTTTGAAAAAGGCATGAAATACTTTATGGATAGGCCGACGGAGAAACTAAAGCCGCTGACCGACATTCCTGCTCTTGATGTAAAAGTGGTGCGCTCGTATTTCATGTGGAGAAGCTTTGTTTGCTCCAATGTAAAAGCCGACAAGCCGCAGAAAAAATTCTTTTTCATGAAAAAAACAATTGTCGAAGCCATCGAAAGCACCTTGCACCACGGCATTGTCAATTATTTTATTCAGCTTTTTTACAGCGTGCGAGAGATTACATCCATTATGTTTTACCGCTTTTTCTTTCCGCGCATTCTAAAAAAATACGGTATTCCTTACGGAAAATAGATGAACGCTGATTATAAAACGAAGAAAAGGAAATGGTAATGAAAAAAAATATATTTGAAAATAATAAAGAAATATTTAAATATACATTATTTCTTTTTGCTTTTATTTTGCTTTACGGCTTTATCATCATTAATCACTTTCAACCCTTTCAGGTGGATGCAAACGGCTATACGGCATATTTAGTGGATTACAAATTGGGCTTCTGCATGGCATTTTTGCCCGGAGCGGTGTACCACTTGTTTTTTAAAGAGGTCATCCCGTGGCAGTTAAATATTGTTTTAACCGTGCTGCTGTTTTTGTTCACCTTCTGTGTTGCTTTTGTGTTGGCAAAAATCTTAGTAAAGCAAGAAAAGCTTCAAACGAGAAATAAACTGTTATTCTTGGTGTTGTTTTTACTCAGCGGACCGTCATTTTTCTCGGCTTTAACCGGTGAATTCGGCATCTACGACCAGTATTGGCTGTACTTTGCGCTAGCATTTGTGGTGCTCGTTTCCAAAAAATACCTGCGCTTGATTGTGCCTGTGTTTTTTGTGCTCAGTATCATGATTCACTACTCCAGCGTGCTCTCTTTTATCGTGTTTTTTGCTATTGTTTTGTGGTATGAAGCAGCGAAAAGAGAGGGGAAAGAAAAGGGGATTTACATTGCCTTGCTCATTGTTTCGATTGCAGCTGCGCTTGCGATGTTTTTATATTTTTGGCAGCACCATTACTCGAACTTGACTTACTCTTTGGAGGACTTTCGCGCTGAAATTGCGCGCCGCAATCATTTCGGCGAGGGCACCGAAAAAGTGAATATGGATTATTTGGAAGGCGAGTTTTACCGCGTGACACCTTTTGATGACGGCGGAAGGCTGTTTGAAGACTTTGCGGCGCACCCCTGGATTGATGTGCAGACAACGGCACTGCCGCAGGGCTTGGCGGAAATGATTAACGGTATCGGTTTTTACTTTATCAGTTGCTTCTATTATGTTTCAACGAATTTGGCAAAATTTGTTTCTTCATTTATGATGTTCGAACTTATCACCCTGCCGTTGACAGTATTTTTCTACCGCTATTGGATTTTTAAATTGCGCCGGAGCAAAAAGAGCAAAAAACTCGTGTATATTCTGTGCATGCTGCAATTTCCGTTCACTTTAATCGGCTGCGTGTTGGCGACCGATTTGGTGAAGTGGATGATGTATGCCTATTTAGTGCAGTTTCTGCTCTTCCTTTACATCTGCTATCGCGAAAATGAATTTGATGATGCGCTGCAGCGCGGCTTCTTGCAGGCGGATAATAAGGTGTTGGCACTGTATTATTGCTGCTATGCACTTTTGTACCAAACACCCTATACGAGTTGATTGAAATTCTTTTTTCTTCAGTTTTTATTGTTTTCCTGTATTAATACTGTCATCCTGAGGCGCAGCCGAAGGATCTCGCCCTTTCCTCTGTCATCCTGAGGCGAAGCCGAAGGATCTCGTGGACAAAATGACAGTGTAAAAACCAAGAGATTCTTCACTGACGTTCAGAATGACAGGAAAGAGTGTGTCATCCTGAGGCGAAGCCGAAGGATCTTGTGGATTAGCACTACTCATTGAACAAAGGTTAACTTAAATGAATTATTATATTTATATTTTAACAACTCAAAATAATAAAGTGATGTATATCGGTGTAACTAACGATTTGCAAAGAAGGCTTTATGAACATAAGCATAAATTAGTTGAAGGATTTACTAAAAAATACAATGTCACAAAACTGGTGTATTTTGAAACTACAACAGATGTGTATTCAGCTATTTCAAGAGAAAAAGAACTAAAAGGATGGATTAGAAAACGAAAGAATGAATTAGTTGAATCAGTTAATCCGGAGTGGAAAGAAATAATCATTGATATATAATTGTTTTTTATATTTTTTACTGTCATCCTGAGCAAAGCGAAGGATCTCGTCCTTCCCTCTGTCATCCTGAGGCAAAGCCGAAGGATCTCGTGGACAAGATGACAGTGTAAGAACCAAGAGATTCTTCACTGACGTTCAGAATGACAGGAAAGAGTGTGTCATCCTGAGGCAAAGCCGAAGGATCTCGTCGATAAGATGAAAGAGTAAAAACCAAGAGATTCTTCACTGCGTTCAGAATGACAGGAAAGAGTGTGTCATCCTGAGGCGAAGCCGAAGGATCTCGTCGATAAGATGAAAGTGTAAAAACCAAGAGATTCTTCACTG
>SVOD01000038.1:13094-18926 GCA_015066575.1 Oscillospiraceae bacterium
AGTGTAAAAACCAAGAGATTCTTCACTGCGTTCAGAATGACAGGAAAGAGTGTGTCATCCTGAGGCGAAGCCGAAGGATCTCGTCGATAAGATGAAAGTGTAAAAACCAAGAGATTCTTCACTGACGTTCAGAATGACAGGAAAAGCCCGGAATGACAGGAAAGAAGCACCTCAGAGTGTTTGGAAAGCAGCAGAGAATATCTGCGAAGCCTGCTTCGCACCGGAATTAACTTTAAAGATTCTTATAATATAGTTATCGGGAGAAACTATGAAACGAACACTTCTCAAAAAACCTCAAAGTTTTATAAAATATGCGCTGTTCTTCTTTATATTGCTGCTGGCGTATAGTTTTATGATTGTGAACCGCTTTCAATTTTGGAGCATCGACAAGCATATTTACACCTTCTTTTTAACCGACTACAGCTTTGGCTTTTGCACCAAGTTTTTACTCGGTGCCACTTACCACTTGTTTTTTAAAGAAGTCATTGAGTGGCAGCTGGTTTTGTTTTTAAGCATTGTGCTGGTGCTGTTTTTCGCCTTTGTAAGCTTGCTGCTCGCCAAAGTGCTCAGCGCCCAGGAAAACGCCGAAGACAGAAACCGGCTACTGATTCTGTTTTTCTTTTTCCTGACAGGACCTTCCACCTTTTCATCGCTCTCTTACCAATTGGGTATCTATGATACTTACTGGTTTGTTTTGGCACTGGCGATGGTGGTGTTTGTTTCCAATAAATATTTAAAGTTTCTCATTCCCGCGCTTTGTGTGTTGTGCATTTTGGTGCACTTTACAAGCGTGATTTCCTTCATTGTCTTTTTCTGTCTGCTAATGTGGTATGAAGCTGTGCGCCGAGAAGGGAAGCACAGGGCGGTGATGGTTGCGCTGCTCATTTTCTGCGCGCTGCTTTCTTTAGGTTTAACACTTTACTTTATTCGCTTTGAAAGTGATAATCTCAAGTACACCATGGAGGAATTTGACAAGGAACTGTTGGCAAGAAATCGCTTTACCAAAGGCGGAGGCAATATTGATATTGATTATTATAATTCCGTTTTTTACCACCAAATGTTGGGCGGCGATTACCACGATATGCTCGCGCGCTATTACGAGAATTTATGGATAGACCCTTCCGCTTCATCTTTACCGGCGCCGCTGGTTTCATTTATCAACATCGTGGGCGGATATGTGCACTATATCAAGTATAATTTTTCAAATGATACGGTGCACATTCTCAGCACCGCCGCTGTTACTATCCTTATCGATTTACCGCTGCTGGTAGTCTTTTACGGCTATTGGCGCAAGAAGCGAAAAGAGCAAAAAGGCTTTTTTGCCAAATTACTGTATGTGCTTATCATGCTGCAGTACCCGGTAGCGCTTTGCGGCTGCCTGCTATCAGTCGATGTTGTGCGGTGGATGATGCATGGCTTTGTGCTTCAGTTTGTGCTTTTTCTCTATATTCTCATCAAAGAAAAGGATTGGGAGTATCTCAAAGAGTGCCTGCTCTTCCGCGCGGATTATCGCTATTCGCTCTGCTATCTACTCTGCTATGCGCTGACAGTGTTTGACCCGCTGACATAGCAACCCTCGTCCAAACAAACTTCATAATAGAAAGAATTTGCCGGCAAATCCTTTAAGTGTTATTACGTTTGTTTGTCTTCTCCCCAAAAAGTTTTCTGCGAAATACTTTTCGGGGACCCCTATAGTATTTGCTGTGCGCAATTATCTTAGAAGAAAGTGTAAGTACCGGGGAATTCTTCACTGACGTTTAGAATGACAGGAAAGAGTGTGTCATCCTGAGCGAAGCGAAGGATCTCGTTCTTCCCTCTGTCATCCTGAGGCGAAGCCGAAGGATCCCGTGGACAAAATGAAAGTGTAAGTACCGGGAGATTCTTCACTGCGTTCAGAATGACAGGAAAAGCCATGGAATGACACATCTACTATTTGTCATCCTGAGGCGAAGCCGAAGGATCTCGTGGACAAGATGAAAGTGTAAGAACCAAGAGATTCTTCACTGACGTTCAGAATGACAGGAAAAGCCATGGAATGACACATCTACTATTTGTCATCCTGAGGCGAAGCCGAAGGATCTCGTGGACAAGATGAAAGTGTAAGAACCAAGAGATTCTTCACTGACGTTCAGAATGACAGGAAAAGCCATGGAATGACACATCTACTATTTGTCATCCTGAGGCGAAGCCGAAGGATCTCGTGGACAAGATGAAAGTGTAAGAACCAAGAGATTCTTCACTGCGTTCAGAATGACAGGAAAAAGTGTGTCATCCTGAGCGAAGCGAAGGATCCCGTGGACAAAATGACAGCGAAAATGCGGAATCAAAGGTAGCGCATAGCGCGCATTTTATAGAACAAGGCAAAGCCTTGCGCAAAAATGAAAGGAAAGTAATATGAAAAAGAGTAATCTGTTTTTGGTCATAGTCTGTGCCCTTGCCATGGGTGTCTACATCTTCTTTGTCGAGTTTCAGTTCGGCATCAGCGGTGCACCTGTTAGCGGTGAACTGCTGTTGCAGGCAGTCTCACAGTGGGTGTTTTTGATTGTGCTGTTTTTGTGCTTTGTGCTCGAAAACGCCGGCTTGCTGTTTGCGCTCATTGCGGTAGCCGGTGTGCTGGGCAGCTTTGCTTACTCTCACAGTGTTTACACCTTCTTCCCGCTGCTGATGCACCTGTGGTTTGTCAAACAGCTGCGCAAAAAGGAGAGCCGCGAACTCTTCTATTTGCCTTACTTTATCTCTCTTGGCGCTGCCGGCATCTGCGGCATTATTCTCATTGCCATGGGCAACTCTCCGGACAAAAACCGGACTGTTCCACAGGTGATATTTATTGCGGTAGTGTTGCTGTCTCTTGCTTTCTTGGTGTATTTGGCTGCCAGATTCGGGCAGAACAGTGCGCAAAAAAACGCTGCAAAAACCGGCAAGAAAGCAAAAAAGAAATCCAGTCAACCGTCACATTTGGAAACCAATGCAGTGATTTTTTACTTCCTTATTGTGGTCTTTTCGGTGCTCGATGTGATCAATGTTATGCAAGGGGATTGGAGCGCTGCTTTTACAAAAGGGCTGGTGTTTCTCGGCGTGGCAATTACCGCCTACGCGGTGGTCAATGTTGCCTTTATAACCAGAAACAAAGATGCATCGGAACTGCTGGAGCCGCTGCGCAGGTTATTCGGCTGATAGCAGTTGATGATAATTAGAATTAATGTGAACTAACGAACTAACTTGCAGGCAAATATTTTGCCTGCTTTTTTTCTGTCATCCATTTATTACTGTCATCCTGTTTTTCTACTGTCATCCTGAGCGAAGCGAAGGATCTCGTTCTTCCCTCTGTCATCCTGAGGCGAAGCCGAAGGATCTCGTTTTTTCCTCTGTCATCCTGAGGCAAAGCCGAAGGATCTCGTTTTTTTCCTCTGTCATCCTGAGGCGTAGCCGAAGGATCTCGTGGACAAGATGCAAGCGTAAAAACCGGGAGATTCTTCACTGCGTTCAGAATGACAGGAAAAGCCATGGAATGACACATCTACTATTTGTCATCCTGAGGCGAAGCCGAAGGATCTCGTTTTTTTTCTCTGTCATCCTGAGGCGAAGCCGAAGGATCTCGTTTTTTCCTCTGTCATCCTGAGGCGTAGCCGAAGGAGCTCGTGGATAAGATGAAAGCATAAGAACCGGGAGATTCTTCGGTTCTTCGAACCTCAGAATGACAGTGTTTAACCGGGAGATTCTTCACTGACGTTCAGAATGACAGGAAAAAGCTTCAGAATGACAGGAAAAAGCTTCAGAATGACAGGAAAAAGCTTCAGAATGACAGGAAAAAGCTCGGAATGACAGCAAAAAAGCACTTATTTTGAAAAGTTCCGCTCTGCCGCTGCCACTTTATCTTGTGAACTTGGGAGGGTAAATACCACTATATATGGTTTTAATTATTTAAAAATCAGCAAATGTGAGAATTTCTCCGTTATTTAACAAAGTTAACTAAAAAAACGCTGTTTTTTTACAACACATTAGATAAAATTGCCAATAAAATAAAATAAAATTCTACATTTCAAACAATTTCATTTTTGCGGGTTATATTATATAATATTAACGTATAGAAGAATATTGTTCTATTGTTTTGCGATAGTGCAAAATAATCATGAAAGGGGGCTTTCTATATGAAGGCTAATTCAATCGGCAAGAGAGTATTATCCCTGGTTGTTATCATGGTGATGCTCGTTTCTTGTTGGGTCTTTACTGCACCGGTGGCAGAGGCTGCCACCAGTGACCATTACCAGATCAGAGTTTATCTAAATGGTACCAATGGGTTTACCGGTAACAATGTAGAAATCACGGTTTACGGTAAACCGAACAATGGTACCGGCACTGAGACCAGTATTAAAACCTACTCTGTCGGTACCGGCTCCGGTTCTTGGGCAGATAAAGAAGGAACCACAACCACGGCGGAATATAACTGCGGTAAATATTGGCCGACTAAAATGACTGACAGTTGCTCCAAGTCATCCGGTTCCAATATTACCAACGGTGCTTATACCATTGTTCTGCAGTTCTATAACTATGCTGCCGGCGCATGGCAGGACTGGGCAAGCAGAAGCACCGGCAATTTCTCTTCGAGCACCAGCGGTACATCCACTGTCAGTAAGACTGCTCCCGCGGCGACTACGACCAGCATCAGCGGTGGCTCTAATGTTGCTGTGCCTACCGATGGTACTTCCACCAATAAGTCCACTGCTTTTACTGCAGGCACGGTGTATGACCAGTATGGTGTTCAATGGTATGAAGGTGCTTCCCTTAGTTCCAATAAACCTAACGGCACCGGTTTTTCGAGCAACCAGGTTACGGTAACTTCCGATTGTAACCGCGCGAATAACTATGATGTAACGGTTACGGCTTCTAAAGGTAGTGCAAGTGCTTCCAAAACAATTACAGTTACTGTTTTTGACTATATTGTTGACTTTGAGGACTATGACGGCACTAATTTGAAAAATCAAACCGGCATCGACTACAACGGCAGTGCCACGGCGCCAAGCAGCCCGTCGCGAGGGCCGGACGATACCAACCACTATGCCTTTAAATCGTGGTCCGGTACATACACAAACCTGACTACCGGCGCGCAGACCAAGACCATAACGGCGACCTACACCGCCACGGCGCACAGCGGCTGGACCTACAGCGAAATTTCGGGTAACCACACGGACCATACCAAGAAGTGCGGCAGCTGTACTTACAGCACAACGGCTAAACACACCTACAATACACCGACCATCACTATCGCAAATGACGGTCAAACCGCAACCGCTTCGAGAACTTGTACCACTTCCGGCTGCGGACACCCCGAGACCAAATCACTGAGTACGGCAAGCGGCGGCGGTATTACAAGCGTCGTTAAAACACCGGCAACCTGTACGGCAGTCGGCACACATACCTACACGGCAACGGTTACCTTTACAAAGGTGGCGAGTGAAACCAATACAGCCACCGCTACCAAAGATGTTGCCGATATTCCGGCAACCGGTCACCACTTAGCAGACAACCCGATTATGTACAAGGATGCAGAGGGTCACTACTACCAGTGTAAAGATTGTAATGCTTACATTAAGTCCGATTTAAGCGAAGGTAAGTACGCGCATACCCCGAAGGCTGCGCAAGAAGAAGATGTAGTGCCGGCTACCTGTACGACAGCCGGTAGCTACAACAGTGTTGTGCGTTGCTCGGAATGTGACTGGGCAATTTCCTCTACCCCGCAAACCATTCCGGCACTCGGCCATGATTGGGGCGCCTACGATACTACCGATGCCACAAACCACACCAGAGTGTGTAGCAGAAACAGCTCCCATGTGG
>SVOD01000153.1 GCA_015066575.1 Oscillospiraceae bacterium
GAAATAATAAATCATTAGCTGTTACAAGGTTTTTTTACTTGTGAGTAAAGACTACATTTTCACAATAGAGCGAAGCGAAACAAGTGCGAATGTGTCGCCCTTTAATTCCGAATTCCGAACTCCGAATTCCGCATTGCTGTTCATAGAACAGCCCGACAAATCCTTATTTGTAAAACGATACAATCGTTTTAAACTCTTTCTTTTCTTCATCATACTCCCACTCGTAGAAGCCGGAATACTTTTGCACTGCTTTTTTCACACTCTTTAAGCCCAAGCCGTGAACGGGCGCCGTGTGTGTGTGTGTGTGTGTGTGTGTGTGTCCGGCTCGCTTTTGCTGCTCAAAAGCTCACCGCCCCGCCCTATCGGCGCGGTATCGCAGGAGTTGGTAATGATAAGTGTTTCAAGTTTTTCATTCTTTTTAAACAGCCTGAGTTCAATACACTTTGCTTCGCTCACTTCGGCAGCTTCGAGCGCATTGTCGAGCAGGTTAGAAAGAATCGCCGACAAATCGCTTGCTTCCAAGTGCTCAAGCGCACTTTCTATGCGGTAGCGAAACGCAACACCCTTAACAGCGCAGAGTGTGTTGTATTTACTGATAATGACATTGAGTGTCGCATTGTCGCTGACTGTTGCCGAATCAAAAGAGCGAATGGTCGGGTAAAGACTTTGAATATACTCATGCACCTGCTCCATATCTGCGGCATTATCAAGCTGAATGAGGTGATTTTTAAAATCGTGGGAAAGCAGCTGCATATTTTTTGCCGATTGCTCCACAACCTCTAAATACTGTGTTTCTACCTTATTGCGCTGCGCTTCAACTCTGAGAGCGACAATTTCCTCTGCACGTTTATAAACCAGATAATGGTTAAGAATAAACATGCCGCTAAGAACAAGTATGAGCACCTGCACAGCAATCCACATCGCCAATGTGCGCACGGTTGGCTCAATCATATAAAATAAATCATTAACTATCATCAGCACTACCGCGTCTAAAAATATCACAGCCGGAATCATCCAATAGTTTTGGTTTTTGACCGCATTCTTTTTAGAAAAAAGACCCGCAATAATACTCAAAAACAGTAAATTAAGAATTTTGGAAAGCAGATTTGCCGCTGCATAAAACATAAAATCGCTCAAAAAACCGGTAAACTTCTTATGCATGAATGCGGACACTGCACTTAAAGCAATCGTTTCACTAATCAGCAGGATGCAAGGGATTATAATGGCGTGCAGTACTGCAACTTTAATCTTTGCGCCGAAAATAAAATAAAAGAGTAGCACATAAATTACAACTTGGCTGAACATATTAATCCAAGTGTTGCCAATCGTGTAAACCCCAAAAAGCGCCATGTGACCAACCGCAACCGCCACGGCGCGCACCGGCAGGGAAAAGCGCGATTGAAATAAATGCGAAGCATAGTATAAAAACACACCCGCTTCTAACAAATACATAATAATATCAAAAATCTTATATTGCATCGTCTTCTCCTAAAAATGCGGCGTATTTTTTTCTTAACTGCGCCTGCTTATCACCGGAAACGGGCACGTTCTTTTCCTGCCCGCCGATATCGAGCACTATCTGCATGCGTTTAAAACACTTTATATAGTTCATATTGACTACATATGAATAGTGCGCCTCCGCAAAGTAGGAGGCTTTGAGTGCACTCTTAAAGGATTTGAAGCCTTCCTTCAAATAATACGTTTGCTCAGCGGTATAGACATAGATTTTGCGCAGTTTGGTTTCGGCGCAAATAATCTCGCGAAGTGCCAATTTATACTTTGCCTTAGTCTTTAAATCATAAATAACGATGTAATCCTCATTGAGCACCGAAACGGCTTTTTTCAGCGCAGCAAAAATGCGCTCTTGCTCAACCGGCTTTTTGAGGTAGCGCAAAATATTATAGTCAAGCGCATTATCGATATATTTCGCGTAGGCAGTTACGACCAGCACTATGGTCTTTAAGCGGCGCTGCTTGAGCGCTTCAAGCACTTCTATACCGGTTACATCGCCTAACTCCATATCTAAAAACAGAATGTCGCAGGGCTTTTCATCCGCCAATAAAGCGGCGCCGGATGTATACTTTACTACTTGAGCATCAAGAGCTTCGGAAGCAACAAACGCCTGCACAGTTCTTTCGAGCGCATCACAAAAATCTCTGATATCATCACAAATCCCGATTTTCATTCTAACACCTCTCTGCTTCTTTTTGAAAAAACCTTAACATTTTAATTATAATATACCCGCGCGTAAAATAAAATACTTTTGTATTTTTTTGTAAAAAAAGGGAAAAAACAAGTAAAAATCGTGATTTTGTGCTAAAAAAAGCGGGCGGATATACGGAGGGCAGCGATTCCCTGCGTGTCATTCTGAGGCTATGCCGAAGAATCCCGTGGTTCTTACACTTTCTTTTTATCGACGAGATCCTTCGCGTGCTCAGGATGACAATATTCTGTCAACCCGAGCGCCAGTCGAGGAATCTCAAATTGAGCGTAGCGGAACGGATGCGGGTGCCCCGCCCGCTCTTGTTGCATAGCAACATATCAAATTGCTGTAAGCAATATATCGAATCGCGTGCGATATATCGAGCGCACCGCGCATATCGACTTAAAATCGGGTGCCCCGCCATCAACTTTGGCGCAGCCTAAACTTCACTGCCCTGCAACTTAACTGCATTGCAACTTCACTTGCATAGCAAACTTCACTTATCGCCTCCACTCTCCTAACTCATATAGCTTCGTAATACAAAGCAAGAGGCTGCCTTGCGGCAGCCTCTGTTGGAGGGTAGGAGTAAAAGAGGTGGTAAACCTTAAACTCTATACAATCTTTCCGTAATACTCGGAAAGAAGCAGGATAGACACATCTTGCGAGTCAATGCAGCCATTGTCATTTAAGTCATAGATTGCCAAATTCCCTTGCGCAGTCTTGCCGATGTGGGCAAGGATTGCGGAGAAGTCGGCAAGGTCAACTGTGCCATCGCCGTTAAAGTCGGGCGATTTGTAGTCGGCATAAATGTTTAAGCGCATCATCGGCTTCACACCGCAAAGCTGAAGCGATGACTTGAAACTGTCTGCCTGGTTACCTTCTTCACTGACTGTAACAATGCCTTTTTGCTCCACACTCGGTGTTCTGGTCATCCACTCGGCACAGGCGCCGCCGTGCATCCAGAGACCTTGCGAAACGGCGTAATCGCTCGCCGCGCTCTTTCTCTGCGCTGTACTGTAAAGATACATTGTCTGGTTGTGGAAATCCGCTTGTTCGGGAATAAAGAGCCTGTCGCGGGTTGCGTCACCGCCGGTGGTGCCATAGGCATAATTATCCAGCGTTTCAAGGTCATCCTCAATAATACCGGCTTTTTGCTGTTTTGAAAATGCCTGCTCATAGAAAGTATCATTGAGCCAGCTTCTCACCGCGCTCTGCGCCCAGGTGGCATCGGCAGCGGCTTCAAAGTCGTTCATATAGAACTGAGCATCAATAACATTTTCGGCAACCAGCAATGCTTCGCCGTTTTCAATTTGCAGCACTTTCCACTCAATCGGCTCCCACTTGAACCAATAGCTGCCGCCTTGCACATAGCCGTTTAGCGGTTGGAAGGAATTGCCGCTCAAAGGTGCTTCATCAAAATAATACGGTCTGTAGGAATCGATAACCACTTTGCGGTAGCGCTCATCGCCAAAGGTCACATCACCATAAGACATATTGATGTCTTTATAATAAGTTCCCATATTCGGTGTGTAGCGGTAGCCGTAGGATTGCAGGGTAATCGGTTGCGCCTCCAACTGTGCAAGCAGTGTGTTGTCTGTCACTCTGCTTTGCGGCCAGGAACCGTAGGTAATATCTTCACCCACCGTAATCACATCTTTAATTAACCCTTTGTAGGTTGCGGCAGTAAAGTAGTGGTCCTCTCTGTAGTCAATTGCACCGCAGTGCATACAGGTGTAGTAATAGGTATCCCCTTCTTCTTTGGAGAAAATACCGCGCCGCGTTTTCTCGCTTATTACCTGCTTTGTAAAGTCGTGAGAGAGTGCGCTGCCAACATCTTCAAAGCAATTACCGCAAGGTTCGCCGCAGCGAGTGCAGGAGTAGTAGTAAATCGCATTACTGCCGCAGGTTGCTGCCTGCTTAATAGTATAGCCGTTTTTGGCTTTCGAGGTATAATCGTGCCCCAACGCATAGACTTTGATAGTATTGGTTACATCGCAATACTCGCACTCATAAACATTTTCGCCATCCTTTGTGCAGGTCGGCTTG
>SVOD01000154.1 GCA_015066575.1 Oscillospiraceae bacterium
TCTCCCCTTCTTTTTCTCAGGCACCATTCCGCATTATGTAGATGCTTTTTTTGAAACCGTTTCCGGCTTTACAACTACCGGTTCATCCATTCTCACCGAAGTGGAACATTTGGGCAAAGGTATGCTGTGGTGGCGCTCTTTCTCCCACTGGGTCGGCGGCATGGGCGTTTTGGTCTTCTTCCTTGCGATTATTCCCGTCAGCGGCTCGGGCGGCTTTTCACTGCACATTTTAAGAGCGGAAAGCACCGGCCCCGCTGTCGGCAAATCCACGCCGAAAATGCGCGAAACCGCAGGTGCTTTGTACATTATCTATATCGGCTTAACGGTTTTGGATTTTATTTTCCTTTTAATCGGCAAAATGAAAGTGTTTGATGCAGCATGTATCGCATTCGGCACTGCCGGTACCGGCGGCTTCACGGTGCTCAACACCGGCTTTGCCACCTATACACCATTTGCCATTAATGTCACCACAGTCTTTATGTTGTTGTTTGGTGTCAATTTCAGTATTTACTTTATGCTGTTATTCAAGCGCGTATGGTCGGCATTAAAAAATGAAGAGTTGATTTGCTATGTTGTCATTGTCATTTGCAGCACCCTCTTCTTTGCAGTGAATATTTACCAAAAAACCGCTCAAACCATGCAGTTAAACGAAACGATTATGCACTCGGCTTTCCAAGTCGGCGCGCTGATTACCACGACCGGTTACGCCACGGCGGACTTTGCGCAATGGCCGGCATTCTCGCAAGCGGTCGCACTGGTGCTGATGATGATTGGTGCCTGCGCCGGCAGTACGGGCGGCGGTATGAAAATCGCCAGAGTGATGCTGCTCTTTAAATCGCTCAAGCGCAATGTGCATAAGCTCAACAAACCCAGCGAAATCCGCGTTGTCAAATTCAATCGCCAGAAAGTCAGCGAGCAAACCGTTTCCAATGTGAATGCCTACCTGGCGGCATATGTGATATTAATTATAGTCAGTTTCTTAATCGTTTCGCTCGATAAAGCAAATTACTCGGTCACTTCTAACCTTTCGGCAGTTATTTCAACCTTTAATAACATCGGCCCCGCACTTGACCAAATCGGTCCTATGAGCAACTATAGCGGTTACAGCGCGCTTTCCAAAATTGTATTTAGTTTCGACATGCTCTTTGGCAGGCTGGAGATATTCCCGATACTGATGTTATTACTGCCGCACACGTATAAAAAACATTAAAAAGAAGCCATCTTTCGATGGCTCTTTTTTTGTTATTTAGTTTTCAGTTTTCAGTAGAAAAAACCGCCTTTGTTGAGGCGGTTTTTTACTATTGTCCAAACTTTTGATTATAGTTTTCAATTGACTTCTTAATGATGTCGAGGGCAACCTTCTGATTCATTACTTCGTTGACCACGCTCTCTTTCCCCTCTAACTGCTTATAGACCGAGAAAAAGTGGCGCATTTCCTCAAAAATGTGACTGGGCAGCGCTTCGATACCGCGATAAGCGTTGTAGGTCGGGTCCTCAAAGGGAATGGCGATAATCTTTTGGTCATCCCTGCCGTTATCGCGCATATTAATCACCCCTATCGGGTAACAGCGTACCATCACCAGCGGGTCAATTTCTTCATTACAGAGAATAAGCACATCCAGCGGGTCACCGTCATCTGCCAAAGTGTGCGGAATAAAGCCGTAGTTTGCCGGGTAATGCGTAGAAGTGTATAAAATTCTATCCAAAATAATCAAACCGGTTTCTTTGTCGAGCTCATACTTTTTCTTACTACCCTTTTTGATTTCCACCACAGCGATAAAATCATCGGGTGTGATTCTTTCAGGATTTATTTGGTGCCAAATGTTCATAATTTACCCCTTTTTCTTTTATTGTAGCATAAATATAAAATAATAACAACTTTTATGCTGTTTTTAGTCAATGCACGGTTTGTGAAAGCAAAGAAGCCAACAAATCCGAACACGCCAGGCAGTCATCAATGGCGGAATATTCATAATGCATATACCACTTGCCTTCCTTGTAAAATACGGAACCGTAGCAATAAAGCGCACTGAAATCACCGAATTGAAGCCAAACATCATAGATAACTTCCGAGTTTTGCGGAATGCTCTTGGTGCGAACCGGGTCGGCTTCAGACAGCTGCAGCATTTCTTTTTGAAGCAAGGCGGTTGTTTTGCCGGTATTCACCTTGAGTATTTCCTTATCGCTCCCCACATCGCAAAAAATGATTTCTTGAATGGCGGAATGCTCGATAGCAGGCAAATCGGAAATGCGCGCAACATTACAGTACAGGCTGTCTTCTTCAGAAAGTAATCTTTTGCATACAATAAAAACATCTGTCAAGGATGGCTCGCTGAAAACATCAATTGGCTCTTCTGAAGAAAAAGCAACACCTGTATTCGTGAAATAATTGAGTGCTTTTTCCGTTTTCGCGGGCGTATCGGCGCGAAGGCGCCACATTTCGCTAAAATCTCTGCCTTCTTTATCAAAAGCTGAATAAAGATTGCCGTTGTACTTAATAATATCATAACCGCCAAGCAAATCGCTTTCATACGATTTGGCAATCTCGGTTTCTTTGGCGCTCAATGGTGCATTGCTACCGCTTGTTTTATATTTTTTATCCCAATGTGAATATTTCCAGTAAACATTCCACCAGGCTCCCCGGCACCAGGCAATAAAAGAGTCCATATCGGTCGGCAGGCAGCAATCTTGACTTAAGCCGTACCACTCGCCTAACTTAATGCTGTTTTGCGCGCAATACTCCTTTAATGCCTCGAAGCTTTCAAATTTGAATAATTGCTTCTCGCTCACATTCCATATTGCAAAGGCATAGTAGCCCTGCTTGCACGGCACAAAATCCTTCACACCCACAACATCAATGGATTTAAACCATATTTGGTCAGCGGTGGTATTGCTCTCGGAGAAAAACACAAAAGCAACGATTTCCTTTTCATCGCTCGCAAAATACACCGACTCGGAGTAGTTGCCCGCCTGCATAAGTGTATTGGATTCTTTTTGATAAAAAATACCTTGGCAAAAGTCGGGAAAATCAGTATATTGCGGCTTATCGGGAACAAATGCATCACAGCCGCTTGAAGCATAGTACTCATCAAAAAGCAGTTTGGGAACCGGAAAGCGCTCACTTTCAATGGAACTGAGTTTCGTTTCAACGGCAAAATCAACCGCCAAAAGCACAAAGAGCCCGGCAATCACTGCCAAAATAATCAAGACAATTCTTGTTGATTTTTTCATTTTAAGCTTCCTCCCACTTTTCTATTGTTAATTGCTTTTCTTTGAGCAGTTTTTGAAAACTCTCCCATTCGTATTCCCTTTGGATTTTCACATCCTTTAACTGCCGAAAAGTATCGGGCAAATAAATGAGAGCGTATTCCTGCACTTGCTTATCGCCGACTTCGAATTGATTTTCCACAGCAACATAGTTTTGATTTATCTTGGAAAAGCGCACAAACTTACCTTCGTAAATCGTGGCATTCTTATCGTGGTCTTTATCAATATATTCCAACCAACAATCACCGCAATCATTAAAAATAAAATAGTCATTGGCAATATAGTAGCAGTAATTGCCGCGAAAATCAAGGATTTGAAAACCTTCCACCTTTTCGTAGGGCTTATAAAAACAGCCGCTAAAACCAAACAGTATCAGTGCAAGCAAAAGCACTGCCAACCATTGTTTTTTTATTATTTCTATCCTTTTCTTTTCCATTTTGTATTACACCAATGACCGTTGCAATAATCCGCATAGGAATCCATATCAATTTGCGGGCAACTGTAATCACACAAGCCTTTATATATGCCAAATGATGGTTAACGTTTCCGCATACCACACTTTTTCGTAAAGTTCCGTGTTATCGAACTGTTGAAAATCATAACATATCTTATAATCATTCCAAAAATCAAAGCTGTCAAGGATATAAGATTTCTTCATCAAATAGACCTTTTCCAGTGACTCTTCGGCATATGCATCGTTATAAAAATTGCGCTTATCCTCCACAGTTTTTCTTAGTTTTTCAACGCTCAGTGCGCGATGACTCAAACAGGCGACGATATCGCACAAATCTTCATAAGGAATGTTTTTATAACAATCGCTTTTTTTATCATATGAATTGGAAAGATATATCTCGAACTCGCCTTTTCCGATGCTGTTCCCCCAAAGGATGCTCATGGTATCATC
>SVOD01000155.1 GCA_015066575.1 Oscillospiraceae bacterium
GCCCCTTTTAGGGGCTCAGCCTGTAGGCGGCCCTTATAGGGCCTGTGCAAACCACTAGTTTACTAGTGGTACTGATTTTTATGACGATTGCACAGGCAACAAAAGAAAGAATAGAACAATTAGCCACACAGAAAGGCTATAATTTTTGTCAGTTAGCCAATATTTCCGGTATCCCGTATTCCACAATGAAATCTATAATATATTGCCAAAGTAAAAATCCCGGGATTTCAACCATTAAAAAAATATGTGATGGTTTAAACATCACCATTACGGAATTTTTTAACACCGAAACATTTCGCAATTTAGAGCAGGAAATAAAATAACAAAAAAACAGCGGAATTATCCGCTGTTTCTGTTATCTGTTATCTGTAAACTGCCAACTGTAAGCTGTCAACTGAATTAAAGAATTTGCTGAGCAAATTCTTTTATTCTCTGTGCGCTTTCTTCGCGCGTTTCTTCGTTTGCCTCGGTGGAGTAAGCCCAAATTTTTGAGCGGGTTTTGCGCTCCAAATCCTCAATGAGGAATGTTTCGTTTTCCACATAGCTTGTTGCGAAGTAGTAGAGCTTTTTGCCGGTAAAATCGTATTTACTCAAAAAGGAGAGCATCGGCGGAGCGCATTTGCCCGCCCACACCGGGGAACAGATGATGATTTCATCATACTTTGTCGGGCGCAGGCTCTGCTTTTTTAATGCTGGCTTAATATTAAAAACACTCATAAAATTGCCGATAAAGTGTTTGCCGAAAGTCCCTTTCGGAAACTTCATCACGGTATCGACTCTGAGCATGTCCGCATCTAAAAGCGAAACAAACTGCTCTGCGGCAAACTTGGCGCCGCCGCTGGCGGAATAGTAAGCAATTAATCGTTTCATAGTTTTACCCTCTCCGGCAGCTGCGCTGCCTATTGACCAATCGGGTTTTTCCACCTAATACTATAATGGAAAACAAGGCAAAAAAGCAAGTGGGATTTTGCTTAAAAATATGTGCCGAACGATGTTGAATATAGTGTGGGTTTCACAATCATTTTGCCGCTTGACAAAAGTAAATGCTATTCTATATAATAAATATATAAATATTTAAGGAGAAAACAGTATGCAAGTGAAAATTACCGACACCATCAAATATATCGGCACGAACGACTATGACCTCGATTTATTCGAGAGCCAATATATTGTGCCCAACGGCATGGCGTATAATTCCTACTTAATTTTAGATGAAAAAATCGCTGTCATGGCGGCGGCAGACAAGCGCAAAATTGAAGAGTGGTTAGCCAATATCGAAAAGGAACTCGGGGACAAAGCCCCCGACTACCTTGTTATACAGCACTTAGAGCCCGACCACACCGGCTCCGTGGCGGCTTTCTGCGAGAAATATCCGCAGGCTAAGTTGGTGATGGGCGACAGAGCGGCAGCGATGTTCCCCCAATTTGCCACTGTAAAAAATGAAATTGTAACCGTTAAAAACGGCGAAGAATTAAACCTCGGCGCGCATACCTTGCAGTTTACCGCGGCACCGATGGTGCACTGGCCGGAAGTGATGATGTGCTACGAAACGAGCGAAAAAGTGCTCTTTGCGGCAGATGCCTTCGGTAAATTCGGCACTATTGATACCGATGAGGATTGGGCGTGCGAAGCGAGAAGATACTATTTCAACATCGTAGGCAAGTACGGCGCGCAGGTGCAGGCGCTGCTTAAGAAATTTGCCGATACCCCGATTGCGGTGATTTGCCCGCTGCATGGGCCTGTGCTTAGCGAAAACCTTGACTACTATCTGGATTTATACAATACCTGGTCACAGTATAAGCCCGAGAGCGAGGGCACCTTTGTTGCCGTTGCCTCCATCCACGGGCACACCTTAGAGGCGGCAGAGTATTTTGCCGAGCAACTCAAGGCGTTGGGCGAGCCGAAGGTGGCATTTTCCGAAGTGCCGCGAGAAGACAGCGCCGAGTGTGTGGAAGATGCCTTCCGCTACCCAAAAACCGTCTTTTTCGCCTGCTCCTATGATGCAGGACTCTTCCCGCCGATGGAAGAACTCTTAATGCACTTGCGCGATAAGACCTACCGCAACCGCAAGGTGGCGTTGGTGCAAAACGGCTCTTGGGCACCGAGCGCCGGTAAGGTGATGAAAGAATATCTCGATAATATGCAGGGAATCGAGTATATCGGCGATGTCATCACCATTAAAACCTCGCTGACCGAGGAGAATAAGGCACAGCTCAAGGCACTTGCCGAGCTGGTGCATAACGCATAATGAGATTAAGAAAATTAGAGGCAGGGGACAAAGCGGCTTACTTTGCCCTTGCCTCTGCTTTTTACCAAAGCGGTGCAACGCTGTATTCTGTCCCTGTAAAGAATATAGAAAACACTTTTGAAGAATTAATGCGGCGCGACACCTACGCCGAGTGCTGGCTGTGCGAGGAGGCGGGCGAAGCAATCGGCTTTCTGCTCGTTGCCAAGACCTTCTCGCAGGAGTCCGGCGGTATGGTCACCTGGATAGAGGAACTGTACCTCAAAGAAGCCTACCGCGGCGCCGGCAGAGGCAAGCAGATGATAGCGTTTATTGAAAAGCAGTTTCCCGCTTCGCGCTTTCGCCTCGAAGCCGAGCCGGACAATGAAAAAGCCATTCGTTTATACCGCAATTTAGGGTATCAGGAATTAAACTATTTGCAATATGTTAAAGAAGAACAGTAATGCGCCTTCCACGCGCAAAGCGCCTGACCCGGCAGTAAAGAGCGCGGCGGCAAAAAAACATCCCGAACCGCTTTGTCCGCACCGCAAAAAGTGCGGCGGGTGCCAGCTGCAAAACCTTCCTTATGAAGAGCAGCTGCACCTGAAAATGGCAAAGGTGATTAAACTGCTCGGCAGGTTTCACCGGGTGGAAGAAATTATCGGTATGGAAAGCCCCTGCCACTACCGCAACAAGGTACAGGCGGCGTTTGGCACCACGCGCGGCGGCAAGCTTATTTCCGGTATTTTTCAATCCTCCTCCCACCGCATTGTGGCGGTGGATGCATGCCTGCTGGAAGATAAAACGGCGGATGCGATTATTGTGAGCATTCGCAAACTCCTGCCCTCGTTTAAACTGACCGCTTACAATGAAGATACGCACCGCGGCTTTTTGCGCCATGTGCTGGTCAAGCGCGGCTTTCAAAGCGGCGAGGTGATGGTGGTGCTTGTGGGCGGCACGAATGTATTCCCTCGCAAAAAAGATTTTGTAAAAGCACTGTTAAAACGGCACCCCGAAATCACAACGATTGTTTTTAATATTAACGATAAAAAAACCTCTCTCGTGCTCGGTGAGCGGCAAGAGGTTTTATACGGCAGCGGCAAAATTACCGACAGTTTGCTCGGTTGCCGTTTTCGCATCAGCCCGAAATCCTTTTACCAAATCAACCCCACGCAAACCGAGATGTTGTATTCTAAGGCGCTCGAATTTGCCGACCTGCAGCCGACCGATGAATTGCTTGATGCCTACTGCGGTATCGGCACCATCGGCTTAATTGCGGCAGGCAAAGTAAAAAATGTCATTGGCGTGGAACTCAATAAAGAGGCGGTGAAAGACGCGCGCGAAAATGCAAAACTAAACGGCATTCAAAACGCCGCTTTTTACTGCGCGGATGCCGGCGAGTTTATGCTCCGGCGCAAAGCCGAAGGCTTAACAAGCGATGTGGTGATTATGGACCCGCCCCGCGCCGGTGCATCCAAGCAGTTTTTGCACTGCCTGGTGCAGGCGGCGCCCAAAAAGGTGGTCTATGTTTCCTGCAACCCCGAAACACAGCAAAGAGATTTGCTGTATTTGGTCAAAAACGGTTACAAAGTCAAGAAAATCCAGCCTGTTGATATGTTCCCGCATACGGAACATGTCGAAACAATAGTCTTATTGTTTCGACAATGAATTGCGCCTGACGGCGCGTGAATTGCCTTGCAGGCATAGGGCGCAATTCAATTCACGGAGCAGTAATATGAGCTTAGTTACAAAAACAATTGACAGCCGAATCCTCGGTAAGGAAATGAATCTGGCAGTTTATCGTCCAGCTGTTAATGATAACAGCGCCCTGCCGGTTCTGTATTTCATTCATGGAAGAACAGGGAACGAAAGCCTTCTTCAGTGGCTTGGAATGGAGAAGACAGCAGATGCCATGATTGAGGCAGGAGAAATACAGCCCCT
>SVOD01000156.1 GCA_015066575.1 Oscillospiraceae bacterium
CACCCCCTTAAAACTGCTCTAAGAATTTCATATTGTTTTCGTACAATAAGCGCATATCGTCAATCCCGAAGCGGAACATCACTAAGCGCTCCAAACCGATGCCGAAGGCAAAGCCGCTGTATTTCTCGGCATCCACGCCGCCGTTTTTAAGCACTTTCGGGTGCACCATACCGCCGCCTAAAATCTCTATCCAGCCTTCGCCCTTACACATCGAGCAGCCCTTGCCGCCGCATTTGAAGCAGCTGACATCCATTTCACAGCTCGGTTCGGTAAAGGGGAAGTGATGCGGGCGGAAGCGCGTCCGGGTCTGCTCGCCGTAAAGGCGCTTGGCAAAGGCTTCAAGCGTTCCCTTTAAGTCTGCCATAGTAATGCCTTCGTCCAGCACCAAGCCCTCAATTTGGTGGAAGAGGGGGGAGTGAGTCGCATCGACCGCATCGGAGCGGTATACTCTGCCGGGCGCAATGACGCGGAAGGGCGGCTTGCGCTTCTCCATGGTGCGGATTTGCACCGGACTTGTCTGGGTTCTTAAGAGCATTTTTTCGGTGATATAAAAAGTGTCCTGTGTATCTCTTGCCGGGTGACCTTCGGGAATGTTGAGCGCTTCAAAGTTGTAGTAATCCCACTCTACTTCGGGACCCTCCACAACATCAAAGCCCATACCCGCGAAGATGTCCTTCACTTCATCGAGCACAATGCTCAGCGGGTGGGTGTGACCGATTTCGGGCTGCTTGCCCGGAATGGTGACATCCACAGTCTCCGCCGCGAGCTTGAGGTTTTGCTCCGCCTGCTGCAGCTGAGCCTGCTTTTGCTTGATGAGCGCTTCAATCTCACCGCGAATTTGGTTGGCTTTCTGACCGACTACCGGTCTTTCTTCAGCGGAAAGGGAGCCCATTTGCTTTAAAATGGATGTAATGACACCTTTTTTGCCGAGCTTGGAAACGCGCAGGGATTCCAGCTGAGCCTTGTCGCTGATTTGGGCAAGCTCTTCTATGGCTTGCGCTTTGATTTCGTCTAATTTCTTGAGCATACGATATGTCCTTTCTCATTGGGCAAGGCGATGCCTTGTCATATATGTTAGCCTATTGGCAAATTGGCATATTAGCGAGTGGTGGCACGCTTCGCGCGCATCTGATTGCAACGCTGCGCGTTGCCACCTCAATGATTCATTCTTCACCATTCGTTATTCATTAAAAAAGTCCCTTTGTCGAAACAAAGGGACGAAATAATCTCCGCGGTACCACCCCGGTTTTTTCGCTGCCGCGAAAACACTCATTAAGTTGAAAATATTTGACAACTTACAGCTGTTAACGGTGCCTGCCGTCTCTCCTTACTAAGCGGGGAGCAATTCGGGGGAGCCACTCCAAAGGGAACTTCGGTAGAGTTTCACTATGCGGCTCGCACCTGCCCGCACTCTCTGAAAGTGATGCGTCTACTTACTTTCCTTTTTCACGGTGTTTAAAAAATATCAATACATATTATAACATTATTTAAAATAAAATCAACATTTTTTTCATTTTTATGGTATAATGGGAACAGAAAATACGGGCGAAAGCATTTGAACCCGGCGGGAGGCAGTTATGAAGGTTTACACAGCACAAAGCATTCGCAATATCGAGCAGGCGTGTTTTGATTCCGGTATCACGGAATTGCGCCTGATGGAAAACGCGGGCGTTGCCTGCGCGAAAGTTATTCGCAAGGAATATGATTTGGAAAACCAAACCGGCAAGCGCGTTGCTGTCTTGTGCGGCAAGGGCAAAAACGGGGGCGACGGGTTTGTCATTGCGCGCAAGCTCAAAGAGATTGGTGCGCGCCCCGTTATTATTTTAACCCACGCTTACCCGACAATACCCGAGCCGGTCAAGATGCTTCAACGAGCAAAAGAATTGGAGATTGAGGTGCTCGACTACCATACACAGCAGGGGGACTGCCTGCAGCAGCTGCGCGAAGCTCAGTTGATTGTCGACTGCATCTTCGGCATCGGTTACCGCGGCATGGCAGATGAACAAACAGCGGCGATATTCCGAGTAGTTAACGAAGCGGCTGCTCAGGTGATTGCGGTCGATGTGCCCAGCGGTCTTGACAGCGAGGGTATCAATTTTGACCCGCGCCATATCCGCGCCGATTTAACAGTGAGTATTACTGCTTTTAAGCCGGTTCACGTGCGGCGGACAACTGCCGACAGCTGCGGCAAGTTAGTGGTGGTAGGCATTAATATTGACAAGCGCTTTTTTGAGGGCGAAAAAGCGGTGGCGGAAATTACGGATGCGAAAATTGTCAAATCTGTTTTACCGCCCAGAGCGGAGGATGCCAATAAAGGCGATTTCGGGCATCTGCTGTTGGTATGCGGCAGTTACCGCATGCCCGGTGCGGCGGTGATGAGCGCCGGCGCGGCAGTCAGAAGCGGCGCGGGCAAGATTACACTTGCGTTTCCGGAACCGGCGTATCCCGCCGTTACTTCCAAGCTCAATGAACCGCTGTTTTTGCCGCTGCCTGCCGATCAAGAGGGCTTCTTTGATGTCAGCGCGCGCGATGCTCTGGTCAAAGCCTTGGAAAATAAGGATGCGGTCGTGGTCGGTTGCGGTATCGGGCAGTCGCTCGGTGCGCAGGCGGTGTTGGAAACGGTGATGAAGCGCTGTAAAGGTACACTGCTTGTCGATGCGGATGGTATAAATCTGCTTGCGCAGAATATATATCTATTAGAGGAACGCGAAGCACCTATCATTCTTACCCCGCACCTCGGTGAGTTCTCAAAGCTTATCGACAAGCCGATTGCGGAGATTAAAGAAAACAAGGAAGAGTATGTCAACCTGTTTTGCGAGCGCTACCCGCAGGCGGTGTTGGTGCTCAAGGGGCATAATACGCTCATCGCTAAAAAAGGTAAAATACTTTACATCAACCCGACCGGCAATGCCGGCTTGGCACAGGGCGGCACCGGTGATGTGCTCGCCGGACTGATTGGTTCGTTGGCGGCGCAGGGCATTGCACCCACGCAGAGCGCGGTTGTCGGCGCCTTCATTCACGGTGAAGCGGCAGATTTTTGCGAGGCGGAGCTTTCGCAGCGCGGCATGACGACAGATGATTTAATTCGCTTTTTGCCTTCCTCTCTAAAACTGTATGAGGGATGAGTGGGTTTGAAAAAAATAATTGCGTTATGTTTGCTTTCGGTACTGTTTGCGGCGGGCGGTTGTTCCGCTGCAAAAAAGCCGAAGGCTTTTGTTTTACCGCAGTGCATGGCACGCATTGTTTTCGGTGATAATCAGTTTGATGCGGTGCTTGATTTTGCACAGAAAGAAAAAAGCATAGTTTTAAAAGCAAAGGAGAATGCGTTTGATACGCGCTATACCTTTGTGAAAAACGCCGTGAGGCTGCAATATGACAGCATCGAGACCACTTTGGAGCTTGATGCATTGCCCGACACCAATACCGCAGCGCTGATTTATCGGGCGATTACCGCGCTCGAAAGCGCTAAAGTCAGCTGGGAAAAACAGGAGAGATGTTTTAACTTTTACGGTAAGATTGGCAGTGCGGCATTCAGCGGCAGCTGCGACAGCGGCGGACATCTGCTGAGTCTGGAGGTGCCGGAATACCGATTTTATTTAAAAACAATTATTTCTCCGAGCGCCGGCAATGATTAAATCGGCAATTTTGGTCAAAACTATCAGTGACGGCATTATGTGTGCCGAAAGATAAAGGAAGTGATAGTTTTGATTAAACGCGGGGAAATTTATTATGCGGATTTAAGCCCCGTTGTCGGCTCGGAGCAGGGCGGCTTGCGACCGGTACTTATTTTGCAAAACGATGTGGGGAATCGCTACAGCCCGACTGTGATTGCCGCGGCAATCACCTCGCGGCAGGCGAAAACGCCTTTGCCCACGCACATCCGCATCAAAGCGGCGCAGTGCGGCTTGCCGCAGGATAGTATGGTGCTGCTTGAGCAGGTGCGCACACTCGACAAAACCCGCCTTCGTGAAAAAAGCGGGCAAATGAGTTTACAGGATATGTATCGCGTCAACCGCGCGCTGTCGGTATCGCTTGGGTTGTAAAAGAGGAAAGGCTTTGCCTTTCCTCTTTTGTTTAGTGGGTGAATTATACTATCAAGTGCAACACCTAAAAAGTTGAAACTCATACAGTTCTCGTGTAGGATAGAAGTTACCA
>SVOD01000039.1 GCA_015066575.1 Oscillospiraceae bacterium
CCTGTGTGCGGCAAGTACCGCAATTACCGCAGGGCTTGATTTTAAGAAAACCATCAGCGCCTTTTCCTCTGTCAAGGGCGTCAAGGGTAGAATTGAAGTGGTGCCGACCGATACGGACTACACGGTTATTATCGACTACGCGCACTCGCCGGATGGGATTAAGAACATTTTATCCTCCGTCAAGGAATTTGCCGCAGGCAGAGTCATTATTGTCTTCGGCTGCGGCGGCGACAGAGATGCCGGCAAGCGCCCGAAGATGGCGGATGCGGCAGCATCCCTGGCGGACTTTGTGGTGCTCACCTCTGACAATCCGCGCACGGAGGACCCGGCAAAGATTGTCGAGGATGCCGCGGTCGGTTTAAAAGGACATAAGGTCGACACCAAGATTATTGTCGACAGAACCGAAGCGATTCGCTTTGCCATGCAGCAAGCAAGGGCGGGCGATGTGATTGTCCTGGCAGGTAAAGGGCACGAAACCTACCAGATTATCGGCAAAGAGAAACGGCATTACGATGAGAGAGAAGTTGTTAAATCTATTTTGGCAGGGGAAATTTAAGTGGAAGAAATCAGTTTAAAAACGATTGCAGAGGTTGTCGGCGCCAAGTGTGATACGGATATACCGATTCGCAGCATTTGCACCGATACCAGAAAAATAGAAAAAGGCTGTTTATTTATCGCATTGGAAGGTGAGCGCTTTGATGCCCACGATTTTGCCGCACAGGCGGCACAGCAGGGCGCGGCGGCACTCATTTGTCACAAGAAAGTGACCTGCAGCGCACCGGTGCTCTATGTGGAGGACACGCGCACCGCCTACCTGGATATAGCGGGCTACTACCGCTCGCTGTTTTCCATCCCGCTTGTGGGAATCACCGGCAGTGTGGGCAAAACAACCACCAAGGAATTTATCGCTTTGGCACTCAGCGCCAAATATAAAACCCTCAAAACGGAAGGGAATTTTAATAACGATGTCGGTATGCCTGCGACTTTGCTGCGCTTGGACAGCAGCTATGAAGCGGCGGTCATTGAGATGGGCATGAACCATTTCGGGGAAATCCGTAATCTGGTGCTGCGCAGCAGACCGACAATCGGCGTGATTACCAATATCGGTGTTTCGCACATTGAAAACTTAGGCTCGCGTGACGGTATTCTCAAAGCAAAGCTGGAACTGCTCGATGGTCTGCAGGAAAATGCACCGCTCTTGCTCAATGGCGACAACGATAAATTGGCACAGGTCAAACTCACAGACAGACCGCTGTACTTTTTCGGCATCGAAAACCCCGACGCTCATTTTCGGGCAGAAGCGCTGACAAGCGATATTGAAAGCACCGATTTTGAGATTGTCTACAGCGGCGGCAGGCAGGCGGTACATATTCCCGCGGTCGGCAACCACAATGTGCTCAATGCGCTTTGCGCTTTTGCCGTGGCGGTGCTGTGCGGTATTGACGGTGCACAGGCGGCGCAAAAGCTGGCGGAGTACACGCCGGCGGGCAGGCGCCAAAAAATAGTAAAATGTGACGGCTTCACCGTCATTGAAGACTGCTACAACGCCTCTCCGGATTCCATGCGCGCAGCGATTAAAACGCTGGCAAATCTGAACGCCGGAAAGAAAATTGCCGTTTTGGCGGATATGCTCGAGCTTGGCACCTATGCGCAGAGCCTGCATGAAGAGGTCGGCACTTTCTGTGCACAGCAGAAGCTCGATGCGGTGCTGGCGTTTGGCGAGCAGGCGCGCTTCTACTGCCAAAAGGCAAAGGAAGGCGGGGTGCCGCAGACAGCGTTTTTTGAAGATAAACAGGCATTGGCGGATGCGGTGACAGCCTGCGCACAAGAGAATTGTGCCATCCTGTTTAAAGGCAGCCACGGCATGCATCTGGAAGAAACAATTAATACACTGTATGAGAGGAAGGGTATAAAAAATGAGTAATTGGGTAGCAATCGCAATCGCACTTGCGCTGGCATTTGTGATTTCTGCAGTTTCGGGCAAATGGATTATTCCTTGGCTGCACAAGTTAAAATACGGTCAAACCATTTTGGACATCGGCCCTTCCTGGCACAAGAAGAAGCAAGGTACCCCGACCATGGGCGGCATTATGTTTATCATCGGCAGCGTGGTATCTTTCATCATCACCGTGGTAATATTTTCGCTGACAAAGGGCGAGCTTGGCGATGGAATTAACTACTTCGCCGGCAATTCCAAGGTGCTCGTTTATGCCGGCTTGTTCCTGGCACTCGGTCAGGGTGTTGTCGGGTTTGCGGATGATTATATTTCCGTGGTCAAAAAAAGAAACGAAGGCTTAACCCCGATACAGAAGACATTGGGGCAGGTGATTATCGGCTTCGGCTATCTGCTCAGCTTATATGTAAGCAAAAACACCTGGATGTATATTCCTTTTGCCTCCGGCAAGCATATGACAGTGGAACTTGGTAACAGTATTTGGGGCGGGCTGATTTTCTGGCTCGGCGGCATTTTCCTCATTTACGGGTTCTCGAACGCCGTCAACCTTACCGACGGCATTGACGGACTGTGCGGTTCGGTGACGACGGTCGTTTCCATCGGCTTCCTGGTCATTTCCGTATTGCACAAGTTTGCCGGCGTTTCCATTTTTGCGGCGGCAGTGGCAGGCGCTTGCGCCGGCTACCTGATTTGGAACCACTACCCCGCAAAAGTGTTTATGGGCGATACCGGCTCGCTGTTTTTGGGCGGCGCGGTCATCGCGATGGCATTTGCACTGCATGTGCCGTACATCATTTTGATTTTGGGTATTGTGTATGTGTGTGAAACCGGCTCGGTGATGCTGCAGGTTTCCTACTACAAGCTGACCAAGAAAATTTATAAAGATAAAGATGAAAACGGCAATATTGTCGGCAGAAGAATCTTTAAGATGACACCCATCCACCATCACTTTGAACTGAGCGGATGGAAGGAAAACAAAATCGTTGCCGTCTTTTCCGCGGTTTCCGTCATCGCCGCGGTGATAGGCATTGCAATCGTGTATTTCGGCATTTTTTCAAGACTGAATTAGGTGGTATATTTTGGAAAAAACACTCAAAAAACGTAAACCCTTATCGCTGCCGAAGCGCCGCGAAAACAAGCCGGAGAGGCTCTCCGGAAAACGGTTGAAAAACCTCTTTCCCTACGCGCAAAAGGGGAAAATCGATATGCCGTTTTTCATTTTGGTCATTGCCTTATTGACCGTCGGGCTGATTATGATGTTTTCGGCTTCGTTTGTTTCGGCGCTCTATAATACGGCAAGCCACGACAGCCTCTATTACATCAAGCGACAGCTGGTGTTTGCGGTTGCCGGTGTGGCGGGCATGTTTCTTGTCTCGGCAATCGACTATAAGCTCATCAGAAAGCTGACCTTACCGCTGCTGATTGTAACGATTGCGCTGCTCATTATTGTGCGCTTACTGCCGCCGGTGGATGGTGTGTATCGCTGGATTAACCTGGGGATGTTTACCATTCAACCCTCGGAGATTGCGAAGTTTACGATTATCGCGGTGCTGGCGCATCTGATTGCCCTGCATCCCGACAGAATGAACAGCTTTAAATTTATTGCGCTGCTCGTCGGTGTGATTGGCATTTTTGTGGTCATGCTGATGCTCGAGAAGCACTTGTCGGGTACCATTTTGATTTTTGCCATCGGCTTGTGTATGCTCTATGCGGGCGGCATTTGGAATAAGTACAAAATTGCGGCACCGGCGATTGCCATTTTCGGTATTGCCGTGTTGGCGTTCCTGATATATATCATTTATAAGAACCCCGGCATCAATGAGCATGCTTTTATTCGTGTTAAATCCTGGCTGGATAAGGACTACGACCCGCTGGGCGCCCGCTGGCAGACCAACAACTCGCTGTATGCCATCGGCTCGGGCGGATTGCTCGGTTCCGGGCTCGGACAGTCCATGCAGAAGTACCTGTATGTTTCCGAGCCGCAAAATGACTTTATCTTCGCAATTGTCTGCGAAGAGCTCGGTTTTGTGGGTGCGATACTGATATTGTTTACCTTCTGCCTGCTCATCGGCAGAGGGGTGATGATAGCAAAAAGCGCAAAGAATAACTACGCTTCACTGCTGACAATGGGCATAGTGTTCCAAGTCGGCATACAGGTCATCCTCAATGTTGCGGTGGTGACGGACACCATCCCGAACACGGGCATTTCGCTGCCCTTCTTCTCCTACGGCGGCACATCGCTGCTGATGCTGCTCTTGGAGATGGGTGTGGTGCTTTCCGTTTCCAGAACCGCGAGAATGGAAAAGATATAGCCGCGAGCGGCTATATCTGTTTTCAGTTTTCAGTTTTCAGTTTTCAGTGTTTAGTGTTTAGATTGTTTGGGAGGTTTTGAGATGAAAATTTTATTTGCAACAGGCGGCACGGCGGGGCATATTAACCCGGCACTGGCAGCCGCAGGCTATATCAGAGAGCATCATCCGGATGCTGAAATACTATTTGTGGGAACAGCCGAAAAAATGGAGGCAAGGCTTGTGCCCGCGGCAGGGTTTGACTTTCAAACCATTGAGATTACGGGCTTTAAAAGAAGCATGAATTTGGCAGGCATCAAGCACAATCTCAGAACCGCGTATTTAACCCTGCGCTCTTCCTCGGAAGCCAAGAAGATTCTCAAGGCTTTTGCGCCCGATGTGGCTGTCGGCTTCGGCGGCTATGTCAGCGGACCCGTGATTCGCATGGCGGCAAAAATGGGCATTCCCACGGCGATTCACGAGCAGAACGCCTTCCCCGGCATCACCAACAAAACGCTTGCCAAGCGCTGCGATGTGGTGATGCTCACCAATGAGGATGCCAAAAAGAATATGGAAATCAAGGGCAGATGTGAGATTACCGGCTTGCCGGTCAGGAGCGAGATTTTGCGCGCTGACCGCAGCAAGGCGAGAGAGGAGTTGGGGCTTGATGACAGACCGCTCATTCTCTCCACCGGCGGCAGCCTGGGAGCAGATGCCATTAATGAAGCGGTGGAGGGCTTAATTGCGGCGCACCATAAAGAAGCACCCTACTACCACATTCATGCCGTCGGTCAGTACGGCGCCTTTGTCTACGATAAGCTCAAGGAAGACGGTGTTGACCTCAAAACGGAACCCCACATTATGGTGCGCGATTATATTGACGATATGGACAGGTGCCTCGCTGCAGCGGATTTGGTCATCGGCAGAGCCGGCGCCAGCTCTTTGAGCGAAATTCAGGCAGCAGGCAAGGCTTCTATTTTAATTCCCAGCCCCTATGTGGCGGAAAACCATCAGTTCCACAACGCGATGGCGCTTGTTAAGCGCGGCGCGGCGGAAATAATTGAACAGAAGGATTTGAGTGCCCAAAGCTTAACCGAAAAAGTGGATGCACTCATGAGCGATAAAGAAAAACTGTTGGCATTGGGCGAAAATGCAAAGAAAATGGCAATTCTCAATGCGAATGAGAAAATTGCCGAAATGATTCTTTCGTTGGTGGAGTGAGCATGGCAAATAAAAAGGTGAAGCGCTGGCGGTCGCGGCCGGCGGGAAAGAAGGGACAGAACTATGCCTCTTACCCGCGCCCTGCCGACAACGAGGTATACCGCCTCAAGCGCAAGGATGAGGACAGCCCGAAAAAAGAGCCATCCGCATTAGAACAGCGCTACAGAGAAGAAAAAGCGCAACAGCAGGCGGCACCCGCACCCGCCAAAAAAAAGAAAAAGAAAAAATATAAATCCGCACAGGCTGCGGTGCAATCGCGGCAGGGCTATACCTCCTACAGCGAAAAAGAGCAGCAGCGCATTGAGCGCACCAAGCGCAGAAAGAGAAACAATGTGGTTCTCAGAGCGACCATTGCCGCTGCCGTTTTGATTATCGGTATTGTGCTCAGTATTTTTATCTTCTTTAAAGTGGGCGAAATCAAGGTAACGGGCAACAAAAAATACACCGAAGCCCAAATCGTGACGGCTTCCGGTGTGGAATTGGGCGACAACCTGTTTGCACCGACTGCCTTATCCCTCCAGTCTAAGCTGGACAAGGAACTGCCGTATGTGAAAAGTGTTACCCTCAAGCATGAATTGCCCGATGTGCTGATTATCTGTGTCAAGGAGTCTTCGGCGCAGTTTGCCTTTAAGGCGGCGCAAAAGGGCGCCACGAAATACATATTGACCGATGCGGATTTGAAAATGCTGGAGGTGGCGGACAAGCCTCCCAAAGGCGCTGCCATTGTGGAGGGTGTCGGTATTGAGGATTCCAAATTGGGCAAGACGGCAGAGTTTACCGAACCCGAGAAAGGGGAGCTGGTGAAGACCATCAAGGCAACCTTTGCCGATAACGGCTTGGATGATGTGACCGGTATCAATGTCAAAAGCACGGTAGATATTAAAGTGATTTACAATAGTGCCATCACCGTGGAAATCGGTCAGACAAATGCGCTTGACTATAAATGCAAGATTGCCGCAAAGGCGATAGATGATGCGCTCAAAGAGAATAAGCAGGCAAAAGGCACGGTCAATGTCAAGCAGGCGGATGAAACCAGACAGGCGTATTTCAACCCGAATTCGTAACCTAATTGTAACCTTTATTTTCGGTAAATGCTTGATTATAAACCATATATATGGTATATTTTTATTATAAATAACTATGTCCGGAGAAATTTTTCTTTGGCAAAATAGTGTATTGGAGGAAGAAAAAATGGCTTTTGAACTTGATAACGATGTTGTTGCCGGTGAGCAGATACGAGTAATCGGCGTCGGTGGCGGCGGCGGTAATGCCGTTAACAGAATGATTAAGAGCAACCTGATGGGCGTTGAGTTTATTGCGATTAATACCGACCGCACAGCCTTGGCGCACTCGCAGGCTACATATAAACTCCAAATCGGAGACAAAATTTCCAGAGGTAACGGTGCAGGCGCAAAACCCGAAATCGGTCAGAGAGCTGCGGAAGAAAGCAGAACCGATATTGAGGAAGCGTTGCAGGGCACCGATATGCTCTTTATCACCGCCGGTATGGGCGGCGGCACCGGTACCGGTGCCGCTCCGATTGTGGCGCAGATTGCCAAGGACCTCGGCATTCTTACCGTTGCCATCGTCACAAAACCCTTCGGTTTTGAGGGCAAGAGAAGAATGGAACAGGCGCTTGCAGGTATCGAAGAGCTCAAAAAGAGCGTTGACTGCATTATGGTTATCCCCAATGACAGATTGAAGGAAGTCACCGAGGAAAAGATTACCCTTCTCAATGCGTTTAATATTGCGGATGATGTTCTGCGCCAGGGTGTGCAGTCCATTTCCGATTTGATTAAGGTTCCCGGTCTTGTCAACCTCGACTTTGCCGATGTGACCGCTGTCATGCGCGGCGCAGGCTATGCCCATATGGGTGTCGGCAGAGCCAAGGGTAAGGATAAGGCGGAGGCTGCAGCAAAAGAAGCGGTCACCAGCCCGCTGCTTGAAACGACGATTGACGGGGCTACCGGTGTGATTATCAACATCACCGCTTCTCCCGATATCGGCTTGGATGAAGTGGACAATGCTTCTCAGATGATTGCCAATGCGGCGCATCCGGATGCCAACATCATTTGGGGTGCCTGCTTCGATGATTCTCTGGAAGATGAGCTTATCATTACGGTTGTTGCTACCGGTTTCGGTTTCGATGAAAACGGCGAGTACAAGGCGCCTGCCAAACCGCATTCAAGTGCGAAAAAGGACACCGGCTTCGGTTTTGGGGATGATGATGACATCTTCTCCAAACCTGCCAAAAAGGAAAGCGGCAGCAGCAGTAGCAACGGCGGCGAATTCCTTGATATGATGGACCTTTGGGGCTCCAAATAATTTAGCAAAAAAAGAAAACTGTCTCAACGAAATGTTGAGACAGTTCTTTTTTTGCGGTTTTCAGTTTTCGGTTTTCAGAGTTCAGTTTCATCCACTGCACACCATGCTCGTACCTTTTTAATTATCGCCAAACAACACGGAAGAAGCGTTGTCGCTGCTAAGTGTATCAAAGTGCTGCAGTTGAGTGGTGCTGCTGCCCTCCGGGTCATCGTTTTGGCAAACCAACGTGCCGTCGGCACTAACCTTGTAAATATCAAATGTATCCGGCTGTTCGCTGTCGAGATAGACGCGCAGCGTACCGTCGCCATTGTCTTGAAAGCTGCCTTTCGTAGTACTGTCGGGCGCTTCGGCACCGCCGGCTAAACTGTTGCGGCGGTAAAGATTGACGGTGAGCTTACCGCCTTGTGAGAACTGTAAAACCAGCACCTTGTTTGCGGCGTTTTGGTACCAGTAGCCTTTATAGAGGTAAGAGATATCAATTTTTTTAGCAGTTGTGCTTTCCTTTTCGGTAGTGGCTTTTGTGGTTTGCTGTGCGCTTGTGCTTGCGGCAGTCGTTGTCGCGGTGGTTTTGGTCTTATCCTTATCCTTGTCTTTTGAGCAGGCAGCAAACCCGAGCAGCAGCAGTGCCGCAAGTGCGATAGCGAGTATCTTTTTCATATTCATCACCTTATCATTCCTTCTTTTTATAGTCTTTCTCGAATCGAGTCTTTTATGAGTTGAAGCGACGCTTCGCTGTTTTCCAGCTGCCCGCTTTCCAGCAGCAGCAGCGCGCCGTAAAAGAGCGAGAGGATTTCGTAAACGCGCTTTTCCTTGTCCTGCTCGGCATAGTCTTCAATCAAAGCAATCAAATTGCTGTCAATCTCCTTGCGCGCCTGCGTTTGCGCCGCATCCATCTGGCGGGGATTGAGCAGTAAAATCGAGCGAAAGTTGGGGTTGGCAATCCAAAACCGGATATACGCGGCGGAGAGTTCCTCAATTTGGCGGGCTTTATCTTTTTCAAAAATCTTTATCACCTGCGCCTCGAGCATTTTCCACCTGCCGCCGATGTATTTGATGATTTCGAGCACAAATTCATCCTTATTCTTAAAGTGCTTGTAGGGGGCAGCACAGGAAACGCCGCACATGGAGGCAACGCGCCGTAGCGAAAATTCCGACAGCCCGTGCTTTTCAATTTCCTGGATGCCGGCAACAAGCAGATGCTCTCTGGTTTTGTCATATATCTTGTCCATGGTTTCACCTCACTAACAGTGTACCATAAACAAGGGCGTTGTTCAACCTAAAAAGCAACAGTCGAAACCACATAGGCGCTGTAGCAACCGAGCATCAACCCGCCCTGTATGCGGCTGAATTTGCCTCTGAAAATCGTGGGGATGACCGCGATGGCAATTGTCAGCAGGCAGACGCTCATGTCAATCGCAACCGCCTGAACCGGTACAGCCAAGCTGCCGTTGCCCTTGATGGCGCTGCTGAGTGCACACAGCGGCAAAATCAGCGTCAGGTCAATGATATTGGCACCGATAATGTTGCCTACCGAGATGGCGCTCTCTTTTTTGCGCAGCGCGCTGATGGCGGTAATCAGCTCCGGCAGGGAAGTGCCTAAAGCAAACGCGACAACACTGATAACTCTTTGTTCAATGCCGAAGCGCAGGGCAAGCTCACTGCCGCTTTCCACAAGCGCCTGTGCGCCGATAACAATGCCGGCACCGCCGAGAACAAATAGAATCACGCTCTTGAAAATTTGCTTTTTGCTGTAGGCAGGCTGTGCCGCTTGTGCGGGCTGCCTGCGCTCGATTTGAATTTCGCTTTTGGCGTGGCGAATGTTTTGCACAAAGAAGCTGATGCACAAAATGCCCAGCACCACAATGCCGATGGTGGCAAGGGAGTAGTAATCGCCCGCACCGGCAGCACTGTTCATATGAAAACGCGGGGTGAAAATGCAGCTGAGAATCAGTACCGTAGCCGACAAAAAGAGCAATACGCCCTTGGGAGTAAAGTCTTTTTTATCTATCATGATAGGCATGCCGACAAGCAGAACTCCCATCACTAAAGCGGTGTTGGCAGTCACGGAGCCGATAGCGTTGCCGGCGGCAATATCCACATTTCCCTTCGCGGCGGCAGAAACGCTGACAATAATTTCCGGCAGTGTTGTTGCCAAAGAAACGATGGTTGCGCCTACAATCAGCGGCGGGATTTTCAGCGCGCCTGCAATGCGGCTCGCTGCATCCACAAACACATCGCCGCCCTTGATAATGAGAATCAGGGCAGCCGCAAAAACAATCGCAATTGCCCAAACGGGTAATGCCGTAATCCATACAGTCAGGGACATCTCTATACCTCCTTTTCCATCACGTTTCCATACCTGTTTACTTTCATCTGATTATATCACAAGTTCACTTGACTGTCAAGCGTTTTCTGTCACAAATAAGGATTTGTCGCGCTCTCCGAGCGCGCAAATCCTTATTTGAAGCCTATTAGCAGTTAGCATATTGGCATATTAGCGAATGGGCGGGACACCCGCACCCGATTATATAGTTCCTACGCCGCTTGCGGCTTATAATGGGTAAGGGCGGAGCCCTTCCTTTCGCTAATGGCTAATTTGCTAATTTGCTAACCGCTGACAAATAAGGTTTGTCGAGCTGTCAGCTCGACAAATCCTTATTTGTCTTGCATCTGCGCGCCATTCACATCTATCCTGTAATTATCCTTATAAATCAAATCCTCAATGCGCACAAATTCGTAGCCTTCCTTTTGCAGCGCCTCGATAATGCGCGGCAACGCTTCGGGCGTGTGTTTGGCGGCATTGTGAAAGAGAACAATATCACCGCTTTTGATTTTAGGTACCACATTGTTGTAGATTTCATCGGCGGAAATATCCATCCAATCCAAGCTGTCCACACTCCACTGGATTGTGTACATCTGCAGGTTTTCCACCATGTCGACCACTTCGCTGTTGTAGTCGCCGTAGGGCGGGCGAATGAGAATAGGCGCCGTGCCGGTGAGCTTTTTTATCTTCTCATTACAGGTTGTAATTTCCCGTCGCGCATCGTCGATGGCGATTTTCGTCAGGTAGGGGTGCGTGTTGGAGTGGTTTTGAATCGAGTGTCCCGCTGCGGCAAGGTCTTTGACGCTGTTCGGGTAGTTATCCACCCACGAGCCGACCAAAAAGAAGGTGGCTTTAATGTTGTATTGCTTTAAAATTTGAATCAGCTCGGGCGTATCCTCATTGCCCCAGGCGGCATCAAAGGAAATGGCAATTTGCTTTTTGTCGGTTTGCACGCTGTATATCGGCAAGCCGCCCGAGGTTTTGAGCGTTTGCGCCGTTTCGCAGTAGATAAAGCCGACCACGGCGGCGGTAATGACAATGACAAGACAGAGTAGAATAATCACTCTTTTTTTATTCATTACAAATACTTTCATAAAAAATACCTCTCTTCCCGGATAGGCAATACAGATTGCCTATACTGTCAATATATGATTTTTCTCTTGTAAGTATGAAGAAATATGGTAAAATAGAGGTATGGAAAAGCGAAATTATCAAAAAGAAATGGAAGCAATTATCTCAGGCTTCGAAGGGGAGCGCAAGTCCTTGCTGCTGCATGCCTGCTGTGCGCCCTGTTCTTCTTATGTTTTGGAGTATCTGAGTCAGTACTTCGATATTACGATTCTCTTTTATAATCCGAATATTCATCCGGCGGCGGAATATGAAAAGCGCTTGGGGGAAGTGCAGCGCCTGATTGCCGCCGCCTTCGGGCAAATCAAGCTGCTCACCTTGCCGTATGATGCGCAGGAATACTACCGGGAAGTGGCGGGGTTTGAAAATTTGGGCGAAAACTCGCAGCGCTGCTACCGCTGCTACGCTTTTCGCATGCGCAAGGCAGCAGAACTCGCGGTAAAGTATGATTACTTTACAACAACGCTTTCTATCAGTCCGTATAAGCATGCAGAGTGGATTAATGAGCTCGGCGCACGCTTTGAAGCCGAATTCGGAGTAAAATATCTGCCGGCGGATTTCAAAAAAAAGGGCGGATATCAGCGTTCGATTGAGCTTTGTAAAGTGTATAATATTTACAGACAGAACTACTGCGGCTGTGCGTTTTCCAAAAAAGAAGCCGAAGAAAAGCTGAAAAATTGTTAATTTTTATATAAAAAAAGCTTTTCAATACTCTCAATGTATGTTATAATCACTTATTAATGAAATAAAGATTTTTACAGGGGACTTTATGTTTGAATTTTTAACTACAACAAAAATATTCGGCATTGAAATCTACGAGGTTCTGCTTTGGTTTTTAATATACGGTGTCATCGGTTGGATTTTTGAAAGCGGGCTGCGCAGTATTGCAGATAAAAAGTTCACCAACCGCGGTTTTCTTTACGGTCCGTTTATTCCGATTTATGCGTTCGGTATCACCGGCTTCGTTTTCCTTTTAAACCCGCTGTATACGCTTGGGCCGATTGAAATGCGTTTGAGCTTTTTACCCGCAGGGCACCAAATCATTTCAATTGAGTATAAATACTACCTGATTATGCTTGGCGGTATGCTCATTTCCAGTGTGCTGGAGTATGTGGTTTCATTTTCCATGGAAAAGCTCTTTAACCAGCGTTGGTGGGACTATACGCCCTATAAATACAACACCAAGGGCAGGGTGTGCTTTTCCATTACCTTCTGCTGGGGTGCGTTAAGTGTAGCGGCTGTGCACTTTATTCACCCGCTTATCGGCAAAAATATTTCGGATGCTTTGCCGCAAAAGGTCGGCTTTGTCATTATTATTGTTGCATATTCTCTACTGTTTATTGATATTATTTTGTCCAATATTTCCGCAACGAAGAAAAAGAAAAAAATGCTTCAGGAAGCGGCGCAGGAGGATGCTGCCGCAGAGAAAGAAGGGGTTTAAGTGCCGAGGTGGAGTATTATATTGCTGCTCTTTATTGCATCCTTTGCAATCGTGGGGCTGATTACTTACCGCAAAGTCAAAGATTACTTTGAGAATGCGAGCGAATACGCTAAAATCAAAGAAGGCGTTGCGCTGACAGATGAAATGCTGATGATTGCGCACCGCGGCTTGAGTGCCGTGGCACCCGAAAATACGCTTGCCGCGTTTCGCCTGGCGGCAGAAGCGGGCTTTCGCTTTGTGGAGTGCGATATTCATCGCACCAAGGATGGGCACTGGGTGGTCATGCACGACCCGACTGTTGACAGAATGACCGATGGCAGCGGCGCGATTGCCGACCTGACTTTAGAAGAAATTAAGCAGTTTAAAATCAATCGCGGTTCCGGCATTGAGGCGTATCCCAATGAGGAAATCCCCACTTTAAATGAATATCTCAAAGCGGTGACGGATGGCGGTTCCTACCCGGTCATCGAGGTTAAGGCAAAGGGCAGCTTTGATTTTAAGGATATGGTGTACCTTTTAAGGGAGTACGGCATTACCGATAAAGCGGTAATCATTGATTATGATGCCGAGCACCTGCAAACCATCCGCCGGCTTTGCCCGGAACTGAAAATGCAGCTGCTGTGCCACTTTATTAAGCGCAGTATTATTGATAAGGTCGAGCAAATCGGCAATTGCGGGATTGATGGAATGCACAACCTCCAACTTGACAATAAGCTTTGCCGGGAGGTCAGAGAAAAGCAAATCCCGCTCAATATGTGGACGGTGGACAGCGAAGCCACCCTGCAAAAGATTAAGGCACTGGGCGCCACGATGGCGACAACCAATTCGCTCAAACCGATACATAACCAAAAAGAGAACGGATGATTTCATCCGTTCTCTTTTTGGTTATGTCAGTGTTCAGTGTTCGGTGTTCGGGTTTCAGTTTCCGGGTTTGATGTTTTTCTTATTTTGTGCGGCTCTGCGTTTTTTGATATAAATCAAGTAGGCTTTAATCTTTTTGCGAAACCTGCTATTATCATAAATACCGAGCGTTTCATTCGTCGCGCAGTATTTATCCGCCAAAGTAACAATGAGCGCTTCCTTGGAGGTGGGGATGTGAAATATTGTCAGCGGCCACATATGCGAGCGAATGATTTTGAGTTCCTTTTCGCCCGGTTCAAAGTATTTTTTTGCATTCTCCACCGCTTTGGCAGGGTGGGTGAAGCCGTGAGTGAGCGGCGGTCTGGTTTTCGGGTCCTTGATATGCCAATCGTAAAGGTACAGGTCGTGCAGCATTGCAGCGCGCACCGTTGTGCGCACATCGGCATTCCATTTCCCGGCGAGAATAAACGCCGTGTAGGAAACGGCAATGACATGCTCCAGCGTGGTAATATCGCCGTGCTGGATATAATCATCCATTTGCATCACAATATCACTTTCCGATAAGTCTTTTACATATTCGTGAAATTCCAATAAGCCTTTGTGCATCATATCATTCTTCTTTCATTGCATTTTTTCGGGATGAAGCGGTTAAAACTGACGATTTGCCAAATTGCGCGTGGCACGCACTTTCTTTATAAAAACTAAATATGTTTTAATTTTCTTTCTGTATTCGCTCTTGTCATAAATGCCGAAGGATTCATTCCACGCGCAGTATTTGTCGGCAAGTGTGAGAATGAAGGCTTCTTTGGAGGTCGGCATATGAAAAACAGTCAGCGGCCACATATGCGAGCGCACAATTTTGAGCTCCTTCTCGGTCGGCTCAAAATATATTTTTGCATTTTTAACCGATGTTTTCGGGTGGTTGAAAGTGTGTGTAAGCGGTGTTCTTTCCGGCGTTCTGATATGCCAGTCATACAAGTATAAATCGTGGAGCATCGCGCCTCTCACCGCGCTGCGCACATCGGCATTCCATTTTTTGGCGAGAATAAATGCCGTGTAAGAAACGGCAATGACATGCTCCAGTGTGGTGATATCGCCGTGCTGCATATAGTTATCCATCTGCATCACGGTATCGCTCAGTGCCAAATCTTTCACATAGCCGTGAAATTCCATAAGATTTTTACTTAGCATAGAATCGTTCCTCCCTTGTATTTTTGCCTAAAACATTATAGCAAAGTTTGTGCAAATAATCAATATTTAACATAATTGGCTAAATTGCCCAATAATTAATTGTAAATATTTTCATTTATGATATAATTATACTGTCAAATTATTTTATTTAAGGAGAAAAGTGAAATGTCTAAAGAAAAGAAAAAAGGCTCCGGCTTAGATTATAAGCAGACCTTTCTTATCGGCTTCGGCTTCTTAGCCTGTATGCTGTTTTGGAGTATTTACAATTCTTATGTACCGTTGATATTAACCCATAAGTTTGAAGATATGGGTATGGGCGGCAAAACTTTCTTCGGGTTTATCACCGTTCCGCTGATTGTAAACGCCATTATGACGATTGATAATATTTTCGGCGTTATTTTCCAACCGATGTTTGGTAAAATCAGTGACCGCACACACTCGAAGCTCGGCAAAAGAATGCCTTTCATTTTAAGAGGGCTTCCGATTTGTGCCGTTTGCTTTACCTTAATCCCGATTTTATCTCGCCTGAATTTCGGCGGTTGGGAAATTGCATTGATGATGCTTGTTATCATCGGCTTTAACTTCACCATGAGCACCTGGCGCAGCCCGGTTGTCGCCATGATGCCCGACTACACACCGTCGGAATTACAGAGTGACGGTAATGCCGTTATCAACATCATGGGCGGTGTCGGTCAGGCACTCGGCTTCCTGCTTGCCACGATTCTCGGTGTTCTCGGCTTTAAAGAGTCCATTTCTTCCGGTAACTACATTTCACTGTTTGCTTCCGGCGCGGTGCTGGCACTGATTTTCATGGGCATTCTGTATACATTTGTCAAAAAGAATGCACATAAAGACCTTTCCGCCAAAGAGCAGGCGATTGAAGATAAAGCTGCCGACGGCAAACCTCAACAAAAAATCAAAATCAAGAATTTGGATATGTCCAAGGCAGAGAAAAAATCGTTACTTTTCTGTCTGGCAGCTCTGTTCTTTATTTGTAACGCATCCGAAGCATTGGTGCCCAACTTCACCGTATTTGCCGAAAAGGCATTACATGTTGAAAATCCGATGATTTCTACGATTATGATGCTTGTCTTTGCACTTTCTCTTGCCGGCTTTGCGGTACCTGCAGGTATTCTCGGCAGAAAATGGGGCAGAAAAAAGACAATCTCCATGGGCTTAATTGTTGTTGTGATTATGTTTGCCATTTACATCTTTGTGGCTATGGTATTGCCGTCAATCGTCGGTGATGCCGCGTGGCTCAACACCGCTATTTGGGTAATGCTGTGGATTGCCCTTGTTGCGGGCGGCGGCGCTATGGCAATGGTCAATATCAATACCCTTCCCATTGTGCTGGCTATGGGCGGCAGAGACTTGGTAGGTACCTTTACCGGTTACTACTACACGGCTACCTTTGCGGCGGCGATTACCGGTCCCATCCTTTGCGGCGGTTTAATCGGTTTGTTCGGCAACAACTACAATGCGATGTTCCTGTTCTGTGCGACTGCATTCTTAATCGGTCTGCTGCTCTTCATTCCCGTCAAACACGGCGAAGTCAGCGAAGATGACGAAGCATGGCTCGAAGAAGCTGTGGAAGCAGCAAGCGATGACTAAGAGTTGATATTACGATTTAAAAGAGGTGCTTTTGCACCTCTTTTTTTTGCGATACTCCAAGCAGAGACTGGCAAAAACACAAAATCGCCGTTATATCAGTAAAAAACGGCGATTTTCTAATAGCATATGCTTGTATTTTTCTCTTACTAAAAACTATTTGGGAATTGTCGAGAAAAGCGAAAAGTGTTCTGATTTATAAATTCGTGTGGTTTCAGCCACTTTTTCGACAGTCTGGGAGGTGCTTTTGCACCTCTTTTTTTGCGCATAAAAGTTGCAAAGTGTGATGTAAAATGTTTATATATTGACTTCTATTTCTATTCTTAATATAATGAAAATAGAGAATAAAGAATGGAGGGTTTAAGATGAAAACAAACATGAAAATCATCAGCTTGGCGCTGTGTTTTGTGATGCTTTTTTGTATGTTGCCGTTGAGTGTCCATGCGACAGAAGTCATTGAAAACCCGAAGTTTTGGGTGGCGCTGCCCGCAGCGGGGGAGCAGCCGCAGTATGATTATGCAAGGAGTGCAGGTGCCTTTTTGCCCGATACTGCCGCGGGGCAGCAAAACGGTGTGGAATGGGTGGATGTGAGCGAAGAAAACCGCTTGCTACAGCCGACAGAAACATTCCAAAATGACCACGAGTACCAAATCAATATTGCCATCGTTGCCGATGAGGGCAGTGCGTTTGCCGATGCAGAGAGTTTTAAAGCCACACTTAATGACACGGCGGTGACGGATTTTGCCGTTATCCATATAGAAGGTGTCAATTGCAAGGCAATAATCCGTTTTACATTTCATTTGTTTAAAGACAATGTTTTGGAAAAGGCTTCTTATAAAAAGAGCGGCACCATGACCCGCGTTTGCACTGCCTGCGGCTATGAAACGGAACCGCAGGTTATCCCGCGTGCGGGTGAGGTTGCACTTTCCTATGTCTATTATCGTTACAAGGGCTTGATGTATAACGGTAAGAACCATTTTCCGGCAGTTGTGGTCTATGAATACGGTACGGAGGATGAAGACACGCTTTCCGCTAAGTTCTATAAAGTGACTTACCCTGCTTCCGATGCCAAAGTCGGCACCTATCGCTATACCGTGACATTGCGTGGCGATAAGTACGAAGGCACCGCCAAAGGCAGTTATACCGTGCATCTCGGTGTGCCGGGCGTAACGGCGAAAGTGGGTGCGGATAAGGTGGCTTTGAGTTGGCTAAAAATCCAAGGCGCCAAGTTCTATATTGTCTATGCACTCAATTATAAGACAGGAAAATTTAGTCGCATTGCCAAAACAACAAAGCTTTCTTACACAATAACCGGCAGAAAACCCGGCACAAAATACGGCTATGCCGTGCGCGCCGGCTTCTACAACAAGGCGGGTAAAGAGGTGCTAAGCCCCTTTAACAAAATAACGGATACCATAGAGGCGTATACCCTTTGTAAAGCGCCTGTCGCCAAGGGAACTGCTGCGGGCAAGACCGTTACCCTCAAATGGGCAAAATGTGCCGGTGCGGCTTACTATAAGATTTATGCTTATCAGGCGAAAACAAAAAAATACACCACGCTTGTCGGGAGCACCAAAAACCTGATCGTGAAGTTGAAGAACCAATCAAAAGGCACGCATTATTATTTGGTCAGAGCCTATAACAAAGAGGGTATGGGCAGTAAGTATTCCACCGGAAATTTGGTAAAAGTCATCGTTAAATAATAAAAAGAGATTTGCGTGCTCACAGGCATGCCCGACGGGAATCGAACCCAAATAGCCTCTCGCTTGCTCTTTTTGGCTAATTCTACCGCATTTTCGTTGATTGGC
>SVOD01000040.1 GCA_015066575.1 Oscillospiraceae bacterium
GATAATTCTTCAATTCAAAACAGTTTTTCAAAAACAATAATTATCGTGTGGTTTTAGCCACTTTTTCGACACTCTGAGAAGCGAGGCGCTGCCTCGCTTCTTCCTTTAAACATGGCAGATAAAAACATCCGCCGTGTTTCGACTTTTGAACTGCCAACTCAAACCATTCAAAAGATTGCGCGGCTTGCGTAATTTTCAAATAAAGGATATAATAAAAAGCAAAGCTTCAAGCGTTTCGGCAGGCAGACTTTTTGGCGGCTCTAAAAGTGTTCGCCGCAGGATGGGAGGCAAAGGACATGAAGAAAACGGTAGTTTTCATTTTGACAGTGCTCATGCTTTTGAGTATAAGTGCGTGCAGCAAAGAGCCGAGTGGCAAAGTAAGTGCGCAGATTAAAAAATGCATCTATGAAGGCGAAGTTTCCGCTGCAGATTTAACGCAAGAAGATACGAACGGCTATGTTTATGTATTTGAAAGTGTGCTCAAAGCGCATCCCGAGAAGGTATATGACACATATGAAATTACACTGAAGGTTTCCAACGGACTGGAATACTTTATTAAAGGAAATGGCAACAACACCGGAAAATATCGCGAAAACGGCAGTGAACTGACTTGCAAACAAGCCCTGTTTTCTCCGAATGACTTTTCCGATTTGAAGGGTGCACTTGTATTTATACCGGACACGCAAAAGCGCTTCGATGATGATGATTTCAGTACGCTCTCATATAGAATGTTGGTGGAAAAAGATTGCCAAATCACCGAGCCGATTTACTTCAACTACTACGGCAGATATAAATATGAAGCGCAACGCTGTGAAGTCTCCGGCACACAATTGATTTCACAAGCCGCTGCAAAAAAGAGCGCTTAAAAAATACAGCGCCCTGTTAGTGATTGACAGGCAACAGAAGCGAGTCGGTGCCTCGCTCTCAAACTGTCGAAAAAGTGGCTGAAACCACACGGATTTATAAATTAGAACACTTTTCGCTTTTCTCGACAATTCCTAAATAGTTTTCAGTAAGAGAAAAATACAAGCATATGCTATTAGAAAATCGCCGTTTTTTACTGATATAACGGCGATTTTGTGTGTTTTTGCCAGTCTCTGCTTGCGGTACCTATGTACAGCTCAGCGCAGAGACTGACAAATTTCATCTCACTTTTTCAACATCTGCCAGCGTGTCGAAAAACTTGTTTTCGACACGCTGAAGCGAGGCGATGCCTCGCTCTATTTTTGCGCCGACCGCCCTCTGTAAAGCAGATTTGCTTTACATTTGCCGTTTTTTCTGTAAAGAAAAAAGTTTTTACACCAATATTTAGTGGTTTTGGTAAATATTTCTAACAATATCTATTGCTTTTTAGCGCTTCGGGTGCTATAATAATTTCATATATTTTATATAATAGGGGTGAAGTGCGGCCGTGAACAATGAAATACTCAGCGTAGGCATTGATATCGGTAACTCCACCACCCAGGTTATTTTCAGCCGCCTCGCGATGGAAAATACCGCCGGTTTTTTCTCGGTACCCCATGTTGCCATTACCGACAAAGAGGTCATTTACAAAAGCGATATTTATATCACACCACTGATTAATTCCTATTTGATAGACGGTGACAAGGTGCGCGACATTGTGGCGGCGGAATTTCAAAAAGCGGGCTTTACCCCTGCCGACACCCAAACCGGCGCGGTGATTATCACAGGCGAAAGTGCGCGCAAAGAAAACAGCGCAGTGGTGCTCTCCAAACTATCTTCCTTTGCGGGTGAATTTGTGGTTTCCACCGCAGGGCCCGACCTCGAGAGTGTGATTGCCGGCAAAGGCAGCGGCGCCCAAAGCTATTCCGAAGACAATGCCTGTGTGGCGGTCAATTTAGATATCGGCGGCGGCACTACCAACATTGTGGTCTTTGACTGCGGCAAGGTAGTCGGCAAAGGCTGCTTGGATATCGGCGGCAGGCTCTTAAAGTTAGACAAGAGTTATAATGTTTCATATGTCAGCCCGACCGCCCGCAAGATTTCCGACAAACTCTCCCTGGGCCTTGAAGAAGGCAGAACCACCAACGAGCAGGCGCTCGCCTCGCTGTGCGCCGAAATGGTCAACCTCACCGAGCAGGCGCTGGGGCTCTACGAAAAGAGCCCGCTTGCCGAAAGTGTGGTCACCAAAGGCAGCACCCCGCTGGTGATTGAAAAGCCCATTCGCGCCGTGTGCTTTTCGGGCGGCGTGGCAGACTGTATTTACAATTCCGACCGCGAACCGCTCGCCTACGGCGACATCGGCGTGCACTTAGGCAAGGCGTTTCGCCAAGGCAGGTTATACAGCGACTTTCATTTAATCAAAGCCAAAGAAACCATTCGCGCGACCGTTGTCGGTGCCGGCACCTACACCACCTCGATTTCCGGCAGCACGATTGCTTACAGCGAAAATATTTTGCCGATTAAAAATGCACCGGTCTTAAAACTCAACCGCGCCGAGCAGGAAAAAGTCTTTGCAGGCGATACTGCCTTTTTAATCGATAAACTCAAGTGGTTTATGGAGCAAAGCGATACGCCGCTCCCTGTGCTTTCCTTTGAAGGCGAGCGCAATCCCTCTTATTTGGCAACGCGGCGCTGCGCAAAATGTATCGGCACGGCGCTTGACCAAACGCTCGAAGCGGGAAAACCGATGCTCATTGTCACCGAGTGCGATATTGCGAAAGCCCTGGGGCAGGCAATCCAAATGGAATTCGGCAACAGGCGCGACATCATTTGCATTGACTCTGTCAGTGTGGAAGACGGTGACTTTGTTGACCTGGGCAAACCGCTGATGGACGGATTGGTCATTCCCGTTGTGGTCAAAACATTAATTTTCGGATAAACCTTTACGGAGGAAGTATTTTGAGATTAAAAACAGTTATTTTAGGCAAAACATATCAATTTAGAGATGTCAAGGATGTTCTCGCCAAAGCCAACGAGCAAAAAAGCGGCGACATTTTGGCAGGCGTGGCCGCCGAGAGTGACTCCGAACGCATTGCCGCCAAAGAAGTGCTCTCCAACCTCCTGGTCAGCGACCTGCGCGAAAATCCCGTGGTGCCTTACGAGCAAGACGATGTTACCCGCCTTAATCAAGACTCGCTCAACGAAAAGATTTACGGCGAAATCAAAGGCTGGACTATGGCGCAGCTGCGCGAATATATCTTAGACCTCAACACCACCGAAGCAGATATTCGCAGGCTCTCCCGCGGCTTGACAAGCGAAACGATTGCCGGCGTGTGTAAGCTCATGAGCAACCTCGATTTGATTTACGCTGCCAACAAAGTGCGCGTTACCGCACACTGCAATACCACCATCGGCAAGCGCGGTTGCCTTTCCACCAGGTTACAGCCCAACCACACCACCGATAATCCCGACGGCATCACCGCTTCCCTCTTTGAGGGCTTGAGTTACGGCTGCGGCGATGCGCTGCTGGGCTTAAATCCGGTTAACGATACCATCTCTTCCTTGAGCGAAGTGTTAAAGCGCTTCGATGAAGTCAAGAACGAATTTGAAATTCCCACACAGATTTGTGTGTTAGGGCATATCACCACCCAAATCGAAGCAGTCAAGCGCGGTGCGCCGTGCGATATGATTTTCCAATCCATCGCCGGCAGCCAAAAGGGCAACGAAGCCTTCGGCTTTACGACCGACATTGTCAGAGAGGCGCGGCACTTAATGCTTACCGAAGGCACTGCGACCGGACCGAATGTGATGTACTTTGAAACCGGTCAGGGCTCCGAGCTTTCGAGTGATGCGCACTTCGGTGCCGACCAGGTGACCATGGAAGCGCGCTGCTACGGTTTTGCCAGAGAATTCAAACCCTTTATGGTCAACACCGTTGTCGGCTTCATCGGTCCCGAATACCTGTACGATTCGCGCCAGGTTATCCGCGCCGGTCTCGAGGACCACTTTATGGGCAAACTTTCCGGCATTCCGATGGGCTGCGACTGCTGCTACACCAACCACATGATGGCAGACCAAAACGATATTGAAAACCTCTCGCTGCTCTTGGCTTCTTGCGGTATCAACTACATTTTGGGCGTGCCTTCGAGCGACGATGTCATGCTCAACTACCAAACCAATGCCTACCACGATACGGCGGCACTCAGAGAGATTTTGAACCTGCGCCCCATCAAAGAATTTGAACAGTGGCTGGAAAAAATGGGATTCTATGAAGACGGCAAGCTGACCGCCAAAGCCGGCGACCCGACCGTTTTCTTAAAACATTAAGACAATACAGTCAGCGTACGAACCCGCTTTACCGAGGTAACACTATGAACAACGACCAAATTGATAGCATTGTTAAGGCTGTGATGGCACAGCTTGCCGCGAGCGGAGATATAACCGCAAGCGTCAGCCCGGCACAAGTGCAGCGCGCGGTGGAAACCACTGCAGCGAGTGACAACACCGCCTTTTCGGAAATTGAAGATATTGCTGACCCCGAGGTCAAGCACCGCCCGCTGTTGGAAAACCCCGCAGACCCCGACGGTTTGCAGAGGATGCTCTCCAAAACACCGGCGAGAATCGGTGTGGGCAAAGCCGGAGCAAGGCTCAAAACCAAAACCTACCTGGCTTTGCGCGCAGACCATGCTGCTGCGCGAGACTCGGTCTTTGCCGATGTGGACGAGCAATTAATTCAAGAGATGAATCTTTTGAGTGTGCAAACCTGCTGCCACGACCGCAACGAGCACTTAACCCGCCCCGACCTCGGCAGAAAGTTTGATGAAAAAACCGCCGCTGAAATCAAGGCGCACTGCACCGCTAACCCCGATGTGCAATTCATCGTTTCCGACGGACTCAGTTCCAAAGCCATTGAAGCGAACATCAAAAATGTGCTTCCCGCGGTGATGGACGGTGTCAAAGCCCTCGGCTACAGTGTCGGCACCCCCTTCTTTGTGAAGTTCGGCAGAGTCGGCTGTATGGATCACGCGGGCGAACTGCTCGGTTCCAAAGTAACCTGCATTTTGATTGGCGAGCGCCCCGGCTTGGGTACGGCGGAAAGTATGAGCGCATATATTACCTACGGTTCCAAAGTCGGTATGAGCGAAAGTTTGCGCACCGTTGTTTCCAATATTCACTCGGGCGGTATTACCCCCGTTGAAGCAGGCGCCTACCTTGCGGAAGTCATTGATTTGATTATGAAAAACAAAGCAAGCGGCGTGAATTTGAAGAAGTAAGGAAAGCATATGAGAGGCGACAGAATACCAACAACCATACTCTCCGTGCAAATCATCCCGAATGCCGACCCCGCGCTCTTAAAAACGCTCGAAGCGCCTGAAGGCATCCATTCGCTGGGCATTATCACCACGGACTGTGACGATGTGTCGTACGCAGCGCTGGATGAAGCGACCAAAAAAGCCGAGTGCTTAGTCGTTTACGCCCGCAGTATGTACGCAGGCAGCGGCAATGCTTCAACCGCCTATGCGGGCGAATTTATCGGCATTTTGGGCGCAGCCGACCCGGCAGAAGTCAAAGCAGGCGTGAGTGCGGCAGTATCGTATATCGAAAACGATGCGGCATTTATCAGCGCCAATGCGGATGACTCGGTGGTTTACTTTGCGCAGTGTATTTCGCGCACGGGTTCTTACCTTTCGGCGCAGGCAAATGTGCCCGAGGGCACCGCGATGGCATACCTGATTGCACCGCCGAGCGAAGCGATTTGCGGCATGGACGCGGCGCTCAAAGCCGCCGCCGTGGAACTCAAAGTCACCTATGCCCCGCCAAGCGAAACAAACTTTGCGGGCGGGCTGCTCACCGGCGACCAGGCGGCATGCAAAGCAGCATGTGAAGCCTTCGGCGAAAGAATTTGCCGACTGTGCGACAACCCGATTGATTATTGATTTTGATCTCAGGCAACCAAAATCAATGAAAAATGAATAATGAATAGTGAATAATTGTGGGCGGGACACCCGCACCCGATTCATCAATAGATAAATGAAACCAAATCAAATATAACAGGAGAAACGAACCATGGCTTTAGACAGAGACTTACAATCCATTCAAGAAGTAAGAGATTTGATTGCAAACGCCAAGAAAGCGCAGCAGGTGCTTGCCACCTATTCGCAGGATAAGGTCGACAAACTCATCTGCGAAATTGCAAAGGCATGCGCTGCCGAGTCCGAACGCCTTGCCAAAATGGCAGTGGAGGAAACAGGCTTCGGTGTCTGGCAGGATAAGGTGCTCAAAAACCTGTTGGGCAGTACCATTACCTATGACTACTGCAAAGATATGAAGACCGTCGGCATCATCAAAGAGTGCGAAGACTGCGGTCTGATGGAAGTCGGTGTGCCGATGGGTATTGTGGCGGCGTTAATTCCCTCCACCAACCCCACCTCGACCACGATGTATAAGTCCATTATATCCATTAAAGCAGGTAATGCGATTATCATCAGCCCGCACCCGAATGCAAAGGGCTGTATTCTCGAAACGGTCAAACTCATTCGCAACACGATTGAGAGGATGGGCGCACCGGCAGACATCGTGCAATCTATTTCTTTGACCACGATTGATGCAACCAACACTCTTTTGAAGAGCCGCGACATCGGTGTTATTCTTGCCACCGGCGGCGAAGCGATGGTCAGAGCCGCCTACTCCTCGGGCAACCCGGCTATCGGCGTCGGCCCCGGTAACGGTCCCGCTTATATCGAAAGAACCGCGGATATTCCGCTTGCCGTAAAAAGAATATTTGACTCCAAGACCTTTGACAACGGCACCATCTGCGCTTCCGAGCAAAGCATTGTGACCGAGAAGTGCATCAAAGACCAGGTGGTCGAAGAGGTTAAAAAGCAGGGCGGCTATTTCTTAAATGCCGAGGAAACCAAAAAGCTTTCCGGCTTCATACTGCGCGCCAACGGCACGATGAACCCGAAAATCGTCGGCAAAAGTGCAAAAGTGATTGCCGATATGGCGGGCTTCTCCATTCCCGAAGGCACCCGCGTGCTCGTTTCCGAGCAGACAACGGTCGCCAAAGACAATCCCTACTCCCGCGAAAAACTGTGCCCGATTTTGGCATTCTACACCGAGCCTTCTTGGGAAGCGGCTTGCGAGAGATGTATGCAGATTTTATATAACGAGGGTGTCGGTCACACCATGACCATCCACTCGCGCGACAAGAATGTGATTAAAGAGTTTGCGCTCAAAAAGCCGGTTTCGAGACTGTTGGTCAACACCCCCGGCGCTTTGGGCGGCACCGGTGCCACCACCGCCCTGGCTCCCGCGCTGACATTAGGCTGCGGTGCTGTCGGCGGCAGCGCCACGAGCGACAATATTACGCCGCTTAATCTCATTAATATTCGCCGTGTGGCTTACGGTATTAAAGAATTGGAAGAAGTCAGAGGCAGCAACCCCGCGCCCGCAAAAACTTCCGGCTATACCCCCGCCCCTTCGGCTGGTATGCCGAAAACCACACGCGGTGATGTTTACGGTGCCCACTTTAACGAGCAAATTAACGCGGGCTATGATGAAATCATCAAACAATCGCGCGCCCACTCCAAAAAGCCGTGCCCCGTTCCCGCACCGACTGCCTTTGTGAGCACTGCCGGCACACCTGCCGCAGCAGCGCCTTCCAATGTCAGTTCCTCGGATGTGGAAGCAATCACAAAAGAAATCTTAAAGAGATTAGGAAAATAACAGTATTCTGAAAACTGAAAACTGAAAACTAAAAACTGTTCGTGAAACGAACTTCGGTTGTCAAAGTCTTTTTAGACTTTTTGAAAATAAAAAACATTTTTAGGAGGAAAAACTCATGGCAACATTACAAGCACTTGGAATGGTAGAAACAAAAGGTTTGGTTGGTTCTATTGAAGCAGCCGATGCTATGGTCAAAGCAGCAAATGTCAACCTTATCGGTAAGGTTCACGTTGGCGGCGGTCTTGTGACCGTTATGGTAAGAGGCGATGTCGGTGCCGTTAAGGCAGCAACAGATGCAGGCGCAGCTGCCGCTTCTAAAGTAGGCGAGCTCGTTTCCGTTCACGTGATTCCGCGTCCTCACGGCGAAGTGGAATACATTCTTCCGTCTCTTGACAACTGCGATAAAAACTAAATTAAGGCAAAATTAATTCAGACCATTTTTGGCTTTCCAAGGAATCTTTTCACCGAGGCTGCAGAAAAATCCCAAAGGAATACACAAAGTATGCCGTTTGTAATTTTTCCTTGCCTCAATAAAAATCTTCTCTTGGAAAACTGCACACATTTCACAGTGGACACTGTGAAACAAAACCGGTCTAAAATAATTTCGCCGAGGGGCATCATTATGCCTCTAAAACTGGTTTTTATTGTTGAGCATTCATTGCTCAAAAGGCTGAGTTCTGACAAGAATTGCAGTCTATTAGTGCCTACCTAAATTTAAAATATAGTCGTATTGTACTGTGTACTTTCGGCAGAAAGGAGTCGCAATGGGTCAAAGCATCTTAACCGAAGCCGAGCTGCGTTCGGGTACTGTCAGGCGAGAGGGCAAGCGCGTTTTTGTCGCTCCCGATACCTACATTACCGAATTGGCAAAGGAATACATTTCCACGCATGCGCTGGAACTTGTGACAACCAATACCATTCCCGCAAGTTCCACCGGCGGCAGTTTCGGCAAAGGTGTAATGAGTTATACACCCATTGCCTCCACAGGCGCTGACCGATTTGTCGACTATTACACCGGGAAAGGCTACCGCGAAAAGCCGGAACATATGACACATCTGCGGGGCAACCTCTTGGTGCCCAAAAACGATGCGCGCATCCTCTTTCGCGGCAAGCTTGACTCTTTAGAGGCACTGATTATGCAAACACAAATCACCGCCGAGGAGTGCGGTTACCCTGCTATCGCCGAAGAACTTGACGAAGTGATGCGTTTTGTGCAAACCATTCTTGCCTGCGAAGTCAAGGATGAACCCCTGCCCGACATTACACTGTTCGGCATGGATTCCGCGGCGTTGCGCTACGCTTCTCATCACTTAAAGGAAGTGTTCGGCATTGAGCACTCCGTTCCGCATTACTCTATGGGTAAAGTCTGCGTGGCGCTCAATTCGCTGCGCGCCTTTGTGCGCGAAACAGAGCTGGCGGCAGCCGCCGCATTCACACAGGGTACACAGGTCAGTCGTCCCGATATTATCGAGGCACTCAACCGCCTGTCGAGTTGTGTTTACATTCTATTTTGCAAAAAAGTTTCAGGAAAGTATGATTAACTATGAATGAAAACGAAATCAGGCGCATCGTCGAACAGGTGCTTTCGCAAGTAGGCGAAGGCAAAAAACCGATTCCGATTGAGGCATCGGCGCGGCATGTGCATTTGAGCACCGAAGCGGTCGAATTACTCTTCGGCAAAGGTGCCAGGTTAACCAAAAAAAGAGATTTATCACAGCCGGGCGAGTTCTTGAGCGAACAGCGCTTAAAGCTTGTCACCGCCAAGGGCGAACTGGTCAATGTGGCAGTATTGGGTCCCGAAAGAAAAGCGGTGCAGGTAGAACTCTCCATGACCGATTGCCGGTCGCTCGGTATCAACGCACCTGTAAACCTCTCGGGTGATTTGGCAGGTGCCGGCGATGTATTGCTGGTCAGCCCTCTGGCGTGTTTAGACGCAAAGGGTTCGGTTATCGTCGCCCAAAACCACATCCATATGACACCGGCGGATGCCGCTTACTACGGTGTGCGTGACGGTCAAAATGTCAGAGTCACGGCAAATACTGCCCGCCCTGTCACCTTTGATAAGGTGACTATCCGCGTCAGCGACAAATTCGCGCTGGCAATGCACATTGACTTTGATGAAGCCAATGCCTGCTGCTTAGGCAAGGCAGACACGGGCACCATAGGTTAAAAAATCGCCTATATATTTTAATCAATTATAGTAGGAGTACGATGGAACAGTCTTACGAAGCGTTGGTGGAACGCATTACCCAAGAAGTGGTGCGCCACTTGCAAGAAAACACCGACTTGTCGCCGGGTACCAAACCGGTTGCCCTGCTCGCAGGTGCACAAGAAGCGGTGCCGGCATTTGCCAAAGAGCGCTATGCCTTTGCGGATATGAGCAATTATGCGGGGGATATTGCCCCGTTTGAAGCTGTATTTATCGCTTCGCTCTCGTTAGCGGAGCTGGCAGACTGCGCCCTGGGCAGAGATGCCTCGGCGCTCCCCTGTGCAGTGGCAAAAGCGATTTTAAGCGGGAAAGAGGTTTATCTGATGGAAGCAGGGTTGCCCTATAAAGCCTACAAGCGCACCGTCACCAACCGCAATTTTTATAATATGCTCGAGGGCTATGTCAATACCCTGCGCGGTTTCGGTGTGAAGATTGTCAAAGAACAATGGCAGGGCAACAACTTAGAGCGGCAGGCGATAGAAGACAACACTGCCGATAAAGTCATCACCGAGCGCACCGCAAGAGAACTGTGCGAAAACTGCACCACCGGTGTGGTTCGCCTGCGCTGCGGCACGGTCATTACCCCCTCTGCAAAAGATGTGTTTAATCATTCCGAAATAAAAGTTGAATTTGTTGATTAGGAGAAAACCCTATGATAATTTGTAAAGTAAAAGGTCATGTTTGGGCAACCAAAAAGGAAGATACTTTGGTAGGGCTCAAACTGATGGTCGTACAAGAACTCAAGGACGGCAGGGCTGTCGGCGGCGACTTTGTTGCGGCGGATGTAGTCAGTGCCGGTGTCGGGGACAGAGTGCTCGTTGTTAACGGGTCTACCGCAAGGCGCGCCCTCGGCAGAGATGAGATTGCGATTGACAGCACCATTGTCGGTGTGATTGACTCGTTGGAAGTCGATAGAGAAAAATCGCAAAACAAATAATTAAGCAGGTGAAAAAATGAGTTTAACCGATAAAATTTTCCAAGCCGGTATTGTAGGCTGCGGCGGTGCGGGCTTCCCCACCCATGTCAAATACAATGCCCAACCGGAGCATTTGATTATCAACGCGGCGGAATGCGAGCCGCTTTTGAGAACCGACCGCTATGTGATGTGCAACTTTGCACCCGCCATTATTGACGGTTGTGAAGCCGCACTGGAGCACCTCGGTGCCAAGGACTGTACGATTGCGCTCAAAAGTGCTTACAAAGAAGAAATCGCCTCGCTCGAAAGCGCTATTAAAGCCAAAAAAAGCAAAGTGAAGTTGCACACCTTCCCCTCCTTCTACCCGGCGGGTGATGAGCAGGTGATGGTGTATGAGGTGACAGGAAAGGTCGTGCCTCCCGCGGCAATTCCGCTTGAGGTCGGCTGCGTTGTTTCCAATGTGGCAACCATTTTGGCGATTTCGGATGCTGTTTCGGATAAACCCTTTACGCATAAATACTTAACCATGACCGGTGAGGTCGCCAACCCGACTGTGCTGCATGTACCCTTGGGCACTTCCTTTGCGGATTGTCTGGCAGCGGCAGGCGGCGCCAATATCGAAGACTACTTTGTTATCAGCGGCGGACCGATGATGGGCAAGCCCCTCACCAAAGAGCAGGCACTGCAAACGGCAGTGACCAAAACCACTTCTGGCTATATCTTGCTGCCCAAGGATTCCAGGTTACCGAGTCTGCACCAAACGCCGGTGGAGCACACCATTAACCGCGCCAAGGCAGCTTGTATTCAGTGCACCTACTGCACCGAACTGTGCCCGCGCCATATGCTCGGCCACCCGCTGCAGCCGCATAAGATTATGCGCAAAATTGCCTGCGGTTCTGTCGAAGCGGTTGCAGAAGATCCCGAAGCGCTCAATGCACTGCTGTGCTGCGAATGCGGCGTGTGCGAACTCTTTGCCTGCCCGATGGGCTTGCAGCCGCGCAAGGTCAACGCCCTCGTCAAGCAGGAATTAGGCAAGCGCGGTATCCGTTACCCGAAGCAGGAGCAGGAATATACAGCGGATGAAAGCCGCGAATACAGAAAAATCCCCACCAAGCGCGCTGCCAACCGCGCCGGTGCCGGAAAATACTATGACTACGAAATCAAGACCTGTCAGGCTCTTGAACCTCAACGCGTGAGCATTCCTCTGCGCCAGCATATCGGCGCACCGAGTGAAGCGGTGGTCAGCGAAGGCGACACGGTCAATTGCGGGCAACTCATTGCCAAATGCCCCGATGGTAGCCTCGGCGCGAATATCCACGCCTCGATTGACGGCAAAATCACAAGCGTCGGTAACTCCATTGTTATAGAACGTTAACGCAATTACATCATGAATCGTTGTGGTGGCAACACTGCGTGTTGCAATAAAAATGTGCCGCAGAGCGGCACCACCACTCGCTAATATGCCAATAAGCCAATAGGCTAATATGCTAAAAAGGATATAAACTCATGTACGAAACAATTGGATTTTTAGAATTAAACAGTATTGCAAAAGGTGTAGAAGCGGCAGATGCCATTCTCAAAGCAGCCGAGACCGAGTTATTATTTGCCAGAGCAGGCTGCCCCGGTAAATACTACATTCTCTTTACCGGTGAAGTCGCAGCGGTCAAATCCTCTTTAGAGGCAGGGGCGGCAATCGGTGCCGACCACACGATTGACTCCTGTGTCATTCCCCGCGTACACCCACAGGTTATTGCGGCTATCAATTCCGCGGTCACACCCCTGCCCACCAATGCGGTCGGCGTGATGGAATTTTTCAGTGTCACCGCCGCGGTCTATGCTTCCGATGCCGCGGTCAAAGCCGCAGATGTGGACTTAATGGATGTGCGCCTGGGCACCGGTATCGGCGGCAAGAGTTTTGTGGTGCTCACCGGTGAAGTGGCAGCAGTCAAAGCCTCTATTGATGCCGGTGTCAACTGCAAAAATGCGGAAGGAATGGTGGTTTCCGAAGTGGTTATCCCCAACCCGAGACCTGAAATTTTTGATGCATTGATGTAATCAACGCATCAAAAAAATGAAGAATGAATAGTGAATAATGAATAATTGCGGGAGGGCGCTGCCCTCACCCGATTTTAATGCAGTGCGGGACACCCGCACCCGACGAAAACCATGCAAGACAGTACTTTTCAAGACAAACAAAGAATCATACAGGAATTTGTACCGGGTAAACAAGTCACCATGGCACACTTAATCGCCAACCCGGAGGATGACCTGTACAAAAAACTAGGTGTCGTGTCCAAAAAGCGCGGCGCCCTGGGCATTATGACCATCACCCCGAGCGAAGCGGCGATTATCGGTGCCGATGTGGCGACCAAAGCGGCAGAAGTCGACATAGTCTTTGTCGACCGTTTCTCCGGCTCACTGGTTATCTGCGGCGATGTGGCAAGCGTAGAGTCCGCGCTGCGCGCCGTGCTCGATACGCTCAAAAACATCCTCAAATTTACTTCTACGGAGATTACAAGAACATAATGGGAAAGCGCAAAGTCATATTAATCGGCTCGAGCACCTGCGGCAAAACCACCCTGTGCCAGCGCCTGAACGGGTTGACAATTAAATACCACAAAACCCAGACCATCGGGCTGATTAACAATATGATTGATACCCCCGGTGAATACCTGGAAAACCGCAATATGTATAAAGGCATCATTGTCGCGGCAACCGACAGCGACCTGGTGCTCTTTTTGCAGGATGCGACCGATGAGCGCTTTCGCTTTTCCCCCGGGCAGGCGGCATTCTTTATGATGCCGGTCATCGGCGTGGTCAGTAAAATCGACATCGCGACCGAACAGCAGATTGCCGATGCGGTGGAAATGCTCGAGCTTGCCGGCTGCCAGAAAATCTTTTTGACAAGTTCTGTTACCGGCGAAGGCACCGATGAATTGCTCGACTTTATCGAAAACGCCGATTTAGAGGAATATATGTAAAACGATAGAAAAATGAGGCTGACTTAGTAAGTCAGCCTCATTTTTTTATTTAGTCTTGCTTATTTGACTTTTTTCATCGTAAAAGGAACCGGGAATACATCCTCACCGGATTTTTCAGCCGCAACAACCTTTGTGACAACAATCTCATCGGAAGACTTCTTTTCGTAAACAAAATACTCGTTTTCATCGACTGCATGGTTATTATCCTCTGAAAGATAAAAGTGCTCTTTATCTGCCTTAAAATTGCCGGCAATGTCAGCTTCTTTTAACATCTCTTTCAAGTCAAAGTCTTTCAACTGTTCATCAATGTAATCCTCAAACGAGCCGTCAATATATTTCTCGATTTTAGCGATGATTTCTTCGTCCGAATAATCGCTAAATTCCTCATCCGCCTGCCTGAATGCGTTGACCATCGCTTTCTTAAATGCTTCTCTGAATGTCGCTTTCGTTTTCTCCAATGCCGCTTCATTTGGTTTGAAGGTATAGGTGTTGTCTTTATTGACCACAAAATCAAACTCTAATTGGAACTGAAAGTCATCGTCGAAATATTTTTTAGAATCGCCCATGGAATTTTTGATTTGCTCCGTGTAATCGAGTGTTATCTGCCATTGACCGTAAAATTTCCTCTCCGGCTTGGCATTGCCGATGAAAATCACTGCCAAAACGGCAATCACGGCAACGGCAATCACACCGCAAACAATACCGATGACCAAACCCGCTTTACTCTTTTTGGGAGCGGGCTGAGGCGGCACCGGGTAGGCGGGCGCTACCGGCTGTGCATAGGGGTTAGCGGGCTGCTGTGCAAACTGATTAAACGGCTGCTGCGCGGCAGGGGGCGGCGCGACAGGCGGCTGCTGTGCCGACTGCTTTTGCGCTTGCCTTTGTGCGATAAAGGCTTCTGTTTTATTGGCAGGCTGTGCAGGGGCGGCAGTTTGTTGTACCGGTGCTACGGGCACTGCCGGTGCCACGGGTTCCACAGGTGCTGCCGGTGCCACAGGTTCCACAGGCGCTGCCGGTGCTACGGGCTCCACGGGCGCTGCCGGTGCTACGGGTGCTACGGGTTCCACGGGTGCTACCGGTGCTACGGGTTCCACGGGCGCTGCCTGCGCTACAGGTTCCACAGGCACTACCGGTTCTACGGGCTCCACGGGCACTACCGGTTCTACGGGCTCCACGGGTGGTGCGGGTTGCTCCGACGCAGGGTTTGCTTTTGTGCCGCAATACGGGCAAAATGCTGCACCGTCTTCCAGCACTTTTCCACAATTCTCACAAAACATCGTTTTTTCCTCCAAAAGATTTCTTTCTTTTAGATTACAGGAAACGAACCCAATTTGTCAATCCTTTTGACAATATATTTTAATATTCACAAAAAACAAATTGTTTCATGCAGACAGCTGTCTGTTTCGGATACTAAAAAAACACCTGTAAAAACAGGTGCTTTCCTTCAAGTTTATTACAACACGTTATGTTCTATCATAGAATTGCCAGTAGCGCTTAATTTGCTGCTGCACCTTTTTGAGATTGACATCTTCCCGGTGGTCGTTAATCTCAAAGCGAATCGCCTCTTTGTCGGCGCAGTCAAGCTCTCCAATCGTTTTTTCGCTGTATATCTTGCCGTTATTTTCACCATCTACCACCAAGAGCAGCAGCTCCTCTTTGCCGCCTTTTTCCACCTTAACAATTGCATATGTAAACGCTTTGCCTTGCGTTGTCACCGCATCGCGGTAGTCGGAACAATCTACCAATTGGAAAGAAGCGGGTTCGTCTGCTTCTCGGTAATACTTGACGTAAGAATTGAGCAGGTATCGCTCGCTTTGGTTGGGGTTCATCACGACGGAATAGATAGTCCAACCGACCACTGCAACTGCCGCAACAATCGCCACAATCTTTGCAATTTTTGCTCTCTTTTTGCTCTTTTGCGTATCTTGCTCTAATGACTTTGACATAGAGATTTCTCCATTACTGTGATATATAAGTATTATAGCCTTTTTGATTTAAAAGTCAAGCAATCGGCAAATATAGATTAGACTTTTGCCTGCAAAATCCGATTGTCTATAAAGCGCATTTGCTCCGGCGTATGGAACCAATGCTCGCCGCCCTTCATCACACTGAGGCTTGCACCCGCCTTGGCGGCAAAGGTTTTGATTGCCTCTAAAGAAGTCAATGTATCCTTTTCCCCGTAGAGAATGTCCGTTGGAACGCGCCACTGCAGCGGGTGCTCGCGCACATAGCATAAGCAGTCCCACGACAAATCCTCGCCGAAAGCGGTCGGAATGGTTCCCTTTTCTTTAAGCAGCGCTTCACTGACCTGCTCCGCCGCCATCAGTTGCGTAATGAGCGCTTGCATATCGATAATCGGGGAAATAAAAAAGGCGCGCTTGAGATATGGCTCTATATGCGCATGCATGGCAAAATAAGCGCCGATACTGTTGGCAATCAAAACAATATCGCAATTGTCGTTGTAGAGCGCCTCGACCGCCGCGCGGATTTCCTTCCCCGCTTCCCACGGAGTATTGCCGCCGTAATCAATCCCCTCTACCCTGCAATCGGGAAAGAGCGCTTTGTAGTGTTCACTCTCATAGGCAGTACAGGCATTATACAAATCCGGTTTCTATTCGCTGCTTTGCCCTCAAATTTCGTTAAAAATACTCGCAATACATACAAGTATTGACTGCGTTTTTTGCCTTATTTAAGAACAAATCAGCAGAATATAAACTGCATAGCACTTAAAATCCTGATAGTTAAGATGAATTTAAGTGTTTGAGAACGCCGATTGGCTGGCGCCAATCAAGTTAGAAAACGCTAAAATCCGCTTAAATAGCGGATTTTAAGCGGGTTTATTTAATACCTGTACTGCCTGTGCCGCCCTTGCCGTGCACATAGAGCACTGCCGTGGTGCGGCTTGCCTGCCACGCCTGCTTTGTCAGGCAGGTGATGTGCTCGGTGCGCACATCGTGCATCAGTTCCCACGCGATATTCTCGCGGGTGCATTGGTAAGTAAAGCCGCACTTTTCCTGCACGCGCTTCGACTTTTCGTTGCCCTCAAAATACCCGCACCATACTTTTTGCAGGCTTAAATCCTCAAACGCGTGCCGCAAGAGTGCGCGCACGGCTTCGGGCACCAAGCCCTGCCCCCAATAGGGCACACCAATCCAGTAACCGATTTCCCCTTCATTTTGGGGCAAACCGATATTGCTCGCCGCACCGACCATTAAACCGATACTGCCAATTGCTTTACCTGTCTGTTTATCAATAAGCGCATAGGTTTCGGGCGCCGAAAGCACGGTGCGAATAATCTCGCGACTGTTTTCCACACTCGTATGCACCGGCCAGCCCGCAATCGGTCCCACCCGCGGGTCCTTGGCGTAGGTATATAAATCCTCTGCATCCGCTTCTTTCCACGGGCGCAGGCGTAATCGTTTGGTTTGCAGTGTCATACTTTCACCTCATCAATGCCCTTTGTGCTCTGCTTTCTTCTTTGCCTGCTTAGGAGAAAACTTTTTCTCTTTTTGGGCATCATTTAACCTTGGCGCTCTGTTTGCGCTTCGGATTATCGGCAATGTGCTTGGCAGGCACTTCTATCGCCCGCGAAGCCCTTTTGAGAAAACATCTCCAATGCCGTTGCCAATGTTCTTTTCTTCGTGTTTTTAGTAACCGAAAAAAATAGTGAGCGTTAAAAGTATAGTGAAAGAACGCTCACTTCAGACTGTCGAAAAAGTGGCTGAAACCACACGGATTTATAAATCAGAACACTTTTCGCTTTTCTCGACACTCTGAATCGCTTTCGTTTTGAAGGCGATTATTTATTCCGCATATCTGGCTTTGTATTCCTCACCCCAAGTCCACAGGCTGTCCAGAATCGGTTTTAAGGTCATTCCAAGCTCCGATAATTCGTACTCAACCCTCGGCGGTACCTCTGCATAAACCGTGCGGATGACTAACCCGTCCGCTTCCATTTCCCGAAGCTGTGCGGTTAACACCTTTTGCGATACCGAGCCGACGGAGCGTTTGAGTTCGCCGAAGCGCTTTTTACCGTCAATTAAATCCCTTAAAATTAACACCTTCCACTTACTGCCGATGAGCGTTAAGGTCGTTTCAACAGGGCAAGCAGGGAGAGAATTGATGTCATTTTTTGCTTCCATTTTATTTTCCTCCAAAAAAATTTCAGCCGAAAAGTCGCATAAATACACAATAGTTACTTTTCGGTAACTACGGCACTTTATTGTGCTTACTTTACAAAGTATACCACGAGCGTTACAATTTAGTCAAGAGGTGAGAACAAAACCATCTCGAAACAAATTATATTTACGGAGGTAATTAAAATGAAAATTGCAGTAGTAGCAGCAAACGGACGCGTAGCTCAGAAGGTTGTCAAGGAAGCATTGGACAGAGGGTTCGAGGTTAA
>SVOD01000157.1 GCA_015066575.1 Oscillospiraceae bacterium
CACGCGGTGGGTGAAACTGAAAACTGAACCCTGAAAACTGAAAACTGACAAATAAGGTTTGTCGAGCGAACAGCTCGACAAATCCTTATTTGTAAAAAAACGCCCCAACAGGGCGTTTTTTAATGCAGCTTATAAATCCAATGCATCTTTGGCAAAAGCTTCCAGTGCCGCCAAGGCTTTTTTCGATTCTTCTGTCGCCTGGTTAAGGTGGAAGCAGTGGTTGTTGAGCAAGCCGTCGGCAGCATAGTAGCCGATATTCTTTTTACCGATTTTGCGGCAAACAGCGTTGTACATCGGTCTTCCCTGGTCAACACAAATCAAATCCGACCAAGTCCAAATCATAAATACCTTACACCAATCCTTGGTAACAAAATTGATGGGGCTGATGTAGTCATACAGCGGGTATTCGCGAATATTTTTCAAATCATTGCTAATCGGATAACCGGTGTAAGTTTTGCAAGTTACCGGAATCATGTGAAAAGGCATCTTGGTCTTTAAAAGAGTTTCTACATCATAAATGCCGCAACAGGGTACACACAGTGCCGGTTTGAGTGCGACCGGCGCAATCTCAATACCGCTGATTTCCACAATCTTCTTGCGCAAGTTGTCGTCAAAAGCAAGGGCTGTCAAATACGCGGCGGAATAGCCGCCGGAAGAGTCGCCGGTAATGACAAGTTTCGATAAATCCATCGGGTACTGTTCGGCAAGCACCTGCAGGTAATTGAGCGCATCTACCAAATCCACTAAATTTTCCGGGAAATACACATCCGGGGAAAGTCTGTAAGAAATGTTATACACAATATAACCTTTATCTGCCCACCAGGAAGAAATGCCGTAGCGATACTTTTTATCGCCCATCACAAAACCGCCGCCGTGAATATTTAATACAACCGGCAGTTTTTCACCTTTTGCAAGCAAATCTTCTCTAACATAGATATCCCCTGTCGTATCCAACGAATAATCGCTGTAGGCAATATCTTTATCGATATGAATACCGCTGTATTCCACCTTAAGGTTTTGCGGTTTGTTCATCGTGACATCAATCAGTTTAAAACTGGCCTGACTTCTGTTCATTTTTCGCTCCTCCTCTAATATATGTTGTCACATACAATAAAACAATAAAAGGCAGATTGCTCTGCCTTTTATTAAGACTTGTAATAATTTTGAACATTAAGGTCTCGGTCTGGGCGGATAGTAACCGCTCCACTCGGGATCTGTGCTTGTCGGTTCCGTGACAGTGTTGTTACCGATGCCGGAAGCAAGAATCACATCGCTGACAGAAAACTTAATTAATTCCATATTGGGCTTAACGTACTTTTTCATAATAGCAGCCTCCATTTCTTTTCTATAATAACTATACCAAAAGAAATTGTAAATGTCAATGCTTAGAATTGACAAGAAGAGAGAAAAAAACTATAATGTGTTATGCAATTTGTCGTTAACAAATTGTGAACAGGACATACTTATGAAACATTTGCAATTATCACAACTGCATCCCGTTACATTTCTCGTATTTTTTACGGAAATACTCATTACCTGCTTTACCGGTGAAATAGCGGGTTTAGCCGTGATGTTTGTGTGCCTGATGCTCTATGCCATACTGGTAAAAAAAGCAAAATCGGTCATTTGGGCACTGCCGCTTGCCGCATTTATTCTCATTCTTAACCCGATTTTTTATCACGGCGGAGAAACGGTTATATTTACGCTGTGGGGCTGCAATTTCACTTGGGAAGCGGTGGAAAACGGCATTTGCTCCGCTCTGCTCATTCTGTGCACGATGCTCATTTTCACAGTGCTGGGGGCGGTACTCGGTGAAGAAAAATTTCTCTATGTATTCGGCAGGTTTTTTCCGAAACTGGCACTGATGATTTCTATGATTTTTCGGCACTTTGACCTGCTTGGCAAAGCCTATGAACAGACCAAAAATATGGCAAAAATCAACGGCATTTACGAAAATGACAGCACTCTGTGGCAGAAGTTAAAAACCAATGCTGTCATATTTGAAGCTTTTACGGCGACCGCCTTGGAAGGCAGTATTGATACCGCGCTTTCTCTCTCGGCAAAGGGTTATTACAGCAAGCAAAAAACCATCATTAAAAGCTACCGCTTTCGTGCAGCCGATTTTATCTTTATGGCAGTTGTTACAGCCGTTTTTGCATGCATTTTTATCAAAAATCCCGCTGTGAGCCTCACGGCAACCGCTGTGCTGTTTTTGATTCCCATTATCTTTGGAAGGGGTGAAAAAACGGCATGAGCCTTGTTGATGTAAAGCACTTTTCTTTTACATACCCGAACGGTAAAAAAGTCATTGATAACCTTTCGTTTTCATTGGAGAAAGGTGAAATGTTGCTGCTGTGCGGTAACAACGGTTGCGGCAAGAGCACGCTACTGCGCTCTCTCAAGCCGGACATTGCACCCAAAGGCACGCGCGAAGGAGATACGGATGTTTGCCAAAACAGCCAAATTCTTTTCCAGGACTGTGATAATAATATTATTTTCCGCTCGGCTTATGAGGATTTGATTTTTCCCGCCTGTAACAGCGGGATGCCGGAAGAAACCATTCGCCAAAAAGCCGCGCAGGTACTTTCTCTATTCTCGATTGAACATTTAAAAGACAGGGACACCTCTACCCTTTCCGGCGGCGAAAAGCAAATGCTTTCTCTTGCCGCAATACTGATGCTTGAGCCTGATTTATTGCTGCTCGATGAACCGCTTGCTCAACTGGATGAACAGGCAAAAGCCGCCTTTCTTGAAAAGTTGACATTGGTGCAGGCAAACGGCACCGCTATCATCATTGCCGAGCATAATACGGACGACTTGCTCGAACACGCTCAAAAACTGTTAATCTTTCATAACGGCAAAAACACGCTTTATACTAAAGATATGCTCCAAACGGCAGGCGCATTCCCGAATATGCCCGCCTATGTTGCACTGGAGCAAAAATTAAAGATGCCGGTTAAAACCTTCACAAAACAGGAAGCCGTAAATAACCTGCGCACACGACGCGCGCGTATCGGCATTACGCCGCTTACACACAATGCGCCCGAAACGCCTCCGGTTCTCACCTGCCGTCAGGTCGCTTTTTCCTACGGTGACACACCGGTGCTCGAAAATCTTTCTTTACAATTACGGCAAGGTGAAATCGCCTTTTTAACCGGTGCAAACGGTGCCGGTAAAACCACCTTACTGAGTTTGATTTGCGGATTTTGCACTCCGCACAGCGGCGACATTCGTTTAGAACAAAAGCACCGCATCGGCTACCTGGCGCAAAATCCCGTTTATTCCTTTTTAAAAGATACGCTTATTGGCGATTTTCGCTTTTTGTTAAAACAAAACCGCCTGCCTGAAAGCAAGATAGAAGAACTGTTTGCGCGCTATCCCGTGTTTGCGGACTTACAGGAGCTTTTAGAGCAAAACCCCTTGGATTTGTCGGGAGGCGAGCGCGCCAAAGCGGCAGTTTTCAAACTGTTGCTTATCGGCAAAGATGTCTTGCTGCTGGATGAACCGGAAAAGCACTTGGACAGCAAAAGCATGGAAGAACTCTCCGGCATTTTTCGCGAGTTGGCATCACAAGGCGTTTCTTTCTTAATTGTATCGCACTCCCCTGCCTTTCTCTACCGCACAGCGCATTGTGTGCACTTCTTGAGTGAAGGAAGGATTAGCGCGTACACGCCGCAGGCATACTGCACAACGCACTGCCCGACACCGCTCTACCGCGCTATTCGGAGCGCTGATGTCGAGCTGTCGGATATTGAGGAAGCGGAGGTGATAGAGCATGGATAAAGCGCTTTTAATCTCTTACTTTGCCGTCGCCGCCGTTTTGGTGCTGATGTTCCTGCTCATTGAAAAGAAAAAACTGCCGCTTTCTACCTTTTTACCTGTGGTGGTGATGGTTGCCATCGGCAGTATCGGCAGAATTATTTTCGGCTTTATTCCCAATGTGCAGCCGGTAACGGTCATTGTCGTTATTATGGGGCTGTGCTATAGCCCGGAAAGCGGCTTTTTAACCGGCGCACTCAGCGCATTGGTTTCCAATATGGTAATGGGGCAAGGACCTTGGACTTTGTGGCAAATGTTTGCTTGGGGGCTCATCGGGCTGCTTGCCGGACT
>SVOD01000158.1 GCA_015066575.1 Oscillospiraceae bacterium
CGCATTAAAGAGTGGAAAAAAGAACAAAAAGCCGCTAAGAAGGCGCGCAAGGCAGAGCTCAAGGCAATGCCCAGAGCGGAACGCAAAGCTGCTATTAAAGCCGATAAAGCCGCCGCCAAAGCCGCTAAAAAAGCCGCAAAGGCAGCCGCCAAGGAAGCCAAGAAAGCAGCAAAGCTTGCCAAAAAAGCAGCCAAGGCCGCGAAAAAAGCCGCTAAATAAGAACGACTGATGAAAGGAGCGAAGTGAGAAACACTTCGCTCCTTTTTTCCCTGTTTTTTCTCTCTATGGTAGCAGTCGGCATATACTTATATAAAAAATATATTGACTTATTTTTTTGCTTATATTAAAATATATTTTAGATAATTTCATTTTGCAGGAGGCAAAAAAATGAAAAGAATCGCCAAAAAAACACTCTGTATTTTTTTAGTGGCACTGCTGCTTGTCAGTATTCCGCTGGTGGCAAGTGCACAATCTGTCAATAAAACACCCATTGTTTTCATTGCCGGTATTAACAGTTCTTCTTTGTATTTAAACAAAGGCACCGAAAATGAAAAGAGAGCGTGGATGCCGTCTGCCAACAACTATGAAGAAGTGATTAACTTCTTTAAAGGCTTAACCAAATTAGAAGATAGAGGCTACGATTACGACAGTTATATGAAAAATGTTTTTGTGCCTTTCCTTCAAACCCATATGGAAGATTTGCGCTGCGACGGTAACGGTAATTCCATTCAAAATATTTCCATTGATTATACCAACCAGCCGTATTCTCAAAACGCGATTGCCCGCTCCAAAGGCGGCATCCAAAGCGATGTGATGAAAATTGCTGCCGACACTATCGGCGGTGACCGCGTATTCCGTTACAGTTATGATTTTCGCCTGAGTGTGATGGACCATCTTGACAAGTTGCGCGCATTGGTCGAGCATGTCAAAGATGTGACAAACAGTAAAAAAATCAGAATTATCGCTGTGAGTATGGGCGGCGCCGTACTCAATGCTTATTTGAATACTTATGGTCACGATGATTTGGAATCGGTCACCTTCCTGTCTTCCGCGGCAGAAGGCACCAACTTTCCCGCCGCGATATTCTCGGGCACGCTTCAATTAACACGCGATACCATTGCTCCCTGCTTAAACCGCTTAATCGGTTTAGTGCCATCCGCTTTAATTGCTTCCTTGGAAACCGCAATTGATGAAGTCAACGAATTGTGGAGCGGAGACCAACTTACTTATTTTTATAATAACTGGATTAAAGACTATATAGGAAAATGGTGTGGTCTTTGGAATTTGATTCCGAGTGAGAAAATCGACGGTTGCATTGATTTTATGCTCGATAAAGAGGCAGATGCCGGCTTGATTGCCAAAATCAAACAATACCAGTCCTGCCAAAACAACCTGCAAAACGTACTGAATAAATGCAAAAAAGACGGTGTGAAAGTGTATGTACTTTCCTCTTATAATGTCAACGGTTTGCCGTTTAAAGGCAATGACCACCAAAATGATATTTTAATTGATACGGAATATTGCACACTCGGTGCCAGAGCCGCTACTTTCCCGCAAAAAACTTTAGGCGACAATTATAAGCAGGAAGTGGACGATGGAAAAGAACGCGTTTCCTGTGATAATATTGTGGATGCTTCTACCTGTTGGTTCCCCGACCAAACCTGGATTATCAAAAACATGGTACACTGCATGTTTGTGGAAAAGACCGAAGACGGTAAACCCGACCAAACCGGTAAATTCTTCAAATGGTTCATTTCTCAAAAGGATGAAATCAATGTCGAAAGCAATGAGAAATATCCGCAGTTTATGGATTACACCAAGAGCAAAGGCACTTTGGTAAAACTCGAGCCGGTAGTCATTGAAAACCCGGCAGAAGAAGGCGCCAACGGTCAATACATCTCCAGTGCCGTCACGGTTTACACTTACTCGCAAATTACTGCATTGGGCTGGGCGCTGATTATTGCCATTGCCGCGCTGCTTGTTATCTTAATCGTCAAGAAGAAGGGCGGCTTGCCGCCGATTGAAGGCGTATTAACAAAAGAAGAAATCAAAGCACTACCCAAGAGCGAAAGAAAAGCTGCCAAGAAACAAAACAAAGCGCGCATTAAAGAGTGGAAAAAAGAACAAAAAGCCGCTAAGAAGGCGCGCAAGGCAGAGCTCAAGGCAATGCCCAGAGCAGAGCGCAAAGCTGCTATTAAAGCCGATAAAGCCGCAGCCAAAGCCGCTAAAAAAGCAGCAAAGGCAGCCGCCAAGGAAGCCAAGAAAGCAGCAAAGCTTGCCAAAAAAGCAGCCAAGGCCGCGAAAAAAGCAGCGAAATAAAAATAACTAAACCTGACAGAGCGAAGCGTTAATGCTTCGCTCTGTTTTCCTTTCACTATTTTGGCGCACGCATCTGTTAAAATATACATATTGACTTTATAATAATAATACGCTACAATATATAGTGATAATTTGTGTGCAGTTTTTTCACTGCACTTGGAGGGAATTAGAAAATGAAAAAGATTTTCAAAAAGAGCTTAGCATTTCTTTTAGCCATCATTATGCTCTTGACGATTACAGTTCCTGTCTACGCAAAAGGCGTTGATAAAACTCCTGTCATCGTCATACCCGGTGTTCTCAACACCCCGATTATCCGAGAAAACGGGCAAGAGGTTTTGTTACCGGATTTGAGCAACCTCACTGATGAGCAGTATGAGCAAATCATTAATACGCTCAAATATATCCTCAAATTGCAGGATAACAAGGATTACTCCGGTGCCACCGCAAAATTAATTGATTTATGCGAAATGATTCTCGACGGTGCCGCCTGCAATCCGGACGGTTCATCCAAATACCCGACCCATGTTATTAAAAACTACGAAAACTACAATACCGAAAGCAGAGTCAATGAAGCTATCGGTTTAGCCGCCTCTAAATATATCGGTAAAGAAAACACCTATGTTTTCACCTATGACTGGAGAGGCGAAATCATCGATATTGTTGACAATGAGTTGGCTCCCTTCATCGAAAAAGTAAAAAAGGATACCGGCTCTGACAAAGTCAAGATTGCCTGCGTTTCCATGGGCGGCGCCGTTACAAGCGCATACCTGAACCGCTACGGCGACAGAAACGATGTTAAAAAAGTTGTCTTTGTTTCCAGCGCTGCTACCGGTGTAGAATTTGTCAACAGCCTTCTTGAAAAAGACATTACTGTTGTGCGCGAAGCAATTGCCCCCTACTTTAAGGCATTTACCGATATGCCCGTTCCGGTTTTAGCAAGTGCTGTCAGCGGTTATTTAGAGCAGATTGTCGGCGGTATGATTGATTCTCAATTAGACCAGTTATGGAATGATTTCCTGCAGCCCTTCTGCCTGAACTTCCCCGCTGTGTGGGAATTGGCAGAGCATACCAAAAAAATTGACCGCGAGTTAGACGAATATAATGTGCATCCCGCTTTAAAGCAAAGAGTCAAAGAATACTATGCTATTCAAGACAATTACAATAAGACATTAGATAAATTACAGAAAAAAGGCGTGGAAATCTGCTTTACCTCCAACTACAATTTAGTCGGTGTTCCCTTCACTTCTAAAGCGATGGTTTCCAACGGCGACTTCTTAATTACCACTCGCCAAACCTCAAACGGCGGTACTGCGGCAGATTTATTTACCACGCTCGGCGATAATTATCAGCAAAAAGTCAAATCCGATAAAAACTATGTTTCGGAAGACAATATCATTGATGCGTCGACCTGCTACAGCCCCGATAAAACCTGGTTTATCAAGAACCTGGTACATGCCATTATTACCGATGGCGATATGCACTCCAAGTTTGTCGCATGGCTCGTTGTCAATAATGACACCACGATTGAAACAGATGAAAAGTACCCGCAATTCTTAGAGAATGTCAAGCTCAAGGATGAAAACGGGAAGGAATACTATGACTTTGTTCCGGTAGAAAAAGTTGTCATTGAAGACCCTGCTCAAGAAGGCGCCAATGGTCAATACATCTCCAGTGCCGTCACGGTCTACACTTATTCACAAATTACTGCATTGGGCTGGGCGCTGATTATTGCCATTGCCGCGCTGCTTGTTATCTTAATCGTCAAGAAGAAGGG
>SVOD01000041.1 GCA_015066575.1 Oscillospiraceae bacterium
TGCGCCTTGCCGTCATAATTAGCGGTTTCACTGTGACCGGTAATGGTCACGGTCACATCAATCGGATTGATTTTTACAAAACCGTCGCTCACATTGAAGGTAACGGTGTCAAAGTTATCATTAGTGTTTGCAAACTGTGATGCAGCAAGCCCCATAGTGGCGGTGCCGGCATCGGTTCTCACCGCTTCGGCTCTGCCGGAGAAGGTGAAGTCTGCCGCCGTGTAAAGTGTGGTATCGGCTGCAAAATCGTAGCCGTCCGCACTGTGCGCCTTACCATCATAATTCACGGTGATGTTATGACCGGTAATGGTAACAGTTACGTCAATTTGATTGATGGTAACAACCGCACTGCCCTCCACCGGGGTGTGCTTATCCATGGTTACTTTATAATATACATTATAAGTACCCGCATTGGTATAACTCGGGTTTTCGGTGAGCGAATAGTCGCCCGCTTTGGTGCCGTATTGCACGGTCGCACCGGTGGGTACGCTCACGGCAATGCTGTGCGCCGCACCGTCATAATCGCCCGTATAGCCGCTTGCGCTGACATCGGGTACCGGCGGATATTCGAGCGCCACTTCCCCGTCTTTTAGTATGACGGTATAATCCGCATTGTCGCTTGTAAAGTATTTCGTCGGGTCGGCTTCGCCCATGTTGGCTTTCCAGCCGTTTGTGATAACGCCGGTTCCGTTTTGAAGCGTAACACATATCAAAGCGTCCTCACCCAAAGCGCCGGTATCGTTCATTGTCGTGCCGGTGGGCAGATATACGTTTTTCGGCTTACCGTCCTGAGTGTTGCCGCTTATCTCTACGTTGCCGGAAATATTGAACATACCGTTATTGCCGACGTAGACTGCGCCGCCGGTCTTGCCGGAGTCGAGCGTGTTATTGATGATCTTGCCGCCGGTCATATTAAAGGTACCGCCGGGCTCGCTTGTACTGCTGTATGTGCGAACTATTCCGTCCGTGGCGTCGCCGTTAATCAAGTTGTTTCCGCTGATTTCGCCGCCGGACATATTTACGGTACTGCCCTGCCAGGAAATTATTACGCGTGAGGTAAAGCCTGTGAGCTTTCCGCCGTCATAATTAATGACGGATCCGCTGTCACGGACAAATAACACGGTGCCGCCGAAATTACCGCTTTGGCGGGTCACGACGCCTGTCTGTTCTTCGCTTGTATCCGTAAGCGTAAAATTCGCGCCGCTGTTAACGTCAAATACGGTGCCGTCGCCCGACGGTACTGCACGGGTATACGTTTTACCGTTAAGATCAAGAACGAGCTTTTTGCTGTTCGACAGAATGATCTTATCAGTATAGGATACGTCCTTGAGCAGCTTGAGAGTCGCGCCGTCCGACGAGTTGAGCCAAGCGCTGACAGCGGCGTCAAAAGCGCCGTAACTCGTCGTGGTTTCTCCGCTGATAATACTTGCCACAGGCGGAACACCGATTTCCGCCTCGCCGTCTTGATTCAGGGAAACACTGTAATTCCGGTTATCGCTTGTGAAGTATTTCGCCGGGTCGGCGTCGCCCATGTTGGCTTTCCAGCCGTTTGTGAACACGCCTGTGCCGCCGACTTTAAGGGTAACGGAAATTTGTGTGTCCTCGCTTAAGGCACCGGTTATATTCAACTTGTGCCCGTGTGCGAGTTCGGTTCTGTCCCAATCCAAATTGTATGGTGTGCCTTTATACACATTGTCGGAAATAACGGGATTGCCGCTGATGAATACCTCATGGTCCGCATGCACACCGGCAGAATACTCATTATCATCCGCATAGTTATTGACAATGCTGCCGCCGCTTAAATACAAATAGTGGCAATGAATACCGCCCGGGTCTTTGGTGGCGTAGTTGTATGCAATCGTACCGCCGTTTACCCTGACTGCGCCGTCGGAACAAATGCCTGCGCCGTAACCATTGACCGTATTGTATATGATAGCACCACCGTTTACGGTAATGTTGATGTTGGTATTATCACCGTTGTTATCCGCTTTGATACCGGCGCCCATAAAACTCGACTGATTGCCGATGACAGTTCCGCCGTTCATTACAAGATTGGCGGTACCGTTCACTTTAATACCGCCGCCGTTTCTCGCATTACCGCCGGTGATATAGCCGCCTGTAAAGGTTTTATATCCGCTTGTGAGTGTATCGTCCACAACAGCCAATCCGGCACCGTTGGGAGCGGGTGAACTCACGCTGAATCGATGTTCGTTTTCACCGCAATCACAAAGGGTGAAATCGGCGCCGTTAACAACATTGATAACCGTGCCGGAGCCCGTCATTTTAATGCCGTGACCATTGAGGCAAAGGTTCACTGTGCCTGTCGGTACATTCCAAGTGCTTGAAATGGTAACATCGGCGCCCAGATAATAGTCACCCGCTTTTGTCGGCAAAGAGGAGGTCTGCTCCCACTTTGTGAAAGTAACATCATCATGCGCGTGTTTTTCCGCCCACTGCGCATAGAGTGTTACATCGCCCGATAAGGTAATATCACCCTTATCGCCATATGGTGTGCCGCTGCCGTCGGCTTTGGTGTTCCAGCCGATAAACTCTTTACTTCCGTTGGTAAAACTGTTTTGATTGAGTACGGCAGAGGTAGTACTGACCAACTGTGCATCCATTTCGCCGGAACCGCCGTTGGCATCATATGTAATATATAAATCACCCAAGTCACCACTGCCGGTGAACGCCGCTTCACCGTCTTTACGAATAATGCGCACGCCGCTGACGCTCGCATCAACGCCGAAATAGTCCGCAGGGTGAGCGGTACCCATATAGGTGCTCCAATTTTCGGTAAAGACGAATGTTTTACCGCTTTGCAAATCGTTCCAACGGTAAATGGGAGAGAACAGCAAATTGGGCGTTCCGCTTTCGTTTGTCAACGCACCGTCAAGTGTGACGCGCTGCACGGAGGAACCATTGTTATCGAGGTTAATGTGCGCATTGGGAGCGCTGTTACCGGTTGTTTTCCAACAGCCGCGCACCGTCGGGTTGCCGGAAATCGAAAGTTTGGAAAAGTTAACGGATGCCTCGCCGTTTTTATCCGAAGTCCAGGTTGAAATGTTATCGACAATTTTGGCATCGCCGCCGATTTTAAAGGTTGCCGAGCTGCTTCTGCCTGCCAAAACGCCGCTGCCGAAGCGCGTGATTTTATTGTTTTTAATCTCACCGCCGGTGATGATGACCGTGGTGGCGGAGGTATCGCAGCAAACACCGCCGCCGACATAAGATGTGTTGCCGGAAATTTCGCCGCCCTCCATATAAAATTTGCCGCTGTTTTTGACAAGCACACCGCCGCCGCAATAGCCGATAGCGCCATGGGTATTTGCGTTACCGCTGACAGCGCCGCCACGCAGGGTGAGTGTGCCGGCATCTACCGTGATACCGCCGCCGTAGTTTTGCCCTACGCTGCCGCCTGTGATTTTACCGCCGCTTGCCGTGTCATCCACTACAAGTGCGGCACCGCTGCCGACGGTAATGACACTGTAACCCGCGGAAGCCGCCTTGACGGTATGACCGTTTAAATCGAGCGTATGTGAACCTGCGGGCACGGTAATCGTACTTGCGGCTGCGATATCACTCATTAACTTCAATGTGCTACCCGCAACCCAGTTTTCACTGCTTGCCGCGGTGGTGATATCGTCAAAATAATGTGTTTCGCCCTGATTCTCTACCGCTGCAGCGAGAATTTTCAGTGTGCCGCTGCCGGTCGGTGCAATCGGGCTGCCGCCGCTGCCGAAGCTTGTGGTATAGAAATCATTTATCAATGTGGTTGTGCCCTGCCCGGATGCAAACGCAATCGGGTAGAATGCCGCACCGCTTTTGTAAGTGCCGGCAAACAGGCAGTCTTTGAAAGTGGCATTAAATCCGTGAATCGCACCGCCCCAGCCGATAAAGCCGCCTTGTACGGAGCTTGCGTTAAGCGAACCGTCAAACACCACATTCTCCATCGTGATATTTGCCTGGTGTGCGTGGCCGATAATGCCGGCAATATGGGAAGTGCAACTGACATCCGTGCTCACGGTTACATTTTGTATGGTGAGGGAAGATTCGTCGGCATTTACTTTTGCCTTTGACGCGCCGACCAAACCGGTTGCATGATAGCCTGTTGATGTAACGGTACCCGTCACCTTGAGATTTTTAATAACCGCATTATGCGCAATGGCAAAGGGTGCCGCAAAACCCAAAGAGGTATTGATGTTTACATTCAGCGTATGCCCGCCGCCGTCAAAGGTGCCACTGAAAACATAGTCATCGTTGTCGGTGTTGCCGGGACGATAGCCGAGCATGGTTGTTACGGTAATATCATCTGTCAATTTAAAATACTTTCCGGCATACGCGGTACTGCCGCTGTTTATGGCGCTGCTCAATGCGTCCCAATCCGCAGAGGAACCGATGAGGTAAGGCTGCTCGGCAGTACCTTCACCCTCAAACACCGCCGTGACGATATACGCTGCCGCAGCGCTGCTTTTTTGATACCTCAACACCGGTGCAGGCAATAGCCCACTGCTCTTTTGCAGGGCAGTGGCGTTACCGCTTGTTTCCTGCGGAGCAGTTGCCTCGCTCTGTTCATCGGAAACCGGCGCCTCACTTTCCGTAACAGATGCATCCTCGCTCACGGAGGCTTCATGCGCAACAAGAGTGTCTTCTGCCGTATCGGCGCTGTTGCTTGCCGAAGCGGGTGCGGTAGAAACAGCCGCAGTTTTACCCCAAGCAAAGATTTCTACGGGGCATACAGCCAAAATCATTGTGATAGTCATAAGCAATGCTATGAGTCTTTTTGTGTTTTTACGCATTGAAACTACCTCCGATTCACTGAAGTTATTTAAAAGAAAATAATTATAGTTATAGATATTTTAATAATATTTTATATAGTCCAATAAATGTCCAAAAAATTCTAATTTTGCGCACTATGTGCGCTAAATAGTGAGGAATGAGGAATGAGAAAAGAGGAATGACTGGCGGGGCACCCGCACCCGTTCCGCTTCGCTCTAATTATTAAATAGTTTATATCTGTTTTGCGCATATTTAAGCCAAATTTAGATTTAATCAAAACTATTACAATCAAGTGCGAATGAGTCGCCCTCAATTCCTCATTCCTCTTTCCTAATTCCTAATTTGTTTAGCGCACGCTTAGTGCGATAAACAAGAATTTATCGCACAAAAAAGCGTATTGTTCCAAACCGAAACAATACGCTTTTTTACTATCTGTTCTTTAATTCCCATTCTGTTGCCAATACATTTTGCCTTCGGTGATGCTCGCCCAGGAGTAGGCGCTCATATACTCGCCGCGAAACGCGTTTACCGCATCGGTATCGCCCGCAAAAAAGCGAAACACATCGCATTCCGTTTTTTCGGGCACCATGCGCAAAGTACCCCGCTCTAATTCAAGAATATCCGAAATTTGGTATTCCTGCAATGTATCGCGCAAAGAGCGGATGTAAACATCTAATTGCTTTTGCAGTTTCCTGTCATATAGCCTATCCTCCCACAAAATCGCCGCTAATTCGGCACGGGTGACACTGCCGCCCTGCCTGTCTACCAAATAAGCAAGAATCTCTTTACACTTTGCGATATGAAATTTCACCTGCTGCCCGTTTACATACACATCAAACGCGCCGAAAGTTTTTATAACTACCCGATTTTGTTTTTCTTTGATGCCGTTTTTATGCCGCTCTTTGTAAGAAAGCACATATTGTATATCTTTTTGCAATGCTTCTTTTGAAACGGGTTTGAGCAGGTAGCCGGAGGCGTGCACCTGAAAAGCATCGAGCGCATATTGCGCATAACCGGTCAAAAAGATAATAGCGGTATCGGGTGAAATGCGCTTCATATTGGCGGCAAGTTCCAAGCCGTTGATATCAGGCATATCAATATCGAGCAAGGCAAGGTCGGCGCCGTTTTCTTTTAACCACTCCAGCGCTTGTACCGCCTTGGTAAATCCCTTTGCTTCGCGAATTTCCGGCAGTTCAAGGCACATGGATACCGTTTCTTCCATCAATACCCTTTCATCATCTACACAGATTGCTCTCATAGTTTCCCCCGTTAGGGAATGCGGATTGTGACCGCAGTTCCCTCTCCTGTTTTACTGTTTATTTCTACCGTGCCGCCGCACATTTTTTCAATGCGTTCGCGCACATTTTGAATGCCGATATGGGTACCGTCCGCCTGTGCTTTTGCTTCGTCAAAGCCGACGCCGTTATCGCTCACGGTAATCACATGGTGCCCTTCTTCCAACAGGGTGCAAACGCTGACAACACCCTGTTCGTTGCCGCGCACACCGTGGCGAATGGCGTTTTCCACAAGCGGCTGAATGCTCAATGCCGGCACGGCAAAATGCGTATCCTGTATATCATACTCCACGCGAATATTTTCAAAGCGCACCATTTCAATGTCGGTATATACCTGTGTGTGCTTAATCTCTTTTTCTACCGGTATGAGGTCTGCCTGATTGAGAGAATCCAAATTTTGCCGCAGGTACAGCCCGAAATTTTCCGTTACCTGCGCGGCTCTTTCGGGTTCTTTGCGGCAGAGCGCACGAATGGTGGCAAGGGTGTTATACAGAAAATGCGGTTGAATTTGTGAAATCATGATTTTAATGCGCTGCTCGGCTTTTAAATCCTGTTCATGTTTGCGCACAAATTGCGCATTAAACCAATTGTAATAAAATACACAGGATACGGCCAGCATAACTGTCAGCAAACTGATTGGCAGTTTCTCGATACCCGGCACATAAGTATCAATCAAAACGGCAATCACAATCATTGCCGTGCTGACAATCGGAAGAATCATTTCCTTTTTATTATCCCAAAATGTTCGGATAATAACCCATACCATATAAACAAGCAAAACCGCGCTTATGATGTGACAGGATAAACCGAGCGGTCCTCTATAAAATTTATTGTTGTTGTCATAGGTAAAAGCAATGTTTGAGAAGAATGCCGTATGATATATAATAGCGTTTATACCGACCAAAATCCACGCCGGCAGGGATTTTTTGCCGCCCGCAATAAAGGTGATAAACAACGCCGGAATTATCGGGCGAAGCGTATAGCCTGCCACACCTGTAAAAATGCGCAGCGCCCAATGAAGGGAGTCGGCATTTTCGAGTATGAATTCCGCCGCATTTTGCAAAATAAGAAGGGTGACCAACACCAAAAAAGCAAGCATCACCTTTTTTTGCGCGCGCTCAATATAGGTGTTAGTGAGCACGCTGAACACAAGCCCGATAAGCAACAATAGTAACGGCAATGCAGAAAAAACAGCCGTCATAACAGGTGTCATACATACGCCCCCTTTTCGTGTTTAATATCAGTATAATAAAAAAATAAAATTATCTCAATTTTAAGATAGTCTCATTTGTCCAATAAATGTCCAAAAGAACCGGGGGGTGTTTCCTTGCCTGCCGCGGCGCGGCAATGTTGTCTTTTTCAACGTTTGCCTAACAAAAAACACTTTCCCGATGTGCCCCGGGAAAGTGCTTTGTTGTTCTTCTCTGTTTTGCTAAGATATAAAAAGGTTGCCTCGCTTTTGCAAGTGAGGCAACCTCAATCTGAATACTCTTTATTTTGACTGCGTTCCGTCTTCTTCTTTTTGTGCAACCGGCTCTTCAATTACTTTGACTTCTGCCTGAACCGCCTCTTGCGCTTCTTGTGCGTTAATCTCGTTGATTTTTTCCGTGATGATTTTTTCTACTTCTTTTGCGTTTTTCCTGAGGATGATCATCAACACGATATTGAGAATCGCTTCCACAATTAAAACTATACCCGCGAATACGGCAAAGGTAAGTGCGGAGAAAATCGGCGAATAAAGAACCATTGCACCGAAGATAATGCTAATAATATTGAGAATCAGCGACAGCACCCAAGGTGCCCCTTCTCTGCGAAATGACAGAGAAGCCGTAATACCGATGATGCCGGTAATAATGATATCAATGCCTATAATAATGCCGAAATAGGCTGCCATCCACTCCGCATTTGCATTTTCTAATAGCATAATGCCGAGAATAATGGACAAAATACCTTTAAATAAACCGTCAAACGGGGTGTGTAAACGCCGCGCCCGGATGCTCATAACGACCAGCATAATACCCTCTACGAGTAAATAAATGCCAAACATAATACCATAAACAAGTATCGATGCTACGGGATATGCAATCAGCGATACACCCACCAAAATGGCAAGAACCGAGAATACAATCGCAATGGTTGTCATGGTTTTTACAATAGATTTCATTGAGTTTCTCCTTTCAAGAGCGAAGTTTTGTTTAAATATAATTATAATATTGCGTTTTTTTATTGTCAACGGTTATTTGAAAACGAGAAGAAAGATGATGCGATGTTTGCCAAAAACGGGGTCCCTGAAAAGTATTGCGAAGCAAACTTTTTGGGGGAAGGAGAAACAAATGAAGCAATCCTCAAAGGTTCTGCTCGCAAACCTTTGTCACTTGCGAAACTTGTTTGGACGCGTGTAAGCGGCATCATTACCGCAGGTAACATCATTTGCCAAAGGCAAACATCATTCCGACCAAACAGATTTATTTTTCAAAAAACCTGACAGCTGCGCGCATTTTTTAGTACTTCTTAATGAAATCTTTTGCGATGCAAAAGATGAAATCGGGCAAAGCCCGATGAAATTTCAAATGCAAGCATTTGAAATGAAATCAAATCCACTATCCGCCTCAGCGGATTTCATCACGAAGTGATTTCATCTGAGTTTTACGAAGATTGCACCCACCGTCAGGTGGATTTAATTGAAAAATCCGTTCCTTGCGGAACGGATTTTTCTGTTCGGAGTGTTTGATAACGGATTTATTTTTCAAAAAACCTGATAGCTGCGCACATTTTCAAAATCCGCACATTCGATTTGTCTTGTCTTTCTTTATATAATCAAACCGAAAGCAAAGAAGCAGGAGGTTTTATATGAAGAATAAATACTATGTGTTTTTCACTGCGGAAGAACGATGTTTGCTCTTGGAAGGACTTAATACTCTCCGTAACGGCTTAATTGCCGAGGGCAAGTACACCGATGCCGTGGATGAAGTGATTATCAAAGTGACAAAAGCAAGGAAAAAGACGATAAAAGTGAAGGAGGATTGAAAATGAAACAAACCATTCACAATGAAAAGACAGGCATAGATTACACTCTTGTCGGAGAAGTGTATTTGCCAAATCTGGTATTGCCGCATGGCGATTATGAAATCGGAGTATGGGGCGAGAGGTACAGAGAATATATCAAGTGTCATCGCAAGGCGTTTTACACTTCACTCAAAATACAGTGCGAGTTAGATGAACACTTGCAGGAAGTAGATATACGGGCAAGTGAAATGTATGACCGCCTTGTGAATCAATTTGCGCAACGGGAAGATATCACCGAGCAACTCAAAGCGGCGGATATGATGCAGTGGGTTGCGGCGATGAACAACATTTCTAACCGCGCAAGAGAAATCGTTTGGAACGACATTACCGGTGGAGATGAATGAGATGGATATTCTCGAAGAATTATGGTAAAGCTCATTGAGTGCAATTCGGAATACAAGGAAGCCCTGCAACTTGTCAATCGCAACACCGAACGGCTCAAAGATACGCTCACCAAAGAGCAACTTGATTTATTGCTCCGGTACAGTGAAAGCCGCAACGAACTCTCCAACATCACCGAATTGGACGCATTTAAAAGCGGGTTCAAAATCGGTGCAGGGTTAGTGATTGAAACGATAAAATAACGAAATAGGCTTATACGCAAAAAAGGTGGCTCATCACGAGTCGCCTTTCTTGTTTATTATAAATCCTATTCTTTTAGAACGCTTCTATAACGGCATCTTGGCATTGGTTAAGAGTTTTCTATTCGGTTTTGTTATACCACCTTAACGGACTCAAAAAAACGACCTGCGGGCAGTGTTACCACCCGCAAGCCGGTTAATTTATTATAAAGCTTATTGCTTATAATCCAAAGCCTTGGTCGTTACCGTTATTGATAATCCAGCCGTTGCTGCCTTCCTGTGCATCGGGATTGTAACCCGGTGTAACGCCGGAGGTTGCCAAAACATCGCTAACACCAAACTTAACCATTTCCATTTCCGGTTGTGTATAGTTCAATTTTTTCATGGTTTGTCTCCCTCCTTAGTTAAAGAAAGCAAGTGCATTGGTGTTGTAAACCACCAAGGTCTTTGCAAAGTGTTGCAATGCTGCGGAAGCACCGCTGCCGTCTCTCAAAACAATACCCGCAAAGTCAAGTACGCTGAGCTTAATGGTCGATCCGCCGTAGTTCACAGTGATTTGCTCATTAAAATCGGCTGCGTTAATACCGCTGACTTCCACAAAGTATTGCTTCTCTGCACCATTCAAGGTGTACTTGAGTGCCGCATTGCCAATGTTGCTTGTCGGTGCCGCCGGTGTAGAGGTTGCTTCGCTTGTGTTCAGGTAGAACCTGAGTCTTGCATCCTTGGTGCAGACGAAGGAAACACCGCTAAACTTAATCATGCCGGAGTTATCCACCGTGTGGTTTGCTGTTGCGGTTGCCGCCGCGATTTGCGCTTTTACGGCATCGCTCTCACAAGTTACTTTCGTGGTTTCATAATCGGCAAACACGCCTTGCGCCGCCTCGGCATAGGCAATTAAACTGTGCGCAAGGGTTTTTAAGCGCGCCGCCTCTGCCGCATTACCCGCATACTCTGCAAGCGTTTCATCCCTCATGGCTATCACATTATCGCAATAGGTTTTTGCGCAGTAATCAAGGGATTCCAGTTCTTCCCCCTTTGCGCTTAAAATTTCAATGTGCGTGGGCTCCGCTATCTGCGCCGGTGCTTGCGATACGGTGAGTTTAATACGTTCACCCTCTAAAAGCTCTGCCGGAATATCGCTTAAATCAATCGTTTTGGTCACAGGCACATTTTGCTCTTTTTCATTTACGGCGTTGTAGGTATAAACGACCCGAGCAGCGCCTTCATACGCTGTGTAATCAATATAGTAATTTGATGTAATATCCGAACCGAGTTTGAGGTTAACACCATTATTGGCAGGCTCAAAGCCGATTTTAATAATTTTATAATTGCTTAATACGCTTTTACCGTCCCACAGCGCCATGCCGCTTTTTTGATTGCGCACATTCACACCCACACCGAGCGCTTTTGCCTGTGCGGTTAATAGATTTTGAGCGTTAAACGCCGCATGATCCGAAACTGCTAAAAATGTACAACCGCTCTCAATATCAAGATTTTCTATATTGCGGTTATTTGCCATCGCGTAGGATTGTGCATTTGCGCCGGTGGTGATGGTGAGCGATGCCTTATCTTTGAGTGAGAGCATATTACTATACACCATATTGTAACCGATGGCTTTCGCCGCACCGGGCAGGTTGACGGATATATGCGCATTGCTAAGAGTAGTGGATTTTCTTGTTTCGATACCGCAATAAGAAATATTTTCATTTTGAGCGCTCATGGAAATATCCAGTGAGCCGCTGCCCGTGAACCTGTAACCCGCGCCGTTATCATATGCAAGCAAGCCATACTCTTGCGTGGTTTCACTGTCTGTATGTTCATTCACAATTTTGTTGGCGCCCTCAAGGTGAATTGTCAGCGGTGTATCCGCAGCCTGATTGATGCGAATGGCACATTCAAGCCCCTGTGAATATGTTACGGTTTCAAGCGAAGCATTATTGAGCGTTAGGGTGTTGGTCTCAAAATCGTAGTTTGCGGTGCCGTTACCGAGAATATCCGCACAGTTGCCGCGATTGATGTGCACACCGCCGACTGTAATATTCAGCGACATCGCGCGGTAACGCGCGCTGACGGTCACATCGCTCTCGGGCATTGTGAAGCTATTATTTTTTACCTCAATCGGGTTACCCGCGCTGTCCTCGACTGTAAGTGTTTCTAAGGCATACCCTTGCTCGACGCTTACCTCAATGAGCACATTTCTGCCCGCTTTTTGTTGCAGGCTCTCCACGCACAGGGTACCGCCTTCACTTTGCGCAAGCGTGATATCCCAAAGGATTTTGCCGCTGTGTGTTGCCTCATATTTTTTACCGTTAAAGGTACATTTCGCATGAGAGATTCGGAAATTGGCATATTCTTCAATAGTCATATACGCCTTCACGCGCACCTCTTCCCCGCAATCACTGCAAGTGAACACAGCGGTTGCATTGCGGTATTCATCTGCCCATATCCACTCGGGTTCGGCATAGGTGTGTTCCACATAAGGCTTCAGTCCTTGTCCTTTGAGGGTATTCACCTGCTCGGCAGTGAGTTCACCCGTATAGATATTACCGCTTTCATCTATAAACGGCCGCTCACTGTTTACGGTAACTTTGATATCGCTTGGAAGTTCGACAAACAGTAGGCTGTCGCTCATCTTGGTCCAGCTCAATGCGAGTGTGTTTTCCAGAATATCACAACCGCCGATGATCGCATTACCGCCTATCACGGAAAATTTATTTGCCTTAATCCAATCTGCCTGCAGTTTACCGCCGTTAAGCGTACAACTCCCATCAACGGATAACCCGTAAGCATTGATTAACCCGCCATAATGCTCAAAGTTGCTTAACGCGGCTTGCCGCTCAACAATAGAAATCATCTCACCGGTTTGTTCCCGCTGTCCGTAAACCTTCAAAGTGGTATTTGTTTTTATTGCACGAATGCTTTGTTCGGAATCATATGCCGCGTCAAAGAGCATTGTCGCGTCATCTGCCAATATCAAATTGACATTACCATCCAAAAGCAAGGTCTTTTTAATGGCCATATCGCGGTCTACCACATACCAACCATCATCTAAAACGATACTTACGGCAGTGGGCAGGCGCTTTGCTTTTACAACTTTTTCGGCACCGTTTTCATCTATATATTCGGTATCTACTATGGAGGTATATACGGCTGTTAAGGTGATATCATCCCCCTGCACCTCAATCGTGCTGCCGGGGGTGAGACCGTTTCCATTATAATCCCAGAAAGCAAAAACCATGCCGTCCGGCGCATTTTGACATTCCGGCAGGTAATAAAGCGAGCCATACGGCACCTGCACCTGTCTTCTTACCTCGCATTCGTCATTCTGTTCAACAAATACCACCGTTTTCATCTCGGCGCAGTAGCCGCAAACCGTGCAGCGATTATCACTCCAGATGTGTCTTTCGTAGTCAACGACTTCCTGTTCGCAATCCGTACAATATACAGAATGCCCCAACGCATCCTTCCATCTCGCTTGCGTTTGCGGGTGATAGCACCGGAAGACCTCTGCATATTTATTCTCCTGAAGCGCCTGTTTCCTGCTATTACCGTTATAAATAACTGTATTGTCAACGCTGTTACCTGCTTTTGCCGTTAAATCACCGTCAAGCTCTATATTTGTATGATAAGAATAAATCGGATAGTTATGGGCTACGCAAAATGCCATGCCGCCGGATTCACCACCCCACGCTTTTACTGTGCTGCCATTGTAAATATACACAGTGCATGTATCGCCGTTTTCTCCGTTACCGATGCCGGAGCCGTAGCCGCTGCCCCTCGCAATCACCGAAGAAGAAAGCAACCAAATATTGCCGCCGTCGCCGCCTTCACCGCCGCCGATACCTGCCGCATCGGTACCGCCAAGGGCATTCACGGTAGAGTGAGTAATGACAATATTACCGCCGCCAACCGCATCACCGCCGCCGATTGCGGCACCGTATGCACCGCCACGAGCGGTAACAGTAGATTTATAAATGTCAATTTGACCGCAAGCGCTCTCACACTCGTTGCCCGTACCGATGGCTGCCGCGTCTGTTCCCGCAGATGCTTTCACATCGGAATTGTCGGCAATTGTGATAGAGCAACTGCCTGCCGACTCATCCCCCGTGCCGATAGCTGCCGAATAGGCACCGCTCTCGGCAATCACCTTGCTGTCGGAAATGGTAATCTTTCCGGCACCGCCTCCATAACCGCCGCCGATACCGCAACCCGAAATGTTAGACTGAAACCACTCAATTAGAAACGTAATCAAAGAAGCCACGCTGCTACCATAAGCAGAACCATCGGTCTTTATTTTACTGCTGGAAATGCATTCATTCATGCGATTGATATAATCTTGCGCCGAACCATAGTTGTAAGAGGTTGCCACGACATTGGCACCCGAGCAAATCTTGATATCGCCGCCATAGCCGCCGGCACCACTGTAATACTTGCCGCCGCCAATGCCCGCGCCGCCGGCGCTGACCGTGGAAATGACACTTGCGTCATCAATTACTATTTTTTGTGCATTACCGCCGCACCCGGCACCGATACCGGCACCGGTATGTGAGGACGCAATCACCGTGCCGCCGTAAATGCCGATAGGCTGTGTTTGATTTGCTTTACACCCGGTCCCGATACCGGCGCCTGTCACATTGGCACCGCCTGCCTTTGCCGTTACCGAGCCACCGTAAATATCTATTGGGGGGTTAGTGGTGTCCGAACCGCCGCCAATGCCTGCCGCACCGCCCGTGCCTACCGCAGCAATCGTGCCGCCGTAAATCGCAATCGAGCCGCCGGAGCCATCGCAGTAACTGCCGGAGCCGATGCCGGTGCAAATGCTGCCTTGCAGCCCCTCGGCGTTGAGAATGCCGCCATAGATGCGAATACCTTCGCCTTGATATCGGCTCCCACATGCGCCGTTGCCCCCTCCGAGGAGCGCGGCATTGCCGGTTTGGTGCAAATCAATCGTGCCGCCATATATGCTTATTACATTTGCCGAGCCGCCCTTTGCGCCGCCAATCACGCTGCCGCCGGTCCAGCCGCTGGAATTCAAATCTAAAATACCGCCGTGAATGGTGATATCACCGGTATCGGGATCGCCGATACCGCCGCCGATAATCGCCACATCCGTATATTCGGCAGGGAGTTCATTACGGTTGATATTCGCATAGATTTTCCCGCTGTTGTAAGCTTGGGTGTAAATCGAAAGCGAAGCCTCGGGCGCCACTTCAATCCCCATACCGAGGGTTAAAGTGGTATCATCGCATACAATGAGGTGAACTACGCCCGTTTCAACGAATAAGCGCTCGGGCATGGTGGTGTTTTCGCTTACCACATAGCAGCACCCCGCGCTCAGGCGGTTGCCCTCCACCTCTGCCAGCTCGGTGTAGTCACTGCATGCGTAGTTATGATTTACTATCACATGATGCTCTGCATCCCATTCGCGGAATATGTACTGAATTTCACTTTTTTGCGCTGCCGCCCCGACAGGGAGTGCCGCAAAAGATCCGAATGCAATTAAAACCGATAACAGCATCCCTACTGCTTTGCACCATGCTTTCATAATATTCCCCCTTAAATTAAGATAAAACTTTAATATTATATATTATAGCAATAAATCACAGATAAAGTCCAGTACTTATTAAATAAACTCTAATTTCTGCGTTTTTGTTCATAACAATAACCACTTGCGCTGTGCGTTTCAATAAAAACTTTTTCGCGGCATATTTACCGTTTTTTCATCTATCATAAAGCAGTACATAATTGCGCAGGGCGTAAATGAAAAAGCACCTGTTTATTTTGGCTAAACCTTTTAACACTTTTCGCGCCATAAAAGGTGTTACATTGCAAAAAAAGCCCTGATTTATCCGCCTAAGCGTAAATAAATCAGGGAAAAGTTCACACTTCACTATGCTTATGGGTATAAGGAAAATGTAAAACATCGTTTCGCCGCCGCGATTTTTCACTGCTAATTGCCGATACCGGCATGGCATTGCCTTGTCGGTACGGGTCTGTATTTTATATTCCGACCGGCATTAAAGAATTACTGCGTAGGTCGGTAACTGATAATCCTCACCTTGGAACCGACATCAATAATATGAAACAGCGAGCCATCCTTCAGCGGGCAAATGGCAATGCCTTCACCCTCTGCATCCAACCTGCCGGTACAGCGCACAAAAGTTTCTTCCACATGGCCGGTTTGTAAATTGACCGCATACATCGTTTTGTTACGGTAACCGGAATTCGTCACCATATAAAGTGTACCGTTATAGATTTCGCCGCCTTGCACCTTAAAAAGCGTTGTATCAATTTTCAAAGCGCCACGGTACGAAAAATCGCTTAAATTGAGCATACGAATCTCATCCACATCATTAGATTGAGAGTAATACAAAATATCATCCTGAATCACGCACCAGGGAATGCGTCCGTTCCCGCACCCCTCTTCGGGCAAAGTATGAAAATCTATATACTCCAGCGTTTGCGGGTCATACGCAATCACGCCGGGATGGCGAAACCCGAAATCCTCTAACGCGATATACAGTTTGCCGTTATATAAGCACCCGTCACCGAGATGCGAATAACCTTTAAGCAACAATTCTTTGGGCAGGCACATCTCTTTACACTCAAGAATTTCGCCGCTTTCTATATCAATTTTCGTAATGGCATTGTAGTCAAGAAACTTATATGCCCCGATGCCGTAAAAAACTTTTCCGTCCGTCGCAAGCCCCTGGCAAAAACTGACGCCGTCACCATAGTTATACTCAAGTGTGTGGGTGATTTCCATATTTCCGGAGGTGATAGACGGCTCACCCGACACGATGCCGCCAATCCACGCAACAAGCGCAAACCAAATAATTAAAACCTGCCGAATAACAAATGCTATCTTTTCCATCGTACTGCTCCTTTTAGGGTGTTTTGCTGATTTCTATGATGTTATTCAAATACAAAATAATTCGTCTGCCATATGGCGCTGCAAGTTTCTTCATCCATAAAATCGCCCATAATCCAGCCGTAGTAACGCCCTTTCACAAGGTGACCGGGCGCATACAGACTTTGATTTACCTGTGTTGCAATCTCATAAGGACTTTGGCGCATTGCCGTGTTTGAGTTGGTTTTGAGTACATTGGCATAAGGCAAATGTTTTGTCGGGTTTTTCTGCATATCGGCAGAATGTGTTTGAATAAAATCGTTAATATATTTTATTTTTTTCTTTGCCGTCACATTCCAGTGGTTTTCATAATAAAAAGGCATTCCCATAAAGGCGGTTTGCCCTGCGCCGTTGCCGGCATCCAGCATATCTCCCGCCCCCAGCGTTTCATATGCGGGGGTCATTAAAACAATTTTTCCCCTTACTTCCGAAAGAGAAGGCATTTTTGTATAAACGCCTGCGCCGTTTTGAGTATATAAATACGCCTCGTTTGTAGCAGGGTTTTTTTGTGTTTTTAATTGCTGTATCTGCTCCCGAAGGCGTTTTACAAATTCTTCTTTATCGCCGTTTTCTTTTTTTGCGGTAATAATGACACACTCGCTCGGGTTTTCTTTTAAAAAGTCTTTTACCTGCTCGAACACGCTCTCACTCGTTAACGGCACGGTGCATGCCTCATCTTCATACGCATAAAACTCTATGTCTAAATGAGAAATAAAATACACCGCTAACAAAAATACCGGATGAAGTATGCTTAATACGCCCGCCGCATAAAGGCCATACGCCGCCTTTTGCCTGTTGCCGTGACAAAGCAGCAATTTTCCCTGTGCGGGAGAAAAACGCAAATCCAAATACCTCACGCCGGCCTCTAACTGCTTTTCAAGCGTGAGCGACTGCGTTTTTGCATATTTACCCGTATTCAATACAGGAAAGCCGAAGAATTCGGCATGGTTGTTTGTTGTGTTTTTGCAATATGCGGTTGCGCTGTCATGTGAACCGGGAAGATTGATTTCGCAAAGATAGCGGCTGTCCGCAATGGCTGACATCCAGTTTTTGGAGTTTAAATTTTTATAGTCGGCGGTAATTTCGGCAGTATTTGCCGCATTCGCGCCGCTAAAACAAAGCACGCTTGACAACAACGCCGCCGTCAACAGAATACTGATTAGTTGTCTTATTCTTTTCATCACTTTTTCTCCAAATTGAATATTTTACAACTAAAACTTTTATTCATTGATTGTAGCAGAAAGCGTGTTCTGTTTCAACCGGAAAATGTTAAATAAAATAAAAAAATTTAAACTCGCGGTTTCGGTATGCGAATTTCATATTTCCCCACTTTTGGAAAATCATTAATGCGCTTTTGCCTTTCAAAT
>SVOD01000159.1 GCA_015066575.1 Oscillospiraceae bacterium
GAGGCTGCAGTCGGCGCGGTTGCGCTTGTCATTGTTGAGCTGTTCCCGATGCAACTTATTCGTATTTTCGGCGCGGCAAACGAAAGTCAGTATTATACGGATTTTGCTGTTAAGGCATTTCGCATCTATCTTTGTATGATGGTATTTGCCTGCGTCAACAAGGCCTGCTTCATCTTCCTTCAGGCGATGGGCAAAGCCGTTTATTCAACCGTGCTTTCTATGGTTCGTGAAATTGTATTCGGTGTCGGCTTTGCGCTTTTGCTTCCGCTTTTCTTCGGGCTGGACGGTGTTTTATACTCTATGCCACTTTCCGATATTCTGACTTTTGTCATTTCGGCAATCATCATTTTCAAGGTGAATAAGGAGCTTAATGAAGGCACCAACCATCGCACAGAGAAAAAGAGCACTTTATAAACGAAGTGCTTATTTAACATATATTCTCATTTTTTCAACCCGACAACTCGGGAGTTGTCGGGTTCAATTATTTGTCTCAACCGCACCGACAGGACAAACGGATTGGCAGTTCCCGCAATGAAGGCAGTTGCTCTGACTGATAACAGCGGGAATGTTGCTGAAATCAATGCAGCTTTGAGGACATACCGTGCCGCAGGTCTGACAGCCGATACAGCTGTCGTTAATGAAGTATCCCTCTTGTGTTTGCTCGGCACCGCCAAAGGTAAAGCTTGCTCTTTCAATCGGCTTTTTGGAAAGGTCAAACCATTCTCCTTCTCCCTCATAAAGTTGAAAAACGGTAAGCGCTTGTCTCGATTCTTCCGTAGGATATATTTCAAGCATATACGGATTCTTCTTAAGGAGGTCGGAAAGCTTGCCGCCGCCGATTTCCTTAACCTTTCCTCTCACGGATATGGCAACGCTTGTCAGTGTGCTTTCACCTTTAAGCGCCGTCAGCGAGAGATAGCCGCTTTGCACCAATCTTTTGTAAAAGCTTTTGCCCTTTGCCGTAAGAAAATATACGCCGTTTTCGTCCGCGTCCATCATATCCACGGCGCAGGTAACGGGCAAGCCGTTTTCATCCACGGTTGCCACAATGGTTGAGTGTATTTCATTTACAAGATATTCAAGATAGTTCATTTTTGTAAATCCTCAAGTACGGTATTAATATCGCCGTCAATGCAGATTGACTGTTTTTTGATTTCCGTCGGCGCGTCAGCTTCGCCTAAATTGATACAAACATAGGTGGCGTTTTCATTTTCTGCCGTCCATCTCCAAAACGGGTATTTGATAATCACGGGTGTGTTGTAGCCTACACCGAGTTCAAGATAAACCACCTTCATACCCTCATGCCGGCGCACAAAATCTTCATACCGATGATGCGCTTCATACCAGCCCTCATCCTGAACGAATGTATCATCCGCGCGCAGATTCATTGCCATGGGCTTGCCGCAAACAGGGCATTTCGGGATAAGTTCTGTCGGAATTTTCATATCCTTTTCGGCTTCGTACATTTTCTTTATAATTTCTTCATTGTCATAGGTTTTTTGATGACACGGCTCGCTGCATTGAAACAGTCCGTAATCGCCCTGCGTATAAAACAGCCTTTTTTTATCAAATCCCGCCCGCTGAAAGCAATGGTCCACATTGGTGGTAAGAACGAAATAATCTTTGCCTTTTACCAAATCAAACAACATTGAATATGTATCCTTCGGGATGGGCATATAGCGGTTGATATATATGTATCTTGACCAAAAAGCCCAAAGCTCCTCGGGACTGTACTTTTCCATAATAAAGCCGCCGTAGTACATATTATCAAAGCCGTGCTTTTTCTTGAAATCGGAGAAGTATTTATCAAAACGCTCGCCCGAATAGGTATAACCTGCGGCGGTGGAAAGCCCTGCACCTGCGCCGATAAAAACCGCATCTGCTTCGTCAATCAGTCTTTTTATTTCTTTTATTGTATCCGAGTAAGTTTTCATATCTTGCCATCTTTCTTTGTTATTAGAAATCGCCCGCCACTTCATCAATGACTTTTTTGAGTGTTGCGGCACAAGCGCATAAATCCTCCTGCTCCTTCTTATTCAGTTCAATCGGCACAAGTGCCTCAACGCCGTGCTTGCCGACAATTGCAGGCATAGACAGGGCGACATCGCTAATGCCGTAATTGCCCTTTTGCATACTCGAAACGGGAAGGATGGATTTTTCATCACGCACAATCGCCTCACAGATACGCTTTACGCTCATGGCGATGCCGTAATAGGTTGCGCCTTTCTTTTCGATAATTTCATAAGCGCTGTTTTTCACGCCGTCGGCGATTTCGTGCATAGCCTTGTTATGATTAAAATGACCTCTCATTTCGCAAAAAGTATTTAGCGGTATTCCCGATACATTGGCGCTGCTCCACGCAGCAATCTCGCTGTCGCCGTGTTCGCCGATAATGAAAGCGTGAATGCTTCTCGAATCCACACCAAGGTGTTCACCGAGAAGATGCTTCAGTCTTGCCGTATCCAGCACCGTGCCGCTGCCGAATACTCGGTTGCTCGGAAAACCGCTGATTTTTGCCGCCGCATAAGTCAGAATATCAACGGGATTTGCCACAACAAGTAAAATGCCGTCTTGATTGTATTTTGCAATTTGAGGAATGACAGCGTTGAAAACCTCCATATTTTTCTTTACGAGGTCGAGCCTTGTTTCGCCGGGCTTCTGCCCTGCACCTGCAGCGACGACAATAATGGCGGCGTCAGAAATATCGGCGTAATCGCCGGCGTAAATTTGCATCGGCTTTGCAAACGGAAGTCCGTGGCTAATGTCAAGTGCCTCGCCTTCCGCTTTTTTCTTGTTACTATCAATTAAAACAATTTCGGAAAAAAGTCCGCTTTGCATCAGCGCAAACGCCGAAGCGCTGCCCACAAATCCGCAACCTACGATTGCCGCTTTTCTGGAATTCATTTCTACCATATATCATCACCTCTTACTTATTATTTAATATTTTTTCATAAATATTATAGTCATCGTCCTTAAACACATTAAAAATAACTTGAATATCACTGTGCTTTTTATATTCTCTTACGGTATGGACGGCAATGTTTGCCGCTTCTTTTTGCGGAAAGCCGAACACGCCTGTTGAGATACAGCAGAAGGCTATGCTTTTAAGCCCGTTTTTATCAGCGAGTTTCAGGCAGGAAAGATAACAGGATTCCAGCAGTTTTTTGTGTTCATCCGTCAGTTTTCCGTTTACAATCGGTCCGACAGTATGGAGAATATACCGACACGGCAGATTGTATGCAGGTGTAATTTTTGCGGTGCCTGTCGGTTCTTCGTGCCCCTGCTTTTTCATAATCTCGTTGCATTTTACCCTCAGCCTTACGCCAGAAAAGGTGTGAATACAGTTGTCTATACAGGCGTGGCAAGGACGAAAACAGCCAAGCATTTGTGAGTTTGCGGCATTAACGATTGCATCACAGCGAAGTGTGGCAATATCACCCTGCCAAAGAAAGATATCGGGTTCTGATTCGGTTAAATCCTCAACCTTTGTTATACCGTTTTCTTCAATAAGCTTTTTAAGATATTCGTCCTCAACCCTTAAATATTCTTCGTCAATCGTATTCGGCATACGCACATTAACAAGCGAACGATAAAGCATGAACAGTTCCTTCTCTGATGAAGGTATTTCAATCATATTATACCTGTCACTTTCGCCGATAAGATGCTTTGTTAAAAATACCAGTCTTTCCCTTTGAGTCATTCTGTCACCGCCTTGTTCTTATATTATATCATAAATGCGCAACAGTTTGCATCTGTTACGCATTTATTAATGTGATTTTATTCTTTTACAACGGATATTCTCTGCTGAATGTGGTTGCCCTTTTCAATTTCGTCAACCATAGCGATAGCATAGTCGGCATAGCTGATAATGCTTTCACCTTTTGCATTGAGCGTGAGCTCCTCGCCGGCAAGGATATACTTTCCGCTGCGCTCACCGTCTGCCTGGAAGTCTCCAGCAGGGCTGATGAATGTCCACTTCACGTCATTTCTCTCACGCAGCTTGGCAAGCTCCTCGCCCTGTGC
>SVOD01000160.1 GCA_015066575.1 Oscillospiraceae bacterium
TGCTTGCCGGACTCTTCGGAAAACTCAAACCCTGTCGCACCTTGTACTTCGCGGTTCCCTTTGCCGCTATCAGTGCGTTCTTATTTAGCATCATTACCGACTGTTGGACAGTGATGACATTAGGCGAAGGTATGACCTTCGGCTCTGCGATGGCGGTATTCGGCGCAGGCTTGCTCTTTAATATTCCCCACGCTGTTTTCAATGCCGCCTTGTGTGCTCTCATCTTCTTACCGATGAATAAGCGCCTGCAAAGGATAAAAACGAAATATGTTTAGTTTGAACCGAAATTCAGAGTCAACAGCGCACTTATATGCGCCTGCAATCACTTAAAAATAAATATCCACCCGCACAGCACAGCGGGTGGTATTTCTTTATTCATCTAATTAATCCTTAAGGTGTTGGGTGAGCTGAATAGAAAAGCCTGTGGGCGCTATCATCAGACAGGAGCGAGCGGATTCGGATTCCACCGTATGCTCATCATCGCGGATGTTTTTAAATCCGCGCTCCTTGAGAAGCTCGTAAGCTTCGTCAAAGTCGCTGACATTCATGCGTATGGTGGTCATGTCTTTTGCCATGGATTCGACCTGAGCTACATCCAAACTCAAGCCATTTGCATCTTTGAGGCAAACGCTGGAAATATTTTTGTTGTCGATATTGTCTACCTGATGACGGGGTTTAAAACCGAGTTCCCCAAAAACTTCAATAATTTCATCCGCATTTTTGGAAAGAATCATAGGGTTAAAAGTTGTAATTTTCATAGAAAAGTCCTTTCTTAATCTTTATCTTTTATATGCTGCGAAACTGCCAATATATAACCGGAAGGTGAAACCAACATGGTATATTGGGAAGACCTTGTGCGAACGGTTTTGCTTGCTCTTTTATGGTTGGGTTTTCTAAAGCCATGGTCCATAAAGAATGCAATCGCTTCATCGAAATTATCCACGTTCACGCGAATCATTGTGTACTCTCCGTCACCCTGAGCAACATCAACATAAAAGCCGTTTTCATTCTTCAGTCGGACATCCGTAGTCTTTATTTCGCTGATATTATCCTTCACATGGTGTTGCTCGAATCCCAGCTGCTCGAAAAGTTCGATAGTAGCATCGGGGTCCCTTGTAATAATGAGTGGATTGAATGTCGTTATTTTCATGTCTTACTCCTTTCAATTGCTTATAATTTTATTATGCTCAAAATCGTTTTTGAATGATTACCCTCACCCCAAGGTGATAACCATATAAACGATTTAAAAAACTGTTTCACCCAAAAAGCAAAGTGTTGCAACCTAAGCGAGAGTAAAAGTGCACTGCCCTTTTTCGGTACCGGCGGTTGACGGATGAATTCTTGCCGATATCGGGTACTTTTTTATCCGCACCGCCTTTCGGCTAACTTCGTTCTTATTGCGCTGTGTTAATGTTCTCCTGAGGACCGTAGTATTTCAAGCCGACCATTGTCAAATCATCAAACTGGGGCGCCTGCTTGACAAAAGCGTCAACCGCGGCGTGAACGCCCGACAGCACTTCCTTTTGAGAAGCTCCCTCGGGGATTGCGTTGAGAGCGTCCAAAGTGCGCTCTGTACCGAATAACTTATTTTCTGCGTTCGTAGCCTCGGCAACGCCGTCGGTATACACAAAAATGCTGTCTCCCTTTTTGAGTTGTATCTCACTGTCTTTGTATTTGGCAAATTCCATCGCGCCGATTGCCAGCCCGTGCTTATCCTTGAATATCTCGTATTTGCCGCCGGTGTTAATCATCGGATACTCATGACCGGCGCTCGCAGAGGTAAGTTTACCGGTACTGATTTCAAGAATGCCCAGCCATACGGTCACAAACATATCCGCCTTGTTATTGGCGCAAATAAGTTTATTCACTTTCTCGAGTATTTCTTTCGGAGAGCCGCCCATCATCGCATGGTCGTTAATATAAATCTTCGCAGACATCATAAACAGCGCCGCCGGAATACCCTTGCCCGACACATCCGCTATGACCAGCGCAAGGTGGTCTTCATCAATCAGGAAGAAATCGTAAAAATCTCCGCCCACCTCCTTTGCGGGGTCCATGGAAGCGTGAATATCAAACTCTCGGCGCTCCGGAAAAGCGGGAAAGACCGATGGCAATACACTTGTCTGAATTTGCGTGCCGACGCGCAAATCCGCCTCAGTTGCCTCCATTTTGGCGCGGTTTTCCAAAAGTGTATGGGTGCTGACATTGGTTGTCAGATACACCATGGCAATTGAAATTGCCAAGTTGAGAGCAAGATATTTGCTCTCACTGCCCAACAGCAAGATTTCCAACCCATACACGGCAGGAATGAGCACGCCGAATGCAATCATATTATAGGCAATGCGCATGGTGGTGCGATCACCACGGCGCCCTTTGATGGCGTAGTGCACGGCACTGAACACCGCCGCAAACACATAGATAAGAAGCATCGGTGTAAACAGCGCATCAAAGAGGATTTCCTCCTGCAGCACACCCGCTTCATCAATACTCACAAGCCAGTGTGTCCACGGTGTGGAGATACACAATGCGGCAAAGACTGCCGGCGGAACGACATAAAACAAGATGTTCGCCCACTTGCTTTTGGGTAGCCCGACGGGAGTCGAACTCGAATAGGTTTACATCGCCTCTTTTTCACTAATACTGCGTTAAAATGTCTTGCAATACGACAGTATTCCTTCACCATTTTGCCTTGTCTTAGTAAAAAATCGGCAGATGTAAACTGCAAAGCACCTCTCGGTTAGAAATTTTTGTGATAATTTTGCCTCATTTGAAGCAGTTTGGCTGACGCCAATCAATGAAAATGCGGCGGAATTAGCCAAAAAGAGCAAGCGAGAGGCTGTTTGGGTTCGACTCTCGCCGGGCTAGCCGGTCGAAGCGGTTGAGTATGTATTGGTTTAACTGCACGGTAAAGAAGACAAACAGTATCATATACCCGCAAGCGCTGATGTAGGTGAGCGCTTTGAGGTTCGGGTTGCCGTCAAAAAGTGTCCAGAGAATTTCAAAGACACCCAATATCACCGCTGTGAGCAACATAATCGAAATGCGGTCCTTGAGCTTTTGCTTATATAACACGATATTGTTAATAAAAAGAATGCCAAGCAGGATGACCGCCACAAACAGTAATTCCAGATACAACCCGTTTATTATCTCCTGATTTGTCATGTATTACCCTTCTTTCTTTTGTTTATTTGCCAAATCGTCTTTTCGGTTTGATGCAATGTTGCATATTTCCAAGCCCTGTAAAACCATAAACAGCGCACACTTAACGAGAAGTAACGGCTGTGACGATTTCTTACCTATAATTATAATATAAAAGCACAAAAAAATCCACACCCATTATCCATCAACTCTCTTGCGGAGAATGCAATAAAAGCGTATTGGTTCTTTATCGCTACTCTGCGTAAACTCAATCAGTTTATGCAAGAAGAAAAAAGTAGCAGCCCACAAGGCGAATGCCTGTAAGCTGCTTTTGAATAAAATTATTATGCGAAAAAACGGAATGGTAGAGGTTACGCCACTATGCATAACGAGGTTGTTCCACTGTCTTATTTTACACGATATTATCTAAAATCGTGTGTTGGCAATAGTCTCTTGCTTCCTGAGATTCCGCGGGATTGTTGACGACACACTGTGCGATATACTGCACGCTTCTGGAGGAAAACGCCTCATCATACACCGTATACTCAAAGCCGTTATAATCATAGGTAATATAGGCTCTCGCACAGTAATCCGAAGTCCAGTTTGAAGGCTTGACATTGACCACCAAATTGAATGACAGTTGCGTGCCCTCGGGTGTGGTGTGAGTGGTAATGCCGCCCCAATTGCTGCCATCATAAACCGGCGCGGAGTTTTTCTCTTTGACACTCATTTTGTAGACATTTTCTTTGCCGATTTGTAAATCGTCCAAAGAGTCCATCAACTGTGTTTGCGAATAAATGATACCCACATCTTTAATCGCATTGCCCTCGCTGCCAATCGCAGCGCTGACATTCTCCGGCACTTTCACACTCGCCGTAAA
>SVOD01000042.1 GCA_015066575.1 Oscillospiraceae bacterium
ACCCCCTGCACCTGGAGATCGGTTGCGGCAAGGGTGCCTTTACCGCGGAAATCGCCCGCCGCAACCCCGCGCTCAACTTCGTGGCAATCGAAATGGAAGCCAATGTGGCGGTGATGGCGATGGAAAAAATCAAAGCCGCCGAGCTGCCGAATGTGCGCTTTATGGTAGTCAATGCCGACAAGCTGCTTGAGATTTTTGAAGAAAACGCAGTGGAGAGAATTTACCTCAATTTTTCCTGCCCCTTTCCCAAAAAGCGGCACACCAAGCACCGCCTGACCTATGAAACATTTTTAAATCGCTACAAGGTAATTTTGGCGCCGGGTAAAGAAATTCACTTAAAAACGGATAAAGAGGAGTTTTTCGATTTTTCGATAGAAGAATTTGAGAAATGCGGGTGGGAACTCAAAAACATCACCCGCGATTTGCACCGCTCCGCGTGGGCTCAAGAAAATATTATGACCGAGTACGAAAGCCGCTTCACGGCACTTGGGCAGCCGATATACCGCCTGGAGGCGGTAAACAAAAAGTGAGCCAAAGGCTCACTTTTTGTTAAGCGCACGACAAATAAGGATTTGTCGAGGTCTACGACCTCGCAAATTCCTTATTTGAGTGTTCAGTGTTCAGTGTTTAGTGTTCAGTCGCAAGGCTACGCCTTGCATTTTATGAAACCGCCCTATCAAGGGCGGTGCGCGCATTGAGCGCGGTGGGTGAAACTGAAAACTGAAAGCTGAAAACTGAAAACTGACAAATAAGGATTGGCGAGCAAACAGCTCGCCAAATCCTTATTTGTCGAAGAAGAATAAAAGAAGCCGCAAACGCGGCTTCTTTTATTCTTCTTCAAATTCGATATCAAACTCCAGCGGCTCGCCGCAGTTCGGGCAATCGACACCGCCCTCTAAAATAACGCTCTCTTGCAAGTAAATTGTTTCGTGGCAGGCGGGGCATTCGATTTCATACATCTCTTCGCCCTCTTCTTCCTCTTCAAACTCTTCTTCGAGAGATTCATCTTCTTGCTCTAAAGCATCATCTTCTGCGTCGAGTTCATCCGGCACAAACGCTTGGACCGGTGCGGCTTTTTCTTCGATATCCTCTTCGTCATCTTCAAAGTCGTCGTCTTCATCGTCTTCAAAGTCTTCATCGAAATCATCCGCAAAATCATCTTCGGCATAGTCTTCATCCGAAAAATCTTCTTCCTCAAACATATCGTCGGTAAAAATGAAGCTCTCCACGGTATCGAGGTCTTCATCCACCTCGCTTAAGCGCGAATCGATATTATCGATATTATCGGCATTAAACTCCACATCTTCCGCAATGGAATCGAGCACATCCAGGATTGCCTCATATATCCTTTTGGTTTGAGAGTCGCTGATATTGCTTGCCGAAATAATGCCTTTTAAATACGCAATTTTTTCGAGTGTTGTCATTTCAAGCACAACCTTTCGCTGAGTTATTTGTTTGCTCTGCCTAAGCATTCACCCGTGCGGGTATCAATCTTAATGAGTTCGCCTTCATTCATAAAGCCGGGAACTTTCACCACTGCACCGGTCTCCACGGTAGCGGGTTTGGTAACATTGGTCGCCGTGTTACCCTTCACACCGGGTTCGGTTTCGGTAATGAGCAAATCCACAAATGTGGGCGGCTCTACGGAGAAGACTTCGCCCTTAAAGGAGACGAGCTTGCAGACCATATTTTCTTTGACAAACTTAAAGTTGTCGCCCAATACGGAAGCGGAAATCGGCGCCTGCTCGTAGGTTTCGGGGTCCATGAAGTAATAGATGTCGCCATCGTTGTAAAGATACTCCATATCCTTTCTCTCTACATATGCCTGCTCAAATTTTTCGGTGGGATTAAAGGAGCGCTCCACCACAGCACCGGTAATCACATCTTTATATTTCGTGCGCACAAACGCTGCGCCCTTACCCGGCTTTACATGCTGAAATTCAATGACCTGATAGACCTTACCATCCATTTCAAAAGTCATACCGTTTCTGAAATCGCCTGCTGAAATCATTGTTATCTTCCTCCAATATACATTTCCGGGGAATTAAGAATAAACGCCTTTACCCCATTATTTATTTTATTATATTATCTTAAGCGCAATAAATCAAGAAAAAATTACAGAACAATCAATTTTTTCTCACTTTCGGTCAGGTTGACTACCTTTTGCCCATCGTGATAAATCATATCCTCAATGCGCACACCGAACCTGCCGGGCAGGTAAATACCGGGCTCAACCGTGACCACATCGCCCGCGCTGAAAACATCCTCACTGCGGGTATTAAAGCAAGGCTCTTCGTGAATTTCCACGCCGACGCCGTGCCCCAAACCGTGTCCGAAATAATCGCCGTAGCCTGCCGACTCAATGATATGCCGCGCGACGGCATCAATTTCCACACATTTCACGCCCTCTTTTGCCGCGGCAATGGCGGCATTTTGAGCAAAGAGCACGGTGTTGTAGACCTGCAACATTTCCCCTGTCGGCTCGCCGAGCGCGACGGTTCGGGTCATATCGGAGTGATAAAAATCAACCACCGCACCGAAATCCATGGTGATAAAATCGCCCTGTCGCACCCGCCTGTTACCGGGAACGGCATGGGGCTTTGCGCCGTTTTCGCCGGAGGCGACAATCGTTTCAAACGAGAGCGCGTCCGCCCCGTGAGAGAGCATATAATAATCCATTTCAAGCGCGATTTCTTTTTCGGTCATCCCCTCCCGAATAAAGGATAGAATATGCGCAAAACAAGCATCCGTCACCGCCTGCGCGGCGCGGATTTTTCGGGCTTCTTCGGGCGATTTTTTGCGCCGCAGGGTGTGCAATATCAGGCGGTCAAGTTCCCCGGATATATCTAAAGTACAGCCTGCCAATTCCTCCTGAAAAGCGGCAAAGCGGGCAAGCGTTATGTGCTTTGCTTCGAGCGCGAGTGTGCGGTAGGGTTTCCCTGCCAAAAACGCCTTTAAATTGGCAAGCGGCACACCTTTTTCGAGCACTACTTCGGCAGAAGTGACCGCTTCTTTTGCCGCGGTAATATAGCGCGAGTCGGTAAAGAAAAACGCCTTATCGCGCGCGACCAACAGCGTGCCGTTGGAAGATGCAAACCCCAAAAAATAGTTGCGGTTATGTTCACTTGTAATCACCGCCGCATCTATACCGGCGGGGAGTAGATTTTGGAATTGTTGTATTTTATTCATAGTTCTCACTTATTCATAATTCGGAATGCGGAATGCGGAATGCGGAATGCGGAATTAAAGGGCGGGGCACCCGCACCCGAATTAATAATTATCTTTTTGACTCTTTGTGATAGATACTAAAATCTTTACGATTTCTTCACACTCGTAATGCCTTTCTGTGCTCTTTCAGTTTCCAAATAATTACTTTCACTTAATAGTTCTAACCAATATAAAGTTTCTTCGGCTTCCTTAAGAGCAATATTCATTTTAGAATAAAAATCCGGTATGCTTTGTGCTCTTTTTGACTCTCTTACATTTGCCCCTATACTGGTTGCGCTTCTAAGCAATTGCTTCGAAAGAATGAATTCTCTCTTTTCTTCTGTAAGATATTTATATAATTCAATAATTCTTAAAGCAAATTGTTTGCTTTTTTGCTCGATAATATTATTTTTATTCATTTTCTGTTCTCAAATTCTTTATTATATAATGCAACACTTTGTGTTGCCACCACTAATTCCGAATTCCTAACTCCGAATTCCGAATTTAAAAAATAGTGTGATTTCTCACACTATTTTTTACAAAGCAGTTCTACTGCTTTGAAATATGACCCTTTTCCAAGCCCCATCACGGTAGCGGTGCACACCTCGGTGAGCACCGAGTGCGCGCGAAACGGCTCGCGCTTGGTAATATCGCTCATATGCGTTTCAACCACCGGCACATCAACGCCCTCTATGGCATCATGAATGGCGTAGGAATAGTGAGTCCACGCGCCGGCATTGAGCACAATACCATCGTACACGCCGACCGCCTTATGAATAGCCTCTACGAGTTCGCCCTCGAAATTGGTCTGCAAGAAATCGCACTGTGCGCCCAACTCGGCGGCAAATGCGGCAATCTCGCGATTAATATCCTCGAGCGTTTGCGCACCGTAGATATCGGGGCTTCTGGTGCCGGTCAGGTTTAAATTGACTCCGTTGAGAATTAATAAACGCATTCTTTTATATCTTCCTCATACATTTCGGCTTTAATATGCTCCGGAAAATCAAAGCGGGTACCGTGCAGTTCGTTATAAAGCTTAAAAATCTTGCGCTCTACCGCGCGGCGCTTTTTAAAGATGTTTTTATAAAAAGGATTGGTTTCAAACGCATAAGGCATCACATACATCGACAAAATGTCCGCCTTGTTGGCGCCCACGATATCGGTTTTCATCTGGTCGCCCAAAAAAGCGACTTCCCCGTGCTTCAAGCCCATTTTTTTGGTCAGCGGTTCATAATACCACTGGCGAGGCTTATGGGAGCGCGTTTGGTAAAACTCAATATCCAGCGCTTTAATCACAGGCCAGTTGCGCACAAGAAAAGCGTTAGACATCACGCAAACCTTAATGCCCTCCTGCTTCATCAACTTCACCCACTCGGCTGCCTCGGGAATAATATCCTTGCGGTTGTCAAGTGCCAAAGTGTTGTCGGTATCGCACAGCACGCCTTTAATGCCGTGCTCGCGCAAAAACTCCGGCGTAACTTCCGAAATGCTGTTAAAAATGATATCGGGTAAATAGAGTTCGTCTTTTAACATAGCTCTCTCCTAAAAAAACAGAGCGAACCGCGAAGTTCGCTCTTTTATGTATTAGAATTAATACTTACGCTTACGAGCTGCCTCGGACTTCTTTTTGCGCTTTACAGAAGGCTTTTCGTAGTGCTCTCTTTTGCGGACTTCCTGAATAACGCCATCGCGAGAAGTCTGCCTCTTAAAGCGGCGAAGTGCACTTTCAAGAGATTCGTTTTCTTTTACGCGAACAGTACTCATTTCATTTTCCCCCCTTTTACGCAAATAGATATGCACTTATTATACATATAAAAGGTTTTGATGTCAACAAAATTTTGCGATTTGCGAGAATATTCCACTTCTACTTCACCACAATGTTGACAATTCTGCCTTTGACATAGATTTCTTTGACAATGCTCTTGCCAGCGCAAGCCTCTTTGATGCGCTCTAATGTGTGCACCAATTCGAGCACCTCTGCCTGCTCGGCAGTCGGGCTTACCATAATTCTCTCGCGAATTTTACCGTTGACCTGCACCGGAATTTCGATGCTCTCATCCACACACTTTGCCTCATCATAGGTCGGCCAGGTGGCGGCATTGAGTTGCCCGCCAAAGTTCTGTGCTTCCCAAATTTCTTCGGTAATGTGCGGTGCAAAGGGGTTGACAATGAGAAGCAAATCGCGCAGCTCTGCGCGGTTGATGCTGCCCTTGTCATAAATCTGATTGAGCAGGCTCATCACCGCGGCAATGGCAGTATTAAACTTCATGCTCTCAATATCTTCGGATACTTTCTTAATGGTCTTATGCATCGCGCTCGAAAGCTCTTTAGAGTAGTCATCGCCCTCGGTGAGCATTTCCTGCAGTTTCCAAATCCTGTCAATAAAGCGCTTGCAGCCCTTCACGCTCGATTCGCTCCAGGGTGCCGCCTGCTCATAGTCGCCCATAAAGAGCACATAGGTGCGCAGCACATCCGCGCCGTAAACATCGACCACTTCATTGGGGTCAATGACATTGCCCCTGGATTTACTCATTTTCACACCGTCAGGTCCCAAAATCAAGCCCTGCGCCGTCCTCTTTAAGTACGGCTCTTTAAACGGCACAACACCGATATCGTAGAGGAAGCGGTGCCAAAAGCGCGAATAAATCATATGCCTTGTCACATGCTCCATTCCGCCGTTATACCAATCGACCGGACCCCAATATTGCAGTTTTTCCGGGGAAGCCAACGCCGTATCGTTATGCGGGTCAATATAGCGCAGGAAATACCACGAAGAACCTGCCCACTGCGGCATGGTGTCGGTTTCTCGCTTAGCATCTTTACCGCACTTGGGGCACTTGCAGTTGACAAAGGAATCAATTTTGGCAAGCGGGCTTTCCCCATCTTGCCCCGGTTCAAAGTTTTCCACCTCGGGCAGTTTGAGCGGCAATTGTTCATAGGGCACGGGCACCAAACCGCAGTGCTCACAGTGCACAATCGGAATCGGTTCGCCCCAATAGCGCTGGCGGTTAAACGCCCAGTCCTTCATCTTGTACTGCACGCCCTCTTCGCCGATGCCTTTTTCTTTAAGGAACTCTATCATTCTGGCAATAGAGTCTTTTTTATTGTCGTAACCATTGAGGAAATCGGAGTTGACCATCTCACCGTCACCGGTATAGGCTTCTACGGAAATATCACCGCCGCGGATGACCTCAATAATATCGATGCCGAATTTCTTGGCAAACTCATAGTCTCTCTGGTCATGCGCCGGCACTGCCATAATCGCGCCGGTGCCGTAACTCATCATGACATAGTCGGAAATATAAACGGGAATGTCTTTGCCGTTGACAGGGTTCTTGGCGGTAATGCCCTCCAACCTGACACCGGTCTTATCCTTGACCAACTGGGTGCGCTCAAACTCTGTCTTTTTGGCGCACTCTTTGCGGTAATCCTCCACCGCCGCAAAGTTGGCAATCTTTTCCCGATAGGTATCAATGAGCGGGTGTTCCGGCGCAATGACCATAAAGGTGACGCCGAAAAGCGTGTCGGGTCTGGTGGTGTAAATGCGCAGTTCTTCCGGCACTTCGTTGATTTTAAAATTGACAAAAGCGCCGCGGGATTTACCGATCCAGTTAATTTGCTGAAGTTTGACGTTGGGAAGATAGTCGACTTCCTCCAAACCCTCCAGGAGTTTGTCGGCATATTCGGTAATGCGCAGGTACCACACATCTTTGGATTTTTGCACCACATCGCTGTGGCAGATGTCGCACTTGCCGCCCTGCGAATCCTCATTGGAGAGCACCACTTTACAAGAGGGGCAGTAGTTGACCAAGGTCTTATCTCTAAAAGCAAGCCCGTGCTCAAACATCTTTAAGAAAATCCACTGTGTCCACTTATAGTAGTTTTCATCGGTCGTATCAATCACGCGCTTCCAATCGAAAGAGAAGCCCACTCTCTTGAGCTGTGCGGTAAACTTCTCAATGTTCATATCGGTGACTTTGCGCGGGTGAATACCGGTTTTGATTGCGTAGTTTTCGGTGGGAAGCCCGTAAGCATCAAAGCCTATCGGGAAGAGCACATTGTAGCCCTGCAGGCGCCTTTTTCTCGAAACAACCTCCAAGCCGGAATAGGCTTTGATATGCCCCACGTGCATGCCCGCACCCGACGGATACGGAAACTCCACGAGTGCATAAAACTTCTCTTTTTCGGAATTGTCGACAGCCTCAAAGGTGCCGTTTTCCTCCCAAATTTTTTGCCACTTTTGTTCGACAAGTTTAAAGTTATAGTTTGCCATAATTCTCCCCTCTTAGTCGATGATATTGCTAATGTCCATCTGCTCGCCGTCTGCCCAAAGGTGTTCTAAATCATAGAACTCTCGGGACTGCTCATTGAGCACATGCACCACTACATCGCTGTAATCGAGCAAAATCCAGCCGGTGCTCTTACCCTCAATGTGGTGGGGTTCCACGCCGTTTTGAGAAAGCTGAAATTCCGCTTCCTCGGCGAGCGCCTTCACCTGGGTAGACGACGTACCGGTTGCGATAATGAAGTACTCGGTTAAAGCCGTTATTTCACTGACTTTGATGAGCTTGATGTCCAAGCCCTTTTTGCTGTCGAGTGCCTTGATAATGATTTCACACTTTTTTTCTGCGTTCATAATATATCTCCTTAGAAACTCGCCGGGCGAGTTATTATCAGCCTATTAGCCGTTAGCATATTAGCACTTAGCGAATGGTGTGCCGCTGTGCGGCACATTTTAAATCAAGTGCGAATGTGTCGCCCTATAATTCCGCATTTCGCATTCCGCATTCCGAACTTTGATAATAGTCTTTTGCTGCCAGCGTATCCGGGTGCACCGGAAGACCTGCTTTTTGCAATTTCTTTACCGTAAACGCCGCGCCTTCAAAGACAGCTTTGTCTAAATCGGTATGCGCCCAATGCCGCATCTGCTCCACACCGGGGTAGTCGCGCTCGGCGCTGGTATAATCGGCAATATAAATGATTTTTTCCAACAGGCTCATTGCCGCTTTGCCTGTGGTATGGTAGCGCACGGCGCTAATGACCGCCGCATCTTCTATGCCATACTCGCTCTGTATAAAAAGACTGCCGCTCATCGCGTGCCACAATTTAGGGCTTTGCCGCTCCAAATCGGTGAGCACCATACCGCCCTGCTCCATGATTTGCAGCTGCACCTGCGCGGGCGTATTTTTAGTGCAGTCGTGCACCAAGCCCGCCAAGTACGCCTGCTCCGGGTCCGCCCCGTAAATGAGCGCCAACTCTTTTGCCATGTCCGCTACATTGAGCGAGTGAAAAAAGCGGTCTTCCAGCAGGCGGGAGCGCAAAGATGATATGATTTGAATTTTATCTTTCATAAAGCCCTTCTTTTCGGATATATGCCGCTACAGCCGGCGGCACCAAATCGGCGATGCTTTCGCCGCGGCGGCACTTCTCGCGCACTTCGGTGGAAGACAGCGGCAGCGGGCGCACATCGCTGATGATAAACTGTTCCTCGCGCAAGCCGAGCATCAGTTTGGCAAAATTGCGTAACTCGCGTACGCTCGTGGTATCATCGCGCGCATCACACAGTAACACGGCATTTTTTAAAATGCGCTGCGGGTCGCGCCAAGAGTTGAAACTCAAGAGCATATCCGTTCCCATAATAAAATAAAACTGGGATGCGGGGTATACCTCTTTGAGTTGTTCCAGGGTGTCGGCAGTATAGTTTTTGCCGCCGTTTTGAATTTCAATATCGCACACTTCGGCGGTGGGAAAGGCTAATTTGCACATCTGCAAGCGGTGCTCCGGTGCCGCCAAATCGGGCGCCTCTTTATGCGGCGGAATTGCCGCGGGAATAATGAGGATTTTATCAAAATCCATCGCTTTTTGAAACGCTTCGAGCAAATGCACATGCCCGTTGTGCGGCGGGTTAAACGTGCCGCCTAAAATGGCAATTTTATCTTTTTTCGACTGTTGTTTCATGTAATTTTTCACTGTAGCGGTACAGCACGATACTGCCGCCGATGACCTGAATCACCTCGCTGCCGGTCGCCTCTGCCAACTGTGCGGCAATCGCCTTGGGCGATTCTGGTGTGGTCTCGAGCAGCACCTTGATTTTGATTAATTCTCTGGCAGTCAGTGCCTCTTCCACTTGCTGAATGAGTGCATCGCTGATGCCGCCTTTGCCCGACTGAAACAGCGGTTCCAGGCGGTTTGCCTGTGCCCTAAAGCGGGCTCTTTGCTTACTTGTCATAATACTCCTTCGCGCGAAGCGCTTCGTAGAAATTCGGAATGCGGAATTCGGAATGCGGAATTAGTGGTGGCAAGGGGCAAAAAGGCTTAAACCCTAATAGCCTCTCGCTTGCCCTTTTCGGCTAATTTCTCTGCTTTTTCTTTGTTTGGCGTCAGCCAAACTGCATCAATAGCATAGAAATTATCTCGAACATTCCTGCGCGAGAGGTGCTTCGCAGTTTTGGTTAGCCTATTTTTCAATAAGATAAGGCAAAACGGTGCAGAAATGCTTCTGCATTGCAAGGCGTTTTAACGCAATATTATGGGAAAAGAGGCAACCAAAACCTGTTAGGATTTAAACCTTTTTGCCCTGCCTTGCATTGAAATGTATTTTCAATTTGGTCGAAACAGCATTCTTTACATTAAGGGGCGACTGTATCGCCCTTTAATTATGAATTCAAAAATGCGGGTAACTCTGCCTGCAGTTTGCGCAGGGCTTTGCCGCGGTGTGAGATAGCATCTTTTTTGGCATCATCCAACTGCGCCATGGTCTTCATCCCCACTTTAAATATCGGGTCATAGCCAAAGCCGTTGTTCCCCTTCGGGTTTTGCGCAATCACGCCTTCGCAAGTGCCTTCGGTGCTCAGGGTTCTGCCGTCGGGCATCACTAAGGTAATCGCACAGGCATAGTGTGCGGTTCTCTTTCTGCCGGGCACATCAAACAAATCATCGAGCAATTTATTCATATTCGCAAGGTCATCGCCATGCTCACCGGCATAGCGCGCCGAGTATACACCGGGTGCTCCGCCTAACGCATCCACACACAGACCGCTGTCATCCGCAATCGCGGGAATACCGAGCGCCTTGCTCGCCGCAGTCGCTTTAATCAGTGAATTCTCGGCAAAAGTGGTGCCGGTTTCTTCCACATCTTCCGTAAAGCCCAATTCGGCGGCTGTTTTGACACAAATGCCCATCGGCTCTAAAATGCGGCGCATTTCCGCAAGTTTCTTTTGGTTTTGCGAAGCGAGCGCAAATACAAGTTGCTCTGCCGGCTCTGCAACTGCTTCTGCCTGTGCCGGAACTTCCGGCTGCGCAGCGGGTTGTTGCGCTGCTGCGGCTGCCGCCGCTTGCGGCTCTGTCGGCAGTTCTTCCGCCGCTGTTTGCACTGCTTCTGTTGCGGGTACGCTTTCTGCCGTGCCGTCCGACTGTGCGGCGTCTTCACTTTCTTCGGCAACCGGCGCTTCGTCTTGCAACTCGCTGAAGAGCGCATCGGCAAAGGCTTCGGCGTTAAAGACCTGTAAATCATCAATGCCTTCGCCCACACCGATATATTTGACCGGGATTTGCAATTCTTCGCGAATGGCAATCACCACACCGCCTCTGGCAGTACCGTCAAGCTTCGTGAGCACAATGCCGGTAATACCTGCCGCCTCTTTAAATAACTTTGCCTGGCTGACAGCGTTTTGACCGGTGGTCGCATCAAGCACCAAGAGCACTTCCTTATCGGCATCCGGCAATTCGCGCTCAATGATGCGCGAAATTTTGTTGAGTTCGTCCATCAAATTTTTCTTGTTTTGAAGCCTGCCTGCCGTATCGCAAATAATAACATCTTCACCTCTGGCTTTACCGGCGGCGATGGTATCAAAGACCACGGCGGCAGGGTCGGCGCCTTCGGCATGCTTAATCATCTGCACGCCCGCGCGCTCTGCCCATACTTCCAACTGCTCAATCGCGGCTGCGCGGAAAGTATCGGCAGCGCCCAAAATCACCTTTTTGCCTTCGCCCTTTAAGCGCATCGCCAACTTACCGATAGTGGTGGTTTTGCCGGCACCGTTGACACCTATCATTAAAATGACGCTCGGCTTGGTATCCAAATGCATTTCTTCCCCGCCGCTGATCATCTCTTTGACAACTTCGGTAATTGCGCCTTTGAGTTCGCTTGCCTCGGTGATTTTCTCTTCTTTAACTTTTTCTTTTAAGCGCTCGATAATGCGCTCGGAGGTCGCAACACCCACATCGCTCATAATCAGAATTTCTTCCAATTCCTCATAGAGCTCATCATCGATTTTTTTGAATGATTTCAACATCGAGTCAATCGCACCCGACATCGAGTCTCTGGTTTTCTTTAAACCGTCACTGATTTTTGAAAAAATACCCATTTTGTTATTTCCTTTTTGTTAGTTTGGAGTGTGGAGAGTGGAGAGTGGAGTTGTGGTGGCGAGGCAACGCCTCGCAATTTAAACTCTACCCCTCCGAGCGCTGTAAACGCGCCCACCTCCCCTGTCAAGGGGAGGCTCGGCAAAGCCTCGAAATAGTTAAGATGGAAACATCAAACCAACTACGATGGTTTTGTTTGCTCCGCAAACCCTATAAATAATAGAGAGTTGCGAAATAGTTGAAGTTGCCTGCCCCTTCTGTTACCTGTTCCAAGCACTAAATGCCGAGTTTTTCCGAAATGTCATTCACATTCAGTTCAAGCAGTTTGGAAACACCTTTTTCCTGCATGGTCACGCCGTAAAGCACGTCAGCTTCTTCCATGGTGCCGCGCCTGTGCGTGATGGCAATAAACTGAATATGCGCGCACATTTTGCGCATATACTTTGCAAATTTATCGACATTGACATCGTCAAGCGCCGCTTCCACTTCGTCATAAATACAGAAGGGAGCGGGGGTGACTTTGAGAATAGCAAAGAGCAGTGCCACAGCGGCAAGTGACTTTTCACCGCCCGAAAGCAGGGCAATATTTTGCACATTCTTGCCCGGAGGCTGCACTTTAATCTCAATACCGCACTCGAGCACATTCTCTTCATCCTCAAGCTGCAGCGCGGCTTTACCGCCGCCGAAGAATTCCTGCATAGTCTCGCCGAACTCTTTATTGATTTTAGCAAACTGCGCGGTAAACTGTGCCGACATATTGTTGGTCAGTTCTTTAATGAGTTTGCTCAATTCGCGCTCGCTCTTTTGCACATCTTCAAGTTGCAGGCTCAGGAAATCGTAGCGCTCCTTGACTTCTCTGTATTCCTCAATCGCCGCCACATTGACCGAGCCGAGCGCGCGGATTTTCGCCTTAACAGACGACAAGTTGCGCTGGGCTTCGCCGATGTTTTCAATCTTAATGTCGAGCTGCTCCGCCTGCGAGCGGGTCAGTTCGTATTCATCAAAGAGTTTGGCAACGGTGGTTTCATACTCATTTTGCATATTGAGCTTGCGCTCGGAAAGCCTTGCCATTTCGCCCGAAAGTTTTTCGCGCTGCGAAGTGTAATCCTTTTCCGCGGCGCGCAGTTCGGTGCTGCGCTTTTCCAAGTCGCTTCTCGAGTGAATAATTGCCTCAATATTCTCTTTTGCCTCTGCCGCTTTTTGGCGCAATGCATCGCGGCTCTCGGCGGCTGCGGCAATCGTTTCGCGCAGCGCATCGTTACCCTTTTCAATGGCGGCAATTTCTTCGGCAGTCTTTGCCGCCCTCTCTGCCTGCGAAAGCTTTTGCAGGGTTAAGGACTGAATGGTTTCGCGCTTGGCGGCAATATCCTTGCCGGCTTCCGCAATCTTGATATTAACGGCATTGGCAGTCTCATTGAGTTCGGCGCGCTTGCTTTCCAGCTTCTCTTTATCGGCATTAATGCTCTCAATGCCTTCTTCAATGTGCGCGATTTCCTGCTCGAGCGCAGCCATCTTCTCATCTGCCTGTCGCGCCTGCGCCTGTAATTGCTCAATTCTCTCAAGCGCGCTGTCTTTTTCACTTTGCAGCTGGGCGAGCGCTTCGGCTGCCGCCGTGCACTGCTCCTCAATCAAATTGAGTTCGCCGCGGGTGCGAATCACATCTTCCCCGCCGGAGATAATATCGGCTCTGACCGCTTCCATTTCCGCCTCAATTTTAGCGAGTGCCTGCGCTGCCGCATTGCTCTTTTCAAACGCCTGCTCTGCCTGTTGCTTTAAGGCTTCGCACTCTTTTTCAAGCGCCGCAATTTCGGTTGCGCGAGAAAGCATGCCCGTATTTTTGGCTTTCGAACCGCCGGTCATCGAGCCGCCGGTGTTAATAAGTTGCCCGTCAAGCGTGACAATCTTAAATGAATAATGATAGCGCTTGGCAATCAAAATGGCGGTTTCCAAATCTTCCGCCACAACCGTTTTGCCCAACAGGTTGGCGATAATATCTTTATATTGCTTATCACAAGAAACTAAATTGGTCGCGTAATCCACAAAGCCTTCGCAGTCCTCCAAGCCCTTTTGCTCGAGCGAACGCGGTTCCAGGGCGGCGATGGGCAGGAAGGTGACTCTGCCGAGGTTGTTTGCCTTGAGGTACTCAATGGCGCGCTTGGCATCATTTTGCGTGCCGGTGACCACATTTTGCAGGGCGTTGCCCAGTGCGGTTTCCACGGCAAGAGAATACGCTTCTTCAGTTTGAATTAAATCGGCAAGCGCCCCGTGCACCCCGCGCAGCACCCCATGCCTTGCGTGGCGAATAACGGCTTTGACCGCGCCCGAATAGCCTTCCATATTTTTTTGCAGCTCTTTGAGCATGGCAAGTTTTTGGTTTTTATTATAGGACTCGGCATTGAGGCGGTCACACTCCGCTTTGAGTTTGAGCGCCTTATTCTTGTCGGAAACATACTTTAAGTCGTAGCCTTCCAAGGTGTTGCGGTAGCCCTGTACCGTATCTTCACAGTGCTTCAAGTGAGCAGCACATTCTTCTTTTTCTCCCTGTGCTTTTTCGAGTGCGGCGCGCTTTTGCGCAAGCGCACTGTCCACATCGCTTTGGCGCAGAGTAATCTGCTCGGCACCGGAAAGCGCGGTGGATTTTTCCACCTTAGCATCGGAAAGCGCCAGCTGCAAGTCACCCAACTGCCCGGTGTAAGCGGAAAACTGCTTGGTAAACTCTTCGTTTTCATTCATCAGTGCCTGCATGCCGCGGCTCTGTTCTTCGAGCTCTGCGCGCTGCGCGGCAATCGTTTCGCCGAGTGCATCAATCTCCGCCTGCTTTTGCGCAATCTGGCGCTCAATCATTTCCTCGGTATCACCCGCCTGCGCGGCTTCGGTGCGAATGCGCTCTATCGTGCTTTGATTGTGCGCAATGGTTTGGTTGGCAAGTTCGATTTCGCTCTCTTTGCGAATCGCCTCTTCCTCAAATTCCGCCGCATTCGAGCGCAGGGTTTCGATAACCAAATTGGAATCCGCATTCTTAGCATAAATCTCTTCGTTTTCTTTTTCGATTTTTTCGAGCGCTTCCTCGCACTGCTCATATTGGGCGGAGGCAAGGGTAATCTTCTTTTCCTGCTCGCGCAGTTTATCGTTACTCTTGGTAATCAAATCCAACCACAAGCCGATTTCGAGGTTCTTCTTCTCCTCGGCGAGCACCAAAAACTTTTCCGCCTTATCACTTTGGGTTTTGAGCGGACCGACGCGAGAGGATAATTCATCCAATATATCAAGCAGGCGCACCATATTATCTTCCGCCTGCGCCAATTTGCGCTGCGCATCCTGGCGGCGGTAGCGGTACTTGCTGATACCTGCCGCTTCCTCAAAGATTTCGCGGCGCTCATTGCTCTTGGAAGAAATGATGTCGGCTATCTTGCCTTGGGAAATAATCGAGTAGCCGTCACGCCCCAAACCGGTATCCATAAACAGCTCGTTGATATCTCTCAGGCGCACCGTGGCACCGTCAATAATATATTCACTTTCGCCCGAGCGGTAATAGCGGCGGGCAATGGATAATTCATCTTTATCAAAATCAATCTGCCTGTCGGTATTATCGAGCACGAGTGTGACCTGTGCAAAACCCTGCGCCCGCCTCTCTTGTGTGCCGGAAAAAATAACATCTTCCATGCGCGAACCGCGCAGCGTTTTGGTGCTCTGTTCGCCGAGCACCCACCTGACGGCATCCGACACATTGGATTTACCGCTGCCGTTTGGCCCCACAACAGCGGTAATGCCCTTGTGGAAATGCAGTACGGTCTTATCCGGGAAGGACTTAAAGCCCTGCAATTCAATGCTTTTTAAATACATTCTTTCTAATCCTGTTCTCTTACGATTTTAACCTCATAGGCTTCCAAAGCAGCCTCGGGTACTATTTTTACCGCATAGCCTGCCTGCAGCAGTTTGCGGATATTTTCTTTTTTCTGCCCCGCCATTTGGGAAAGGTAGCGACTGCCCACAGCAAGGGTATACCTGCCCTGCGGCAATTCCCGCAAAAGGGCAAGAGCATTTTCATAATACATCTGCGCCAGGCATAATTCTTTAAATGCCGGGTGATAGGCGCCTGCCGTGCGCTTGCCGCTCAATTCTTCGCTCGCGTGCAGCCCCACGCGAATGATGCGAATGTTTGCTTCTTCAAAAATGCGCATGAGTTTGACACACAGTTTCACCGCCTGCTCCACGCTCTGCGGGGTATACTGCCCGCTCTTATAGAGCCTGTCCAACTCTGTGCCCTCAAGCACCACGGTCGGGTAAATGCGCACCGTCGCCGGCTGCAATGCCGCTATGCCTTTCGCCGTAGCGATTGCCTTCTCATCGGTATCGCCGTAAAGCCCCGTCATCATCTGCAAGCCGAGTTCAACCCCCGCCTCTTTAATCAGTGCCGCCGCGCGCACCACATCGGCAGCCGTGTGCCCTCTGCGGTTGAGCGCCAACACCGAGTCATCCATACTCTGCGCGCCAAGTTCGATTGCCGCCACACCGTAAGGCTTTAAAAACGACAGTACCTCGCGGTCAATCGCATCGGGGCGGGTAGAAAGGCGAATGCCGGCAAACGCTTCGCGGTACGGCACGGTCGCCTCCAGCAATTCGCGCATATACGCCCTGTCCATCGCCGTAAAGCTGCCGCCGAAAAAAGCAATTTGGTTGTCGCGGTGGTGCGGGTTTTGCAGCGCTCGCTCCAAAGCCGCGGTAACATCGGCAGCGCACACCCGGTGTTGCTGCCCCGCAATAACGTGCTGGTTGCAAAACGAACAACATTGGGGGCAACCCGCGTGCGGCACAAAGATGGCAATGTTACTCATAGCCCCATCAGCCGCAAGGCTTCTTTCGCGGCAAGCTGCTCTGCCTGCTTTTTGCTTCTGCCGGTGCCTTCGCCGATAATATTGGAATTGAGTTTAACTGCTACGATAAAACGCTTATCGTGGTCGGGACCCTTTTCGCCGAGCGTGACATACTCAATGCGCTCTTCGGGATTTTTCTGAATAATCTCCTGGAGTTTGGTTTTATAGTCGGTATTGATTTCAATCGCTTCGGCTTGTGCCTCCTTAATAAAGCGCAACACAAAGGTTTTTGCCGCTTCCATACCGCCGTCAAGATAAATAGCGGCAATGAGCGCTTCAAACGCATCCGCCAAAATGGACGGTCTGCTTCTGCCGCCGGTATGCAGTTCCCCTTTACCGAGATACAAGTACTCGCCGAGCGATATTTCACACGCAAAGCGGTACAGCGCCTTTTCGCACACCAGCGCCGAGCGCACCTTGGTTAACTCCCCTTCGGGAAAATCATTGTGGTTGGTAAACAGATACTCCGCGGTAATAATGCCGAGCACCGAGTCACCCAAAAACTCCAAGCGCTCATTATACTTGGTGCCGGCACCCTTCTCATTGGCATAGGAAGAATGTGTCAGTGCGGTTTTGAGCAACTGTTTATCTTGAAATTCATAAGCGATAATGTGTTCTAACTGTTCCATGTTTTTCTCATCCTCAGGTTTTATTCATTGGCAATGCTCTGTATCAAATCTGCCGAAACGCCGATATCCGTTGAAAATTCGCCCATTTTACATATATATAATATAATAATATTTAAAAGTAAATAAGTCAACAAAAAAATCGCGGTGTAGCAAAATTGCTGCACCGTGATTTCAGTTTTCAGTTTTCAGTGTTCAGTGTTCAGTGATTGACAATTTATCAAAATAGGCTAAAGAGCGCGCCGCAAGTGCCGCATAGCGCTCTTTTTTATCGCGAATTTTCGGCTCTATGGGCGGTAAAATACCAAAATTGGCGCCCATGGGCTGAAAATCCTTAACGGTCGGGTCGGTAATGTAGTGAGTGAGCGCGCCCATCATGGTAGTTTTAGGCAGCACTAAGCCTTCTTTCCCTTGCAGGTAAGCGAACGCATTTATTCCTGCCAAAATGCCGCTCGAAGCCGACTCCATATAGCCCTCTACACCGGTGATTTGACCGGCAAAAAAGATACGCGGGTCACTTTTAAGTTGCAAGGT
>SVOD01000043.1 GCA_015066575.1 Oscillospiraceae bacterium
TCTTCACGAATCGGGATTTCAAAAAAATCCGTATTCCCCAACAAATGATCAATATAGAGCCCTGTTCCGCCGCAGACTATCGGCAGGTTGCCTCTTGCACTGATTTCCTGCGCTTTTTGCAGCGCCAGCGGCACATAGTCCGCCACACTAAAGCGCGCATCCGGTTCCAAAAAATCGATAAGGTGGTGCGGGATGCCCTGCATTTCCTCTGCAGTCGGTTTTGCGGTCGCAATATCCAAGTATTTATAGATTTGCATACTGTCGCAGGAAATAACTTCCCCGCCATACAGCTTGGCAAGTTCCACCGCCAAAGCGCTTTTTCCGCTTGCTGTGGGGCCGACTACCGCCAAAATCTTTATTTTGTTTTCATCATTCTTTTGATTCATGAATTCTAATCGGGGTGCGGGGATCCCGCCCTCTCATTCCGAATTCCGCATTCCGAATTCCGAATTATTACACTCTGCCAAACTGCTTTTCAAACTGATATTTGCTCATGACAATCATCACCGGTCTGCCGTGAGGGCAGTAACGAATATCGGGCATGGAGAGCAGTTTTTCCACAAAGCGCTCCATCTCAAAGCGCGAGGTAAAATTGCCTGCTTTGATTGCCGCGCGACAGGCAACATTGTGATAGAGCCAATCCAGCGCTTCACTTTCAAAATCCTTTTTATGTTGCCGCAAATAGCCGGCAGTTTCTTCCAGTACTTCTTTCATATCGGCATTTTCGAGTACCATCGGGTAAGCCCTGACAATGCAGGTGCCCGCACCGAAGTCCTCCACAATAAAGCCGCTTTTTTCGAGCAACGCCGCATTGGTAATCACCGCATCGTAATCCTCTTTGGAGAGCACCACATTCATCGGTTCCATCAGCATCTGCGGGTCAGCATGCGCATCCGCCTTCAGCTGCTCAAAAAGTATTCTTTCATGTGCCGCATGCTTGTCGATAAAAAGCACCTCATTGCCCTGCTGCACAATGATGTATGTTTTAAACACTTCGCCGATGACTTCAAACGGCTCAACAGTCGCTTTCTCTTGCACTTGCTCTGCCGGTGCAGCTTCCGCTTCGCTCTGAGCTACCGGCGGCGCCTCTTGCACTGTAGGGCTAACCGGTGGCTGAGAAGCAGGTGCTTCGTCAAAATCAATGTCAATATTAACCCTCTTGGAGCGGTACACCGGCGGTTCTGCCGCCGCAGTTTGCAGTTGTGCAATATCTGCTGCCTGTGTTTCGGCTTTTTTCGGTGCCGGAGCAGATTCTTTCGGCGTTTCTTCTGCTTCATTTGTAAATGCGGCAGCACTTTTCTGCTGCCAAAAATCCTCTTTTGGCTTGCTGTGCACCGCTGTCACCGCCGCAAGCGGTTGTTGCTGCGGCTGCGGTTGTTTTTTCAGATAATCCTTTTTCTCAAAAGAAACCTCTTTGGGTGTATCTTTTTCCATCAAGGCATTTTTGCAGGCGAAGTACACCGCATCAAATACCGCCTTTTCATTGGCAAAGCGCACTTCGGTTTTTGCCGGGTGCACATTGACATCGACCGCTTCGGCGGGTAAATCAATATGCATCACACAGGCAGGAACCTTGCCGACCATAATTGAATTTTTATAGGCGTTTTCCAAAGCGCTCATCGCCGTAACGCTCTTGACCTGCCTGCCGCTGATAAAGAAATACTGCATACTTCTGTTGGCACGACATTCCAGGGGTTTGGAAATAAACCCGCTGACTTTCACACCGCCCAGTTCATAAGAAATCGGAATCAGTGATTTGGCAAAGGAACCGCCGAAAACGGCATAAATCGCGTTATAAAGCACCCCGTCGCCATTGGTGGAAAAAACTTGCTTGCCTTCTCGAATAAAGGTGATTTTTACTTCGGGGTGTGAGAGTGCAATGCGGTCAACCACCGCGGCAACATAGTTCCCCTCGGTAACATCGCGCTTTAAAAACTTCATTCTTGCCGGGGTATTGTAGAACAAATCTCTGACAATAATGGTTGTGCCCTTCGGGCAACCGGCGCTCTCAAATGCCTGCTCCTCCCCGCCGCTAATGCGGTAGAGAGAACCGACTGTTTCCCCTTCGGCAAGAGTGAGCACCTCCACGCGGCTGACCGCGCAAATGCTTGCGAGCGCTTCGCCGCGAAAGCCTAAGGTAGCAATGTGTTCCAAGTCCTCTTCACTGCGGATTTTACTGGTCGCATGGGTGCGAAACGCCAGCGGCAAATCCTCTTTGAGTATACCGGAACCGTTGTCGCTGACGCGCATATAGGCACTGCCGCCGCCCTTAATTTCAATCGTAAGTGCGGTAGCACCCGCATCTATGGAATTTTCCGCCAACTCCTTAATGACGCTTGCGGGGCGCTCTACGACCTCGCCGGCGGCAATTAAGTCAGCCATATGCTTAGGCATTACCTGAATGTTCATATTTCTATCCTTTAAGATTCCTCTTTCGCGCGTTTGGAAAGGCTATACAGTTTTTCCATCGCCTCAATCGGGGTTAATGTGTTGACATCCAACTGCTTTAGTTCTTGTGTGATTTCATTGGAGCCTGCCAGCGCAAAAGACATCTGCGCCTCACTCTCGGCAGGCACTTCTTTTACAATCACACGCCCGCCGGAACCTTCCGCTTCCAATTCTTTAAGCACTTCCCCCGCCCTGGCAATCACATCTTTCGGCACACCGGCGAGCTTGGCAACATCAATGCCGTAGGAATCGTCGGTACCGCCTGCCACAATGCGGCGCAGGAAGATAATTTCACCGTCTCTCTTTTTAACGGCGATATTGTAATTCTTAATTCCATCTACTTCATTTTCGATGGCGGTTAATTCGTGGTAGTGGGTTGCAAAAAGAGTTTTTGCGCCCAGCTTCTTTTTATCGGCAGTGTATTCGAGCACAGCGCGGGCGATGCTCATACCGTCAAAAGTCGAGGTACCTCTGCCGATTTCATCGTAAATAATCAAGCTCTTCTTCGTGGCGTTTTTGAGAATGGTCGCCACCTCGCTCATCTCGACCATAAAGGTGGACTGCCCTGCGGTTAAATCATCGGAAGCACCCACGCGCGTAAAAATAGCATCCGTCACGCCGATGGTAGCCGAAGCCGCCGGGACAAAAGAACCGATTTGCGCCATCAGCGTAATAACGGCAACCTGGCGCATAAAAGTGGATTTACCCGCCATATTCGGTCCGGTGATAATGAGCATACGGTTATCGCGACAATCGAGTAAGGTGTCATTCGGCACAAAGGGTGCCTCTTTCATCATACGCTCGACAACCGGGTGTCTTCCGTCTTGAATCACGATGCTGTCGCCCTCGTTGACATCGGGACGTACATAGCCGTAGTCCGCCGCTGCCTGCGCCAAAGACTGAATGCAGTCTGCCAAAGCTAAGTGAAGTGCCGTACGCTGAATGCGCTCGAGCTCGGCTGCCACTTTGTCGCGCACGCGGCTGAAAATTTCGCTTTCCAACTGCACCGAGCGCTCTTTGGCACCTAAGATTTTATCTTCTAACTGCTTGAGTTCTTCGGTAATATAGCGCTCCGCGTTGGTTAATGTCTGTTTTCTGATATAGTGCTCGGGCACCAAATCTTTATAGAGATTGGTAACTTCCAAATAATAGCCGTAAACCTTGTTATAGTTAATCTTTAACGACTTAATGCCGGTCTTTTCTTTCTCTTGCGCCTCAATGCGGTTGAGATACTCCTGCCCGTTTTGCATCACATCGCGCAGGGCATCGAGTTCGGCATTAAAGCCGGCTTTAATCATGCCGCCTTCACGAATGGTTGCCGGCGGGTCCTTAACAATAGATTGGAAAATAAGCTGAAAAATATCATCAAGCGCATCAATATTTGCCCCGCAGTTTCTCAAAATTTCACTGTTGCAGTCGGTAAGCAGCGCCTTGATGGTCGGCAAATTTTCCACTGCCTGTTGCAAGGCGCGCAGTTCTTTTGCGCTCGCGGTTTTGTAGACAATTTTAGTGATAATGCGCTCAATATCAAGCACTGCGTGCAGGCACTCTCTCAAATCACTGCGCTTTTCAATATCGCTGAAAAGTTCTTCAACGGCATTTAAGCGCTTATTGATATCAACCGAGTGAATGAGCGGTTTTTCAATCCACGCGCGCAGCATACGCTTGCCCATCGCGGTTTTGGTTTTATCCACCACCCATAAAAGGCTACCGCGATTTTCCTTGCCGCGCATAGTTTCGCACAATTCGAGGTTGCGCACTGTTGCGCTGTCTAAATGCATAAACTGCGCCGAGGAATACACATCCAAATGTGTGATGCCCTTTAAGTCGGTCTTTTGTGTTTGCTCCAAATAAACCAGCGCCTTACCGACAGTACGCATCGCTAAGGGCTTGTCACCGAGTTCCAATTCATCGGCATGCGCGGTGTGAAAATGCGAGAGCACTTTTTTGCTGAGCACATCAAGTGCAAATGCATCGTCAGGCACTTCATCCACAATACAGTCTAAACGCTCGCCCAAGAGCACTTTGAGTTTCTTATATTCCAAACAACGGCAGTTGAGCAATATCTCTTTGGGTTGGTACTTTGACAACTCGTTAATCAGTTCGTTTTCCGCATTCTTGGAAAACTCGGTAGCAAGCATCGTACCGGTAGAAACATCGCAAAAACACACGCCGATTTTTCTGCCTTCTGCAAAAATACAACACAGGTAGTTGTTGGTGCCCTCGTTGAGGATGGCACTGTCGCAAGTGGTACCGGGGGTGACGACGCGAATCACCTCGCGCTTAACAATGCCTTTGGCGCTCGCCGGGTCTTCCGCCTGTTCGCAGACTGCCACCTTATAGCCTCTGGAAACCAAGCGCGCAATATAGCTGTCCGCCGCATGAAAAGGCACACCGCACATCGGCGCACGCTCGCTCTGCCCGCAATCCTTACCGGTCAGAACCAATTCCAGCTCTTTGGAAACCAATTTTGCATCATCATAGAACATCTCATAAAAATCGCCTACGCGAAACATGAGAATAGTATCTTGATAATCCGCCTTGATTTCAAAATATTGACGCATCATGGGTGATAATGAGCTCAACTTTTCTTCCTCCGCAATGTTTGATGGTATGAGTACAAATTGCCACTAAGCGTGGCTCTGCCTCTTGAGAATTGATTTGATAGGCAGACATAGAACTGATTTTTAGGATTTTTCTGCTATCGCAAAGAAAAGTGACGCAGAAATACTTTGTGTATTTCAAGGAGGTTTTCTGCCGCGGTAGCGAAAAAAGACAAAAATCAGTCTTTGGATGTCCTATCAAAGCAATTCTTTAGTGGCAACCGCCGCAACTTGAACAATCGTGGGTGCAGTTGGCTGCATCCGGGTCACAGGTGGCGGGGTCTTCGCCGTTGAGGCTCATGGCAATAATCCCGTTAACGGTGTTGACCACTGCTTCGAGTTCGGACTGCGCCGCCTGGTACGCGCGCATATTCTCGTTGTCCATAATCTTTTTGTAAGCTTCCATATACTGCTCATTATAGGCTTGCATTTTGGCTTCATCTTTATCTTCCTTCTCCGCCTCCTGCTGTGCATTAAGCATAATAAGATTGAAGTCGCCGATGAGCTTTTGGAGTGCCTCGTCATCATCGTTGACTTTTCTGGCATCCATTAATGCCTTGTAGCGCGCATCTGCCTGCAATGCAGCGCCTAACTCTCTTGCCAATTGAATTACATCTGCCATTTTTCTATTTCTCCTTTGTGTAAAATATTCATTTATTATGCGAAGCTCTGCTTCGCCACCATTAATTCCGAATTTCGCATTCCGAATTCCGAATTATAACAGTTCCCCTTTGACAATCCATGTCAGGCTGTCTGTCACTTTAACATTGACATACTGCCCGATAAGGCTCTCGTCACCCTCAAAATCAATTATCACATTGGCATCCGTTCTGCCGCACAAGTGCCCCGCTTCTTTGCCGGGTTCTTCCACCAGCGCGCGGTACACCTTGCCCTTCATTGCTGCAGTTCTGCCCGCAGCAACCTCCGCCTGCACATCTAACAGCTCTCTAAACCACTTGCCCTTTTCTTCGGCGGGAACAGGGTCATCCATCTTCTCTGCCGGTGTGCCGTGGCGCGGGGAAAAAATAAAGGTAAAAAGTGAGGTAAATTTTACTTCTCGAATTAAAGAAAGTGTATCCGAAAACTGCTCGTAAGTTTCACCCGGAAACCCGACAATGACATCCGAAGTCAGCGACAAATCGCTGATTTTTGACTTTGCATAGTTCACCAACTCCAGGTATTTCTCGCGGGTATACTTGCGGTTCATTGCTTTAAGAATGTCATCGTTGCCCGATTGAAAGGGCAAGTGCAGGTGGTGCGAGATGTGCCGCGAAGCGGCAATGGTATCAATCAGTTCCTTCGTGCAGTCCTTCGGGTGCGAAGTCATAAAACGAATTTTAAAGTCACCCTCCATCGCATCAAGCGCCCGCAACAGAGAGGCAAAGTTACTGCCATCCTCTAAATCGTTGCCGTAAGAATTCACATTTTGCCCCAAAAGCGTAATCTCCTTGTAGCCTGCTGCAATGATTTGCCGTGCCTCAGCAAGAATATCGCTTTGCCGGCGGCTTCTCTCCCGCCCTCTGACATAGGGCACAATGCAGTAAGAGCAAAAATTGTTGCAGCCGTACATAATCGGAAGCCATGCTTTAAACGACCCGTCTCGGTGAATGGGTAAACCTTCGGCAATCACGCCTTCGTTCTCATCAATACAAACCACTTTGTTGCCGCACAACACGCGGTAAATAAACTCCGGCAGGCGGTGCACCACATGGGTGCCGAAAACCAAATTGACAAACGGGTAGCTCTTTTTTATTTTTTCGGCAACCTGACTTTGCTGCATCATACAGCCGCACAAAGCAATAATCATATCCTTCTTGCGCGCTTTATAATGCTTGAGAGCGCCCACATTGCCGAACACGCGGTGCTCGGCATGTTCGCGAATGGCACAGGTATTGTAAAGCACCAAATCCGCCTCGCTCAAATCTTCGGTCAATTCATAGCCGATTTGCAATAGCATACCCTCAATTTTTTCGCTGTCTGCCACATTGCCTTGGCAGCCGTAGGTATGCACATAGGCCTTCGGCGGTTGCGCATAGCGCGCGGCAAGAATTTCGCCCGCGAAAGCGGCAAATTCTTTTTGCTTTTCAAGCTGCACATTGTCAACAAATACCGAGCGCATCGCACAATCTCCCATTTTAAATAATATTAAATTAATTATAATATAACATAGCTTTTTTCGCAACAAAAAAAGGATACAAAATGCATCCTTTTTTTAGTCAATATTATGGTATTTTAGACAAAGAGCAACCGTATGCTTCACCCGTCAGCTGTGCGCCTTCATTTCCAGGCGCAATTTATCGGAAATCATAGCGATAAATTCAGAGTTGGTCGGTTTGCCTCTATCCGACTGAATCGTGTAGCCAAAGTAAGACATCAGCACATCTACATCGCCCCTGTCCCAGGCGACTTCAATGGCGTGACGAATGGCACGTTCCACCCGTGAAGGCGTGGTAGAAAACTGCTTGGCAACGCTCGGGTAGAGTATTTTCGTAATCGAACCCAGCATTGAGCTGTCGTTGGTACAAAGCATAATGGAATAGCGCAAATAGCGGTACCCTTTGATATGTGCAGGCACACCGATTTGGTGAAGCACCTCGCTAATCATCACTTCCAAATCGCGGCTTTTAAGCGCTTGTTGGGCTTGAGAATTGTTCCAATCTGCAAGTTGCGTGATGCGTTGCGAAAGCATAGAGAAATCTATCGGTTTCATAAAGAAATAATCGGCTCCCTGCGCAATCATTTGCGCGCCGATTTTCTCGCTATCGGCACTCGAAACCACTATAACAACAGGCTTTTTGAGCTGTTTCTCCCCTTGCAGTTTCTTGAGCACACCAATCGCATCCAGCCCCGGCATAAAGGCATCCATTATCAGCACTTCCGGCTTTTGTTCTGCCAGAAGCTTCGGTAGCGCGGCACCGTCCTTCTTAGCGCACAGCACATCGAAACCGTAGCTGTGCAGTGCATCGGCGCAGGGCATACCGAATTGTTCGGTATTGTCGGCAATTAAAACTTTCATGTTGGTATTCATTGTTCGAACTCCTTTTCTTTAGTTTTTCCAGATTTTACCATATTTGGGAAATTTTGGCAATAGTTTTTAGCAAAATAATTTACAAATTTTGGGAATAATTTATGATTTGCCGTTTTCTGTATGCAAAGAAAAAAGAAGGCTGTCGAATCCGGTCAACCATATTCGACAACCTTCCTTTTTATATTCAGTTTACAATTCTCAGTCGCATGGCTCCGGAGCAAAAACCGGTGAGGGACCTTTCCCTCACTGTTTTGCTAAATTAACCATTTTATACCCGAACACCGCATAGCCTAATTCCGGGCGGTTGAGAAAGACATGCGTCAGTGCCCCGACAAACTTGCCGTTTTGAATAATCGGACTACCGCTCATCCCCTGCAGAATACCGCCGGTTTTCTCAAGCAGTTTTTCGTCTGTCACCTTAACAATCATATCTTTATAACCTGTACCGATTATATTGATAAACTGAATATTGACTTCAAACGCCTGTACCCCTCGCTCGTCAACGGTTGTCAGCACAGTCGCTTTGCCGCGCCTGACTTCTTTCGGTTGTGCAACCGGATAGGACTTGAGATGTTTTAACGATTTGTCGCTCTTACCGTAAACACCGCCTGCCGTATTCTTCGTGATACTGCCGATAGCGGTTTTGGTCAATACGCCGTACAATTCGCCCGCAGCGCCTTTTTGCGCTTTGGAAAAGCCGATAATTTCACTTTGCACGGCTTCTCCGTTGCGCAACGGTAGCAGCGTTTGGGTGTCCACATCCGTTACTCCGTGACCGAGCGCACCGAAATTGCCATTGCTGTCATAAAAAGTTACTGTGCCGATGCCTGCTGTTGAGTCTCGTATCCACAGCCCTGCTTTATAGGTACCGCTTGTTTTGCAAAGCACCGGTGTCAGTGCCACTGATTTTTCTTCATTTTCACGCCGCAACGTAATAATCAGTTCTTTCCCGCCACTTGCCTCAATGGCACGCGAAACCGCCGCGCAGCTTTTGACCTCTTTTCCGTCAATCTGCGTGATGACATCACCGGCACGCAAGCCCAAATCGCCGGCAGGATGCTTTTCCCCGTTCTCGGTTTGCACTGCTGCAGTGGAAATGACCAGCACTCCCTGCGTATGCATTTTAATGCCAAAACTTTCCCCGCTGACACTGACTGTGTTTTGACTGATGGTGGCAGCAGCTTGCGTGCTCTCATCATAATTACTCACAAAGACAGCAAACACTATCACCAAAACCAAAGAAATCATATTTCTGATATTTTTCATTTTTTCACCCTCTAATTATTGTTTGCTTTTGCACAAAAATTATTGTTGGTAAAAAAAGAAACAGCGGTTCGATAAATCGAACCGCTTTAGCAAAAACAGAAATAAAAGTTATTTATTTAATAATTTATTGACTTCTGCAATAAAGGTGCTCACATCCGTAAACTGTCTGTAAACGGAAGCAAAGCGCACATATGCCACTTCATCAATATCCTTGAGTTTTTCCATAACCAACTCACCGATTTTTTCGGAAGTAATCTCTCTCTCGAAAGAGTTTTGAATGGTCGCTTCAATCTCGCTGATAGCTTTTTCAAGAGTGGCATATTCCACCGGTCTTTTTTCGCAAGCGCGCAGCATACCGTTTAAGAGTTTTTGCGAGTCGAATGCCTCTCTGGATTTGTCGCGCTTAATGACCAAAATCGGCACGGATTCAATCACTTCATAGGTGGTAAAACGTTTGCCGCATTTCAAACATTCTCTGCGCCTTCTGATTTTTTCGCCTTCGTCGGTCGGTCTGGAATCAATAACTTTGCTTTCTTCATGTGAACAGTATGGACATTTCATGACATACTTCTCCCCTATACAATCAATAGTAATAATATTATACCATATAACTATACATTGTGTCAATCACCCGCGCCGAGCGCTCGTTTTATACTACAATTCATTCTATGATTTACGGCATAAAATCATAAATTATTATTTTAAATTCGAATTCTTTTCGGTAAAAGCCACAGCTTTTTTAATAAAACAAGCGGGCAGGTTACTGCTATAACTGCCCGTTTTGTGCTAATTCAATCAAATATCTTGAAAGCGCATTGTGCCAATCCGGCAGACGCTGGAATGAAGCAAAATCCAAACTGATTTTGGAAAGCCGAGAATTGAGCGGTCGCTTCGCCGGTGACGGGAATGCCGATGAATATACCGGCACGATGCGGCAGGCAATCTGCGCTTCTTTCATAATTGCCGCAGCAAATTCCGCCCACGAGCAAAAGCCCTCGTTAGTGGCATGATAAGTGCCGTATTTTGTCGTCACCACCATATCTGCAAGCAATTTCGCCAAATCCTTGGTATAAGTCGGCGAACCGATTTGGTCGGCTACCACTGTTAACTCCGCCTTCTGTCTGCCGAGTTTTAACATGGTTTTAACAAAATTATTGCCATTGAGCCCGTACACCCAAGAAGTGCGCACCACAAAGGTTTGCGGATTGACTCTCGCCGCTGCTTCACCGTCTAATTTACTCTGCCCGTATACATTCAGCGGTGCGGTCGGTTCATCCGTATTCTTCGGTGAATCGCCGCTGCCGTCAAAGACATAATCTGAGCTGATATAAATCAGTTTACTTTTTAAATAGCGACACGCTTCGGCAATATTGCGCGTACCGTCTACATTGATTTTGCGGCAGAGTTCCTCATTTTCTTCGGCGGCATTGACATTGGTAAACGCCGCGCAGTGAATGACTGCCGTGGGTTGAAAGGTCTTGACATAATGCTCGGTTTTGAGCGCATCTGTCAAATCAAAATCATCCACATCAACGCCTTTACAGGGAATACCTCTGCTCTCCAATTCCAAGACTACATCATGCCCTAATTGACCGTTCACACCGGTTACGAGAATATTATCCATAAATCAGCAATTCTCTCCAAAAATATAGTTAACATCACTTTCACTCAAAAGCGGTGCTTTCAAATCTTTTTCGGATAAAATCGGGTTCTCAATCCCCCAATCAATACCGATAGCCGGGTCGCTGAAAAGGATGGAACGGTCATGCTCCGGGCTATAGTATTGGTCCACTTTATACTGCACCTCTACATCTTCACTCAATGTCAAAAATGCATGAGCAAAGCCTTTGGGAATGTAAATCATCTTTTTGTTTTCGGCAGAAAGTTCTACGGCGACCCATTTGCCGAACTGCTTACTGCCCTTGCGAATATCCACCGCTACATCTAAAATTTTACCTCTGGTGCAGCGCAACAGCTTTGTTTGTGCCTTCGGGGCAAGTTGAAAGTGCAAGCCGCGAATGGTATTCTTTTCTTTGGAATAGGACTGATTATCCTGCACAAAAACGGTATCAATCCCGATTTCATGAAATTTTTGCGCCGAATAGGTTTCGCAAAACCACCCGCGATGGTCACCAAACACCTGCGGGGTGATAATATAAACACCTTCTAATGAAGTTTTCTCTTTTGTCATAGAAACGCTTTCTCCCTGTTCACTAAACACTCAAATCGTAAAACAGTAAGCCTTTTGCTTATTGCTCACCCCAAACCGGTCGAATAACCTGTGATTTTTTCGCATTGGGGTTGGGGTTGTTGTAAAGTATTTCGCCTCTTGCCACTTTAAGCAAATGCCTGCCGTAATTGGATTTGCCGTAGGCCTCTGCGCTCTTTAAGAGTTTTGATTTGGTAATCCAGCGATTGTTGTAGGCAATCTCTTCGGGTGCGGATATTTGAATGCCCTGCAAACTTTCAATGGTTTTAATAAAGTTTGCCGCATCGAGCAACGCATCGACTGTGCCGGTATCTAACCAAGCGTAACCTCTGCCGAGCTGCTTAACATCAAGTTCTCCCGCTTTGAGATACGCCTCGTTAATATCGGTAATCTCATACTCGCCCCTGGCGCTCTTTTCGAGATTTTTGGCAATTTCAACCACCTTATTGTCATAAAAATACAAACCGGTAACAGCGTAGTTGGATTTCGGGTGTTTCGGCTTTTCTTCAATCGAAACAGCCTTGCCCTTTTCATCAAATTCTACCACACCGAAGGCAGTCGGGTTTTCCAAATAGTAAGCAAAAATAGTTGCCGGGCTCTTCATGGTTGCCGCTTCGCGGAGCATATGCCCCAGACCGGAACCGTAGAAAATATTATCGCCCAAAATCATGGCAACATCATCACCGCCAATAAAGTCTTCGCCGATAACAAAGGCTTGTGCCAAACCATCGGGCGACTCTTGAATTTCATACTGAATGTCTAAACCGAACTGGCTGCCATCGCCGAGCAGGTCCATAAATTTCGGGGTATCATCCGGTGTGGAAATGACCAGGATTTCCCGAATACCCGCCAGCATTAAAGTAGACAGCGGGTAATAAATCATCGGCTTGTCATAAATCGGTAAGAGCTGTTTGGAGGTCACGGTTGTCAGCGGGTAAAGCCTGGTGCCGCTGCCGCCTGCCAAAATAATTCCTTTCATATGAGCAACTCCGTTTCATTACATAATTAAGATGGTATAAATACAAACATATTTATATAAATATAATATATACCAAATTATGTAAATAGTCAAGAGCGACAAATAAGGATCTGTCGAGCTGACAGCTCGACAGATCCTTATTTGTCAGTTTTCAGTTTTCAGGGTTCAGTTTTCAGTTTCACCCACCGCGTGCTATGCACGCACCGCCCTTGATAGGGCGGTTTCAAAAAAAGCAAGGCGCAGCCTTGCTACTGAACACTAAACACTGAACACTGAACACTCAAATAAGGATTTGCGCGCTCAAAGAGCGCGACAAATCCTTATTTGTCAAAACCCCCGCACCGCGAGGTGCGAGGGTTTTTGTTTTTTATTCAGCCTTGGGCTCGTAGTAATCCACAAGTCTTTGCAGTCTTTCGTATTTTGCAATCGAATTGTCTGCAGCCTGCTGGAAGAGCTTCGCAGCCTTTTCGGGGAACATCGCTTTAAGGGAAGCGTATCTGACTTCGCCCTCGATAAAGTCAATGTAAGAGGTCTTCGGTGCCTTGGAATCCAAGGAGAACGGATTCTTGCCTTCTGCCTTGAGAGCCGGGTTAAATCTGAACAGGTTCCAGTAACCGGCATCCACAGCCTTTTGCATTTCGAGCTGGCAGTTCTGCATACCGCCCTTCTTAATTCTGTGCATCTCACAGGGAGAATAACCGATGATGAGAGACGGACCCTTGTAAGCCTCAGCCTCTTTGAGTGCCTTGAGCAGTTGGTTCTTGTCGGCGCCCATAGCCACCTGAGCCACATATACATAGCCGTAGCTCATCGCAATTTCGGAAAGGCTCTTCTTGCCGATTTGCTTACCGGCTGCCGCAAACTGTGCTACCTGACCTAACTGAGAAGCTTTGGAAGCCTGTCCGCCGGTGTTGGAATACACTTCGGTATCAAAGACGAATACATTGACATCTTCACCGGAAGCAAGTACGTGGTCGAGACCGCCGTAACCGATGTCGTATGCCCAGCCGTCACCACCGAAGATCCAAACACTCTTCTTGGCAAGGTAGTCTTTATACTTGAGAATTTCTTGTGCACTCTCACAGCCGTTTTCGCAGCATTTTTCTAAAGCTTCAATCAAAGCCTTTGCAGGCTCTGCATTTTCTGCAGAAGAATCCTTTGTGGCAAGGAATTTGTCTACAATCGGTTTCATTTCCTCAGAAGGATTGAGAGCCTCGATTTTTGCAATCATTCTCTCGCGCAGTGCTTTCTGACCGAGGTAGATACCAAGACCGTGCTCTGCGTTATCTTCAAACAGGGAGTTGCCCCAAGCCGGACCCTTGCCGCTCTCGCGGTTAACGGTGTACGGTGTAGAAGGAGCGGAACCGCCCCAGATAGAGGAACAACCGGTCGCATTGGAAATGTACATTTGCTCACCGAAGAGTTGCGTTACCAGGCGCGCATAAGAAGTTTCGGCGCAACCTGCGCAAGAGCCGGAGAACTCAAGCAGGGGCTGCTTGAACTGGCTGCCCTTCACCGTCGCATTAACAAGTTCGGACTTCTCGGAAACATTCTCCACGCAGTAATCGAATACCGGTTGCTGGTCAAGCTGAGAAGACTGTGCCTTCATGGTCAGCGGTGCCGCTTTGCCTGTATCCTTGGAGCGAGCGGAAACCGGGCAAGCCTTCACGCAAAGCGTACAACCCATGCAGTCCATCGGGCTGATTGCCATGGTAAACTTATAATCGGTCTTGAGAACGGGCTTTTCGGTGTACTTTGTCTGTGCCGGTGCTTTCGCAGCTTCATCTGCTGTCAAGGCATACGGTCTGATGGTCGCATGCGGGCAAACAAAAGCACAGGTGTTACACTGAATACAGTTGGTCGGATCCCACTCGGGAACATAGACTGCCACGCCTCTCTTTTCGTAGGCGGCAGCGCCCTGCGGGAAGGTGCCGTCTGCCATATCTTCAAATGCAGATACGGGAAGGCTGTCACCATCCATATTGTTGACGGGAGTGACGATTTCATTGACAAACTTCACAAGGTCAGCTCTGTCGCCGGTAGCGGATGCTGCCGGTGCTTCATCGGCAAGGTCTGCCCATGCGGCGGGAACATCGATTGCTGTGACGGCATCGGCGCCGGCATCAATCGCATTGTAGTTGAGCTGTACGATTTCCTCACCCTTCTTGGAATAGGATTTGTATGCCATCTTCTTCATATATTCAATGGCTTCATCCTTCGGCAAAATGTTGGCAAGTGCGAAGAAAGCGGATTGTAAAATCGTGTTCTTAACCTTTGCATTACCGATTTTGACAGTTGCCAAAGTGGTTGCATCAATGGTGTAGAACTTAATGTTATTTTTAGCAATATACTTCTTGACGGAAGCGGGAAGATGCTCTTCAAGTTGAGCCGCATCCCACTGGCAGTCAAGCAAGAAGGTGCCGCCGGGTTTTACATCCTGCACAATCTTGAAGCCCTTAAGGATATAGGACACATTGTGGCAAGCCACAAAGTCAGCCTTCGTAATATAGTAGGGGCTCTTAATCGGGGTATCGCCGAATCTCAAGTGGGAAACGGTAACGCCGCCGGTCTTCTTGGAGTCATACTGGAAGTAAGCCTGAATATACTTATCGGTATGGTCACCGATAATCTTGATGGAGTTCTTGTTGGCACCGACTGTACCGTCGCCGCCCAGACCCCAGAACTTGCAGGAGATAGTGCCTGCCGGTGCGGTATCGGGAGAAACCTTCTCTTCGAGAGAGTGACCGGTCACATCGTCGACAATACCGATGGTGAAGGAATTCTTCGGTTCATCGAGTTTTAAGTTGTCGTATACAGCGATGATGGAAGCCGGCGTGGTATCCTTCGAGCCGAGACCGTAACGGCCGCCGACGACTTTGATATCATTTCTGCCGGTGTTGTTAAGCGCAGTGACAACATCCAGGTAAAGCGGTTCGCCGAGAGCGCCCGGTTCCTTGGTTCTGTCGAGCACGGCAATTTTCTTAACGCTTGCGGGAATGGCAGCTGCCAATTTTTCCTGCACAAAGGGTCTGTAAAGTCTGACTTTGACAAGACCGACCTTTTCGCCTGCTGCGCGCAGGTAATCGATAACTTCTTCGGTCACATCGCAAACAGAACCCATTGCCACGATAACGGTCTCCGCATCGGGGTCGCCGTAGTAGTTAAAGAGCTGATAGTCGGTGCCGAGTTTGGCATTGACCTTACCCATATAGTCTTCCACGATAGCGGGAAGGGCTTCATAATACTTGTTGCAAGCCTCTCTGTGCTGGAAGAAGATGTCGCCGTTTTCGGCGGAGCCGCGCAATACGGGATGCTCCGGATTGAGCGCACGGTCTCTGAATACCTGAATAGCATCCATATCTACCATCTCTTTGAGGTCATCATAATCCCACACTTCAATTTTCTGCACTTCGTGAGAAGTACGGAAACCATCGAAGAAGTTAATGAAAGGAACTCTGCCCTTGATTGTGGAAAGGTGTGCAACCGCGCCGAGGTCCATAATTTCCTGCTGATTGGATTCGCAAAGCATTGCATAACCGGTTTGGCGGCACGCATACACATCGGAATGGTCACCGAAGATGTTGAGTGCGTGGCTGGCAACGCAGCGCGCGGAAACATGAATCACTGACGGCAACAATTCACCGGCAATTTTATACATGTTGGGAATCATCAGCAACAAGCCCTGAGAAGCGGTGTAGGTGGTGGTGAGTGCGCCGGCTGCCAAAGAGCCGTGAACCGCGCCTGCCGCACCTGCTTCGGACTGCATTTCGGTAATCTTTACCGTATCGCCGAAAATGTTTCTTGCCGGACCGTCACCGAAAATATTCTTATCGGTTGCAGCCCAAGTGTCGGTCACTTCAGCCATGGGGCTGGAGGGTGTGATGGGGTAAATCGCCGCCACTTCCGTGAACGCATAGCTGACATGCGCCGCAGCGGTGTTACCATCCATAGAAAGTTTTCTTCTGGACATTATAGTTCCTCCTAAGTTTATCGTTAAGGTATTTGAACCTAAATTTAACCAAGTTTATTAATTACCAATTAAAAGAAACCCGATCAAAAAATATTATATCATTTCTCTTTATATATGTAAATAACAAAAGGCAAAGTATTTTTCGGCAATTTTGACAAAATAATACATTTGATATATAATGAGATTTGGTATAGTAATTGTATACACATTATTTCATGATGGAAAGGATTTCTTGAAATTTATGGACGAGCTGCCTTCTGCGGGAACAATTATACTCAGAGTACTTCTCGTTTTTCTGCTCATTCTCATCAACGGCTTTTTCTCGATGAGCGAAATCGCGCTCATTACCCTTAACGATAATAAGATAGATAAGCTCGCCGGTGAGGGCAATAAAAAAGCCAAAAAAATTGCCGACTTTACCGGCAATTCCGCCAAGTTTTTATCGACCATTCAAATCGGCGTTACTCTCGCGGGGTTTTTGGCAAGTGCCTTTGCGGCAGACAGTTTTGTGGGCTACATTTTGGTTGCGCTTAAGGTTGGCGCCGACCATCCCCACTATCGGCTCATCAGCAACCTGCTGTTGATTGGCATTACCGTTTTAATGAGTTACTTTACTTTGGTACTCGGCGAATTGGTGCCCAAAAAAATCGGTATGCAAAAAGCCGAGAAAGTTTCTTTTGCCGTTATTGATGTGTTGCGCTTTTTCGGTGCAATCTTCTCCCCTGTTGTAAAAATTCTCGCCGTTTCCGCCAATGCTATTGTTCGGTTGCTGGGCATGAACCCGAATGCCGATGAAGAAACGGTTACCGAAGAAGAAATTTTGATGATGGTGGATGTAGGCGAAGAAAAGGGTGTCATTGAAGAAGCCCAGAGCGAAATGGTGAGCAACATCTTTGAATTTGATGATGTCACTGCCGGCGAACTGATGGTGCACCGCACCGAAATTGTAGCGGTTGAAATGCAGGACAGCATTGAAGAAGTGCTTACCCTCGCCTGCGAAAGCGGCAGGTCAAGAATCGCG
>SVOD01000161.1 GCA_015066575.1 Oscillospiraceae bacterium
TTTCGGCAAAGAGCGAAACCTTTGATAAGGTGCTCGGTTTGGAACTCTGGCGACCACTTCCTTGGAGTCGAAAGGCTTGACAATGTAATCATCCGCACCGAGTTCCAAACCGAGCACCTTATCAAAGGTTTCGCTCTTTGCCGAAAGCATAATAATCGGCATATCGGAAAACTTGCGGATTTCGCGCAATACTTGCCAACCGTCAAGCTCCGGCATCATAATATCAAGCAGCATTAAATCGGGCTTCTCGGCTTTTGCCATTACAATCGCATCCGCGCCGTTGTTGGCAATCGCGGTTTGGAAGCCCTCTTTTTCAAAATATAATCTTAAGAGTTCGGAGATGTTTGTATCATCATCGACTATCATAATCTTTTGTTCTGCCATGGTAACCATCCTTTCCCCTCTCGGTGGCGGGAACGCCGCACAGAGACATACTGATTTACAGAGTTATCCATTATAAATGTAATTCTATTTTAACATATATTTTAAAATAAGACAACTTAGAATTTGCAAATCCATTCCAAATTGTCTTATTTCGTTTTCCGTGTTCGGTTTTCGGTGTTTAGAGTAAATCTCCGCTTGCATTTGTGCAAACGGAGATTGTTATTTTACATTGCTTAACTCTCTAAAGCCAGTTGCAACATCACGGCATCGGAAAGGTCGACCACTTTATCGCCGTTGAGGTCGGCGGCTTCAAGGTACACACCGCTGAGGTTATTATCTTCAAAAGCAAATGTAAATATGCTCTCAAAGTCCTGCGCGTTGCGCAAGCCGTTACCGTCCACATCGCCCATTACCACATAGGTGTGGGTTTCGTAGACTTCCCCATCCGTACCGAAGAGTTTGACCGTAAAGCCGGTGCCAATCGCATCATTTAAGGCTGCCTCTCTGTCGGGGGCACTGTACACTTTGAGGATGGCATACTCGCTGTCGTTAATAATATCCAGGTGTGCAAGCGCTTCTTCTACCGTGTTGCCGAGAGGCTCACCGTAAACAGTGGTATTCTCACCTGTATCAAAGTGAATAGAAGGCGTGTTCGATGTCAGTTTCGGGCGCAATACCAAACTGTTGATTGCCGCCTGCAATTCCTGAACCGTTTCGGCTATGACTTCATTGGTCACCGCTTCGGGGTCACCGTAAAGTTGCGGCTGAGCAAGTTTGGCAAGCTGCGCATCGGCAATTTCCTTCACTTCTAAGAACGCATTGCCGGAATTACCGGTGTAGAGCGACAGGTCAATCGCATCCGCCTGCGCGCAGACGGTTTCGAGCGCGCTACCATCCACAACCCACTCCAGGTGATTGACTTTGTCGAGCAAATTGTTGCGGCACGCATTGTAGTCCGCTTGACTCGCCAAGAACCAAATGTTATTTATCATCGAGTAAGCGGGCACATTCAGTTCATCGACCGCGCTGTTGACCGGGTAAGGTTCCATTGTTTCGGCACAAGCGTATTTCCCCCGGGTGAAGTCGCCGTAAAGCGCATCCTGCAGCTGCTCCCAGCTCTCGGCGGTAAATGCCTGCTCCTGTAACTGATAGATGCCGGACGTATTGTCTAAAATATCATTATATACCACACGCAAACCGGTGGATTCCTTATACTGGTCTTTCAAGGATTTGTACCAACCGTATTGGTCAATATCCGCGTGGCGAATGCCGCCATCCGTGAGCAAGCCCATGGTGGTGCTGTCAACGGTGCGCAGGTTATTGATTGCCTGCCACAGTGCCGCGCACACTCTGTCTGCCTGCGCTTTGGTGTAGTCGGGTGCGTTGGTCACTTCAACCGCCTCGTTGTAAGCGGTTTCCAGAGCGGCGTATCTCTCTTGCGCATACGAGGAAGCAAAGAGCGCCGATTTGTCCCAACCGTAGCCGAAGTCATCATCAAAACTGTTATCGATAATGCATTCCGCCCATTGCATGCCTTCGGTCAGCCACTCAACATCGGGTTTTAAGCGCACAAGCGCCGCTTCGGCAGCATTAAGATTTGCGGTTGCTTCATCGATATCCTCCTGGAAGAGCGAGCGGTCATTCAATACCCGCGTGGCTTCTGCCGCTGCGGCGACATAGTTATTCCAGGAAGTGGCATCGTAAATATCGTTATTGTCCTCATCCTTATTGGGTTTTGTCGCTTGGGTCTGAATTGCCGCTTCGAGAGCCGCAGTATCGACATACCAATAATACTGATGGATATAAACAATATAATTGTCATCCGCCTGCGCATTGATATAGGCGGAATTGACCGCTGTCGTGCGGTTATAGGTATACTCGGGGTAAGTGCCGTTGGTGAGCACCTCCACCGGGTGCATGGTCTGATTGGTGACCTGCATTTCATAAGTGCGCGTAATCTCAACCGGGTTTTTGTTATTGGCGCCCGTGTAGAAATTTTGCGTGGTAATTACCACTGCATAGCGCTCCAATGCCGCATAGGCACTGTCAAGCGCGGTCTTGGCATCTGCCACCTGCTCCGCGGTCACCTCATTGGTGCCCAGAACCTCGTACGCCTGCTTGAGGGCAGTTTCAAATGCATCCCAACCGCTCTTGTAGGAAGCCTGGTTCAAGCCGTAGCCTGCAATCTCCGTTAAGCGGTTGCGCAGGGCGCTTTTATCGTTGTTATACACTTTAATGGTCCACGAAGGGGTCAGGTCGGATGTTTTGCGCGAACCCCAACCGCTGCCGAACACACCGCCGGTCTGCCCGTAGCCTTTGAGTTCAATCACAAAGGTGGACTCTGCCTCGGAGGGCACCACGCCGAAGAACGGAATCGGTGTGGTTTCATTGGTGCCTGCCTGCACAAAGAAGCCCTCGGGATTATCCGCATCATCATTAAATTGGCTTTCAAACTCCTGCACGGAGCCGGAGGTACCATATAACTCGCTCATCACCTGCATGGAGCCGGTGGTGCTCGTCTGCGTCATATGAATATAATCAAAGCACGCGTGGTCACGGCAGGAGAGAATGTCGAATGTGCCGCTGTCATCAATATTGGTAAAATCCAAATTCATATTCAGCGCATCCCAGGTGGCGTAGGTCGATTTATCCACATAGAGTTCAATTTGGTTGTCTGCCATGCGCTTATCATCCTGATGGCTGTCGTGATAGGTTAAAGTATGGGTGGAAACGGGGTATAATTCATGGGTTGTTTTCACACCATACATATGCCTCATGCTCGGCGGCACATAGCCCTGCGAAAAAGCCGTAGTATAGAGCGGCTTAGAGGTGCAGTAAATATAGGCATCGCAGGTTTCCGCCGTTGCAGTGGGGTTGCCTTTGACATAATAGGTAACGGTGATTTTGAGCACCTGATTATCATTGGTGGTGCCGCTGATACCGATGTTGGTAACAGCGCCCGCAGCGAGCTCCGCGCCGTTGGTCCAATCTGTGTAGCGAATGCTCGTGCCGTTGTTTTCGATACTTTTTAAAATAATGTCCGCATCACCGAAATTATAAATGGTGACTTTGAGCGCACTGTCTTGAATGGTATTGCTCTCATCTAATGTCACCCAATCATGCTCGGCATTGGTAAATTTCATCGAAACATCCTTTGCCAATGCCTGGGCGGAGGCAAAGAGCCCTACCGCACACAAGGATGTCATCAGAATAGCGATTACCAAAACGCTCGCTAAGGCGAATTTTAAGTATTTCTTCATAAGCGCCCTCCTTTTTTATGGATATTTTAAACCAAAAAGCCTGTAAAGGAGACCGGTTGCCACCGCCAATATGCATGATTCATACTCGTTTAGAGGTTTTTTTGGGTTTTTATGTATTTTTCGGATATATCAGTAGAAAACGGGTGATTTTTATAATAATTATAAACAATAAATACCCTTTTGTTTATTATAGCAGTTATGTGATATGAAATCAATATAATTTTTTAACTTTGTTAAAAAATAAGGATTTGTCGAGCTGTTCTATGAACAGCAATGCGGAATTCGGAGTTCGGAATTCGGAATTAAAGGGCGACA
>SVOD01000044.1 GCA_015066575.1 Oscillospiraceae bacterium
ACATAGAATTGCTTGCCGATTTCAGGTGTAACGGCTACCGCATTTTGGGTGATATTATTTGTGATTATGATGATAAACATATGGCACAGCAGCAAAAAGAAAGAGCCCTTCGCAGTGATACGAAGAGCGAACTGCTTAACGCGATTATGCGACTGTATCAATCAGACACGGGCAGTGATTATACCCGCCTTGCCGCACGGTGTGTAAAACGATACATACGGGACAAAGGATTACCCGCCGGTACGGCATTAAGGTGTGCCGTGGCACTTGGAAAACGGCAGTTTGCCTATGATGTTTTCCTTGCCGAACTCGAAAAAGAATTAAAGGAAGAAAAAGATGCTCAACGAAAAAGAAGAATTACTCGCATACACAACTAAGCCGGATTACCGCACAGCAGATAAACACACCTACCTCGGCAGATTTAATTTTGATATGCTCACCAAGTTTATCGGGTTAACCCGCGTATTAACCATTGTTGCCCGTGGATATATGTTTGAAAGCGGTGAAGCGAATATCGACCGTGCAAGGCAGGCGCTTTGTGCATGGTGCAGCGTGCCGAATAAAAAAACTGACCAACCGAAGAAGGAAGGTCAGAGTGAAACAGATTTCAGGTATTTACATGAGCAGTTTCCTGCGCTTGTTGACAGCAAGGGAAACGGCTGGTTTTATACCTTTGTGCAAAACACGATTAAGTTTATTAAAGACAATCCGGACAAGGTATCAAAATATGACCAGAAGAAGCCGGATAAGTTAAAGGGCTTTGCTTCCGCTTGGCGAAAAAAGGTAATGCAATACCAAGTGCCGCTATATTCATCAAAAACGCAGGGCAGTTTTCTCATTCACTTTGATGATATTCTTGCCGATGCTTTCGAACAAGGGGCACTTCAAAACAAGGACTTTGAATTATCACCCGAATTTACGGAACAACTTATTTCCGCCACACCAAAAGGTGTAAAACCGGAAGTGTTGATTACGCTTTACAAATATTATATGGCAAACACGCAAATCGGCACCGATTGGGTCATCCTGCCCGTGACAAATTTTGATGCCTATTTCGGCACGACCGCTTTCGGCAGAAGATGTCTGCAACTCTTAAAAGAAGCAAACATCATTGAAACCGAAACCGGTTACGGGGTGAGTCGATATTTGTTGAAAGTCTAAAGTTTTTTCGAAGTACTGCAATTCAAGCTTAAGTGAATATTTAGTGAAAGACTCGCAATAGAAATTGTTAATATTTTCTTTTTTTTACAACCCGTTAATCGTTGTTATGTTTTGGTTGACAAGAAAAATAAGTAGTGATATAATTTTTTTGACAATTGAATAAACTGTGGTGGCTTTGTAACAAAAGCGTAAATCGGAAGCGAGTGAGAATCTCGCACAATCGCCATTACTGTATTTGAGTAAAGAGGGTAAGCCATTGCAAAAGAAGGCGCCTCGGGGAAAATTGAATGTTTTCCCTTCATAAGTCAGGAGACGAGCCGCAGTTATTGAGCACAGTTTGGTGCTCTTGTAATGTATATTCTTTAGGGCAATGATAAAGAATAGCAACAGGTTTATGAATGCATTTGTGTGAACCCTTTGGCGATTTATCGCTTTGTTTGTGTATCCTTGCTCTTTGGAGCAAGGATTTTTTGTTATGTTGTAAAATATCCCGAATCGGGAAAACATAGGAGGAAAAAACCATGAAAACCTTATTAAAAGTACTCTCGATTACGATGGTTCTTTGCTTGTTATTCGGTTTGGCGGCTTGTTCCGGCAAAAAGACCGAAGAAACAACGGCAAAGGCTGCACAAGCCGATGCGGACAAAGCCGCGGCAGACAAGGTGGCAGCGTTGATTGATGCCATTTATGTGCAGGAAAGAACCGACAAAACCGATGAGCAGTGTGCCGAAGCGAAAGCGGCTTGGGATGCATTGACAGATGCACAAAAAGAGCTGGTCGAAGGCGAAAATGCCGACCCCGATTATTTTGGTCGAGATACCGGTGATGCTTCGAAGGATGACCCGCGCAATCAAGACAACATCGGCGAAAAAGAATTGCTTGTTGTCAGTTTCGGTACTTCCTTTAATGACAGCCGCGTGCAGGACATTAAAGGCATTGAAGATGCTTTACAGGCAAAGTTTAGTGATTGGTCTGTCAGAAGGGCGTTTACCGCTCAAATCATCATCAACCACATTCAGGCGCGTGACGGTGAAAAAATTGACAATATGGACCAAGCCTTAGAGCGTGCCGTTAAAAACGGCGTCAAAACGCTTGTGGTGCAACCCACGCACTTAATGCACGGTGCAGAGTATGATGAATTGGCGGCAGCACTCAAAAACTACGAAGGCAAAATCGATAAAATCGTAATTGCCGAGCCGCTTTTGGGCGAAGTCGGAAAAGATGCAAGCGTTATTAATGCCGATAAAGAGGCTGTGGCAAAGGCAATCACCGCCGCGGCTCTTGAGGATGCAAACTATAAAGATATTGCCGCTGCCGAAAAAGCAGGCACAGCTTTTGTCTTTATGGGTCACGGCACTTCTCACACTGCCAAGATTTCTTACTCACAAATGCAAACACAAATGGAAAAACTCGGCTACAAGAATGTTTTCATCGGCACGGTAGAAGGAGAACCCGAAGATACCGCTTGTGAAGCAGTCATTGAAAAGGTGGCAAAAGCCGGCTACAAAAATGTGATTTTGCGCCCGCTCATGGTAGTAGCAGGTGACCATGCCAATAACGATATGGCAGGCGACGAGGAAGATTCTTGGATGAGCATGTTTAATGCTGCCGAAAAATTCTCTTCGGTTGAGGCACAAATTGCAGGGCTCGGCGGTATTCCCGCAGTGCAGGATATTTATGTTGCCCATGCACAGAATGCTATTGATTCCATCGCTTAAGCGGTCGGATTCTCTGGTAGTATCACATATTGAATTGACAAAATGAAACTCGCCCGCAAGCGCTTTCTGCTTGCGGGCTGAAAGGCTATTTAAATATGAAAAAATATAGTATTATTATATTATTAATATTATCCCTTGTGTTTTGCTTTTTCGGTTGCGGCAAGGGTGAAAACACCGCAACAACAGCCGAAACACAAACCACCGCCGCTACCGAAACCGCTTTGGAGGACGGTGTGTATTCCGCCGACTTTAAAACCGACAGTTCCATGTTTCATGTTAACGAAGCATACGGCGGCAAAGGCAGTTTAAGCGTTAAGGGCGGGCAGATGAATATTCACATTGTGATGCCTTCCCAAAATGTGCTCAACCTTTTTGCAGGCACAGCAGAAGATGCGCAAAAAGAGGGCGCTTCATTAATACAGCCGACGACCGAAACAGTCACTTATGACGACGGCACAAGCGAAAAGGTTTATGCATTCGATGTTCCCGTGCCGTATTTAGACAAAGAGTTTGATTGTGCGCTCATTGGTAAAAAGGGTGTTTGGTATGACCACAAAGTTTCTGTTTCCAATCCGGTGAAAACGGTTGCGGACGGAACCTATACGATGAAAGTGACCATGACCGGCGGTACGGGCAGGGCATCTATTCAATCTCCCGCTACCATTACGGTGAAAAGCGGCAAATACTATGCCGATATTGTATGGAGCAGCACGCATTATGAATATATGACAGTGAATGATGTGAAATACGAAAAAACCAATAAAGAAGGCAACTCCACCATGACCATTCCGATTGTGCCGGATAAGGATATGCCTGTCAGCGCGTTGACGACCGCGATGAGCCAACCGCATTTGATTGATTATGTGCTGCATTTTGACAGCGCTTCACTGCAAGCAAAATGAGCGTAAAGAAAATGACCGCTTTTTGCCTTCTCTTGGTGCTGCTCGGCGGTATTATTACCGGTTGTGCGCCGGAGAAGGCAAGGGTAGCCTTCGACAGGCTGCATCTGACAAAGCGCTTAAAGTTGCAATTTGCCACGCAGTTTCAAGTGGATTATTACGAGGGCGGCTATAAACTGATTTCGCTCAAAGACGGCAGTCGGTTTTTAACCGTTCCCGAAAACGCTGCCGTGCCGGCGGGTTTAGACACTTCCATTGTACCGCTTCAACAGCCGATTGCTAATATTTATCTTGCCGCAACAAGCGCCATGTGCCTGTTTGACAGTTTAAATCGGCTGGATGCCATTCGCCTTTCCGGCACAAAGCCGGACGGGTGGTATATTGAAAATGCGCGCAAAGCCATGGAGGACGGGCGCATTGTGTATGCGGGCAAGTACAGCGAACCGGATTATGAATTGCTTTTATCCGAAAAATGTTCTCTGGCGGTAGAATCCATGATGATTGGGCACGCCTCCGAGGTGAAAGACCAATTGGAGCAACTGGGTATTCCCGTGCTTATGGACCAGTCCAGTAACGAGGAGCACCCCTTAGGCAGAGCGGAGTGGATAAAACTTTATGCCGCCTTGCTGGATGAAGAGCAAACGGCAGACGCTCTTTTTGAAGAGCAGGTAAAAAAGATGAAAGCCGTCGCCGGCGAGAGCAATACCGGCAAAACGGTTGCTTTTTTCTATATCAGCAGCAGCGGCAGCGTGATTACACGCAAGAGCGGCGACTATGTGAGCAAGATGATTGAATTGGCGGGCGGGCAGTATATTTTCAAACAATTAGGGGACCCGACCAAAAAGACTTCCTCTTTCACTTTGGAAATGGAAACTTTTTACAAAACCGCCAAGGATGCGGATATCATCATTTACAACGCCACCATTGCGGATGAATTAACGAAACTTTCGGAACTGTTGGCAAAGAACGAATTGCTGGGCGAGTTTAAGGCGGTCAAAAGCGGTGATGTTTGGTGCACCGACCGCAATATGTACCAGGAAACCATGCAGCCGGGAGAACTCATTGAGAGTTTTCACACCATTTTTACGGACAATACGGGAAATTTAGATGCCGTACCGCATTTTGTACGGTTGAAGTAGGTAAACGATATGACAATCACTCAAAAGAACCATTTGCGCTGTGTATTGGTGTTTGGTGTTTTAGCAGCCCTTTTTGTGCTCAGCGCCATCGCTTATATCGGCATCGGCAGCGTAAAAATTGCACCGGCTGAAATTTTTCGCGTGCTTTTCGGGCAAGGCGGTGCGGATGCGACTGCCTACAGCATTATTTGGAGAATTCGCTTGCCCCGACTGCTGCTCGCCGCCTTGCTCGGCGGGGCGTTGTCATTGTCGGGCTTTTTGCTTCAAACTTTTTTCCGCAACCCGATTGCGGGACCTTTTGTGCTGGGCATTTCTTCCGGCGCAAAAATGTTTTTGACAGTGGTTATCATTGTGCTCAGCCAAAATATGGCGGCAATCCCGGTAGGCATAACGGTGGTTGCCGCTTTTATCGGTTCCATGCTGTCGATGCTGGTGGTGCTGGCATTTGCCGGAAAAATAAAAAATATGGCAGTTCTTTTGGTCATCGGCATTATGATTAGTTATATTTGTTCCGCTATTACCGATTTTTTTATCAACTTCGCCAATGATTCCGATATTGTCAACCTGACACACTGGTCGCACGGCAGTTTTTCCGCGGCGGCTTGGCAGGATGTGGCGGTTTCTGCAGCAATTGTACTGCCGACGGCGGTGGCGGTGTTTTGCCTGAGCAAACCGATTAGCGTGTATGCTCTCGGTGAAAGATATGCGCACAGTTTGGGTATTCGTATTAAACCCCTTCGAATTGTGATTATTCTTTTTTCGAGCATCCTTTCGGCGTGTGTTACTGCTTTTGCGGGACCGATTTCTTTTGTAGGGATAGCCGTGCCGCACATTGCAAGAACACTGTTAAAAACATCAAAACCGATATTGCTCATTCCCGCCTGTTCCTTTGGCGGAGCGGTATTTTGTATGCTGTGTGATTTGGTGGCGCGCACGGTCTTTGCGCCGGTGGAACTTTCCATCAGCACGGTGACCGCCGCCATCGGCGCGCCGATTGTCATATGGTTGATGATTTCAAGGAGGGTGAAGCATGCGGAAGGTTGACGGGGGAGCACCGGCAAAACTGGCAGTAGACCGCCTCAGTGTCGGTTATAACAAAAAAACCCTCATTGCCGATATTTCTTTTTCTTTGCAGCCGGGGGAAATATTAACGCTTATCGGACCTAACGGCGCGGGCAAAACAACGATACTCAAAAGTATCACAAGGCATCTTGCCTTGATTTCCGGCGTGGTCGCCATTGACGGCAGCGACATCGAACGCATGCGCTCGAAAGATGTGGCGGGAAAACTGGCAGTGATGCTGACCGCGCGCACAAAACCGGAGTTGATGACCTGCCGCGAATTGGTTGGCGCCGGGCGCTACCCTTATACCGGCAGTTTCGGGCTGTTGACACAAGAGGATAAGCATATTGTGCAGCAGGCGCTTGAAACGGTGCACGCCGAGGCTTTTGCCGACCGCTTTGTCAGCGAAATCAGCGACGGGCAACTGCAGCGTGTTTTGCTTGCAAGAGCGCTCTGTCAGGAGCCGGAAATCATTGTGCTGGATGAACCGACTTCGTATTTGGACATTAAGCACAAAATCGAACTGCTCGAAATTTTGCGTTCCATGGCAAAAAACAAGCATATTACCGTCGTGATGAGTTTGCACGAAATTGATTTAGCCGAAAAGGTTTCGGACAAAATTGTTTGTGTCAAAGGTGATAGCATTGCCGATTACGGCACGCCGCATGAAATCTTTACCGATGAAAGAATCAGCGCTTTGTACGATTTGGAACGCGGCTCTTTTAACGCACTGTTCGGCAGTGTGGAATTGGCAAAACCGCAGGGCAAAGCGCGGTGCTTTGTCATTGGCGGCAACGGCTGCGGTGTGGCGTTTTACCGTGCGCTCCAGAAAAGAGGCGCCGCTTTTGCGGCAGGCATCTTGGCGCAAAACGACGTGGATTATCCCGTGGCGCAGGCGCTTGCCGAGACCGTGGTAGCCGCGCAGGCATTTATGCCCTTTTCGGAGGAACTGTTTGCGCGTGCGAAGGCACAAATCGATACTACCGACTTTGTGATAGATGCCGGCTGCCCTATCGGAGAGTTGAACCGCGCCAACGCCGCGCTTTTAAAATATGCAAAAGAAACGGGAAAACCCGTCATTACCGATTTTAACAGGCTTGCGGAGGTGATAGATTGAAAATACCGCGTATTCTTTTTGCCGGCACTGCCAGCGGCAGCGGCAAAACAACCGCCGTTTGCACGGTGGAGTGTTTGCTCAAGCGCCGTTTGGGTGATGTGCGCGCTTTTAAATGCGGTCCGGATTACATTGACCCGATGTTTCACAGTGATGTGCTCGGCATCCCCGCAACCAACCTTGACCCGTTTTTTTGCGATAGAGAACAGTTATGCCGTCTGCTTTGCCAAAATGCGGGAAAATGCAATGTAATGGAAGGCGTTATGGGATATTATGACGGCACCGGTGAAACCGGCACCGATAACAGTACCTTTTGGGTTGCCGACAAAACGCAGACCCCCGTCGTTCTTGTCGTTGACGCAAAAGGCGCTGCCGCCTCTCTTTTGGCAACCATAGAGGGGTTCAAGAATTTTGTGCCGCAAAGCCGCATTTGCGGCGTGTTGTTTAACCGCATGAATGCCGGCACCTATGAACGCATATGCCGGCTGATGAAACAGCGTTTCGCAGAAAGCATCGTTCCTGTCGGCTTTTTGCCTGCCTTGGAGGAAGAACTGCAGTTTCCCTCGCGGCATTTGGGGCTGGTTACGGCGGCGGAGCTGCAGAATTTAAAGCAGCGCATAAATCGCATTGCCGAGCGCTGTGAAAAAACGATTGATATAGAGCGCATTATCGCTTTGGCAAATACTGCCCCTTTGATGGAGCATACAAAAAACACTACGCCGAGATTGGCACCGATACACCTCGCTTATGCGTATGATGCGGCGTTTTGCTTTTATTACCACGATACGCTTAAACTTTTTGAAACAATGGGAGCAAAACTGTTGCGGTTTTCTCCGTTGAAGGATGAGCCGGTGCCTCCCGCAGCGGACGGTTTGCTGTTAGGCGGCGGTTACCCGGAACTGTATGCAAAGCAGTTGGGAAAAAATCGCATCAGTGCCGATAGTGTGCGCACGGCGATAGAAAACGGTATGCCCGTGATTGCCGAGTGCGGCGGTTTTCAGTATCTCGGAAAACGATTGAACGGCGAGGCAATGTGCGGGGTGCTCGCACACGAAAGTTACAACAGCGCTAAATTGGTACGCTTTGGTTATATCACGCTGACCTCTCGCAAAGCGGGGGTGTTCGGTGCGGCAGGCGTACATTTAAAAGCGCATGAATTTCACTATTGGGACAGTACCGACAGCGGCGGGGATTTTTTGGCGGAGAATCTGCGCGGGCAACAGTACCCGGCTGCCGTTATCACACCCACGATGTATGCGGGATATCCGCATCTGTATTTACCTGCCGCTCGGTCGGCTGCAGAGGCTTTTTATAAAAAATGTTTGGAGTACAAAGAAAAAAGGAATAGAAAATGATTATTAACGACCCTGCCAAAATTGAACAGCGCAGTATGGAACTAATTGAAAAAGAATTAACCGTGCCGATTTCAGAGGAATACAAAGATATTGTCAAGCGTGTGATTCACTGCACGGCGGATTTTGAGTATGCCGAAACCATGACATTTTCCGAAGGGGCGGTCGAAAGCGCCTTGCAGGCGCTGCAAAACGGGTGCGACATTGTGACCGATACCCAAATGGCGGCAGCGGGCATTAATAAAAAAGCCGCCGCTGCGCTCGGGTGCAGCATCCACTGTTATATGAGCGATGCCGATGTGGCGCAAACAGCACTCAAAAACGGCAGTACCCGTGCGGTTGCCTCTATGGATAAGGCGGCGGCGCTCGACAAACCGACCATCTTTGCCATCGGCAATGCGCCTACGGCATTGTTGCGCTTGCGTGAACTTATCGACGCGGGCGCCCTCAAGCCGGAACTTATCATTGGGGTGCCGGTCGGTTTTGTCAATATTTTAGAAGCAAAGGAAGCGATTTTGAACGCGGATGTTCCCTTTATTGTGGCAAAAGGTCGTAAGGGGGGCAGTAATGTGGCGGCTGCCATTGTTAACGCACTCATGTATCGCCTGACAAGATGATGGAAAGTTTTATTACCAAAAACGGCAAAAAAATGCGCCGCGGCTACACCACGGGTTCCTGTGCGGCGGCTGCGGCAGGCGCGGCGGCATGGATGTTGCTCGAAAACAGAACACTGCATACGATACAATTGAAAACACCGGGCGGCGTTGCGTTAACGCTTCCCGTTGAAAACATCGCTCGCCGTGAAAATACCGTCAGTTGTGCCGTAAAAAAAGACAGCGGGGACGACCCGGATGTGACCAACGGCATTTTGATTTATGCCGAAGTTACAAAAATTTCCGACACAACCGATATTGAAATTGACGGTGGTATCGGTATCGGGCGGGTGACTAAGCCGGGGTTAGATCAACCTGTCGGCAATGCCGCCATTAATTCCGTGCCGCGCCGTATGATAGAGAATGAATTGCGCACTATTTGTGAAGACTGCGCATATGCAGGCGGCTTAAAAGTAACCGTTTTTGCCCCCGAAGGTGAAAAAATTGCAAAAAAAACATTTAATTCCCGCTTGGGGATTGAGGGCGGCATTTCCATTCTCGGCACAACCGGCATTGTGGAGCCGATGAGTGACGCTGCAGTGGTGGAAACAATACGCACGGAATTAAGCGTGCGCGCGGCAGCGGGAAAGAAAACAGTGCTTTTTACACCCGGCAATTACGGCAGCGATTTTGTTAAAAATGAATTAAATTTGCCGCCGTCGGTTGCGGTGATTTGCTCTAATTTTATCGGCGATGCGTTTTCGCTTGCTGCCGAAGCAGGTTTTGAACAGGCATTGTTGGCAGGACATATAGGGAAAATAGTTAAACTCTCTGCGGGAATGTTTAATACCCATTCGGCTATGGGCGATGCGCGTGCGGAAATATTTGCCGCCCATGCGGGAATGTACGGTGCAAATGCCGAGACTGTTCGCGCTATTATGGACAGTTCTACCACCGATGAAATGTTGCGCATTTTAGAAAAAGTTAATTTGCGCGAAGCCGTGATGCAAAGCATTTTGGAAAAAACAGAAAATCAGTTGGAGAGAAAAAGCGGCGAGCATATGAAAACAGCAGTAATCACTTTTTCCGCCGTGCATGGCGTTTTGGGAAGTACTTCTCGGTCACGGGAGATTTTGAAAAGTATTCATAAGGAGTTATAAGTATGGTTCACATTGTCGGCGCAGGTTGCGGCGCACCGGATTTAATTACCCTGAGAGGAAAAAAGTATTTAGAGGAAGCGGATGTGGTAATTTACGCCGGTTCTTTGGTAAATCCGGAATTGCTCGCCTTTACAAAAGAAAACTGTGAAATTCATGACAGCGCGAAAATGACGTTGGAAGAAGTTGTAGCAGTCATTGAAAATGCGGAAAAAAACGGCAAAACCACCGTGCGTTTACACACGGGCGACCCCTCGCTTTACGGCGCTATCGGCGAGCAAATGCGTGAATTTGAAAAGCGCGGCTTTGCCTATGACATTACACCCGGCGTGAGTGCCTTTGCAGGTGCGGCGGCTTCACTCGGCGCGGAATATACTTTGCCCGATGTTACGCAGTCACTCATTATTACCCGCGTAGCAGGCAGAACCGGTGTGCCTGAAAAAGAACGGTTGCGCTTTTTGGCGGCACACGGCACATCATTAGCCCTGTATTTAAGCACGGGTCTTTTAAAAGAGGTGACAGAGGAATTGCTCTCTGCCGGCTTGGCGCCCTCCACCCCTGCCGCCATTGTGTATAAAGCTACCTGGCAGGAGGAAAAAATCTTTCGTTGTACGGTAGAAACACTTGAAGAAACTGCCGATAAAAACCGCATTACCAAAACGGCTTTAATTGTGGTCGGTGATTTTTTGCAGAGTGCGTTTTCCCGTTCCAGACTGTATGCTCCCGATTTTGAAACCGAGTTTAGAAAGGTCAAAAAATGAAACGAATTGCCATTATTTGTTTTTCGGATGCAGGTGCATTGCTTGCAAAAAAAATACAAACGGCTCTCGGCGCACAAAGCGTTACCATTCATTCCACCACGCCTTTTGCGGTGAAGCATTGCTTTATAGGGCATGAGAGCGTAAAGACAGATATGAAAGATATATTCTCTGAAAATGATGCGCTCATTTTTATCTGTGCCGCGGGGATTGCCGTGCGCCTCATTGCACCGTTTGTTAACGATAAAACCCGGGACCCCGCCGTGCTGGTGGCGGATGATGTCGGAAATTTTGTTATTTCTCTTTTATCCGGGCATATCGGCGGCGCCAATGCACTCGCAAGGGAGGTTGCCGACATTATCGGCGCACAGCCGGTTATTACAACCGCTACCGATGTTGCCGGCAAGTTTTCGTGTGATACATGGGCGGCTGAGAACAACTGTGTAATTTCGTCTATGACGACTGCAAAGAAAATCTCCGCGGAAATATTAAAAGAGGATATTCCGATTGCGGCGGAACGCCCTTTGCCGTCGGAATTGCCCGAGGGTTTGGTGGAAAGGAACACGGGCGAGCACGGTATCTACATTGGTATCAATAAAAAAGAACCTTTCACAAATACATTGCGTTTGATTCCGCGCGTGGTGACACTGGGCATCGGTTGTCGCAAGGGCATAAGCAAAGAGACGATTGAGAAGGCGGTTGATGCCGTGCTGGGAGAGTATGATATTGATATCCGTGCGATAAACCGTATTGCTTCTATTGATGTAAAAAAAGATGAAGCGGGACTTCTTTCCTATGCCCGCGATTTGCAGGTTCCTATTGTATTTTATTCGGCAGAAAATTTGCGTGCCGTTCCCGGAGAATTTAAAGACTCCGATTTTGTAAAAGAAACAGTCGGTGTCGGGAATGTTTGCGAGCGCGCCGCCTTATATGACGGCGGTAGGCTTTTAATTAAAAAAACAGCTGTCGGCGGTGTGACGGTTGCCGCGGCGTTAAAAGAATGGAGAATTTCATTTTGAATAAATTATCTGTTGTCGGTATCGGTGCAGGAAACTATGAGGGGATGACAATCGCTGCCGTAAAAGCAATCGAAAAAGCCGAGTGCATTGTTGGTTACACGGCATATTGCGAACTTATAAAACCCTATTTCCCCGAAAAAGATTTTTTGGCAACGCCGATGATGCAAGAAGTGGAGCGCTGCCGTAAGGCGCTTGAATTGGCGGCAGACGGCAAAAAAACGGTGATGATTTGCTCCGGTGATGCCGGTATTTACGGTATGGCTTCTCCGCTTTTGGAAATGGCGGGCGAATACGGTGTAGAGGTGGAAGTTATTCCCGGTGTTACGGCGGCTTGCTCCGGTGCGGCGCTGTTGGGCTCCCCGCTTTCGTGCGATTTTGCGGTTATCAGCCTTTCGGATTTGCTAACCCCTGCCGAAGTGATTTACGATAGAATTGAAAAAACAGCGCAAGCCGATATATGCTTGGTTTTATATAACCCCGGCAGTCATAAGCGCAAAGACCACTTGCGCCGGGCGTGTGAAATATTGCTGCGGTATCGGTCGGAAGAAACGCTTTGTGCTCTCGCGCAAAATATCGGGCGCGAAGGGGAACGCAAAGAGCTGATGACATTAAAAGAACTCAAAAACAGGGAAGTCGACATGTTTACAACTGTTTTTATAGGAAACTCCCTCACACAAAAGATAGACGGAAAAATGGTAACATCGAGAGGATACCGCTATGAAAAGTAAAATTTGTATTTTTGCGGGCACAACCGAAGGCAGACAGTTTGCCGCACTGCTCAAAGACAGTGCGTTTGTCACCGCTTGCGTGGCAACAGAATACGGCGAAATACTGCTGGAGGAATTGGCAGGAGTTACAGTTAAAACCGGTCGCATGAACGCCTGCGAAATGGAAGAATTTTTTAAAAAAGAAAAGTTTGAGCGTATTATTGATGCGACCCACCCTTATGCCGCCGAGGTGACCGAAAACATTGCCTCCGCCGCAAAGAGAGCGGGAATAACCCTTATGCGTATTCTGCGTGAAACGCAGGGGAAAATCCCTAATGCGGTTTATGTGTCATCTGCAAAAGAGGCGGGAGAATATCTTAAAGAGCGCAAGGGAAAAGTGTTTTTGACCACAGGCGCAAAAGAACTTTCGGAGTATGGTTTAGCGCCGGAACGCGTGTGGGCAAGGGTGCTGCCGTCGGAGGCTTCGATTGAAGCATGTCGAGAAGCGGGGATTCCCCTCTCGCAGGTCATCGCCGCCCAGGGGCCCTTTAGTGTTGAAATGAACCTCGCGCAGCTGCATGCAAGCGGGGCAAAATACATGGTGACCAAGGCCTCCGGCAAAAACGGCGGCTTTGAAGAAAAAATCGCGGCGGCAAAAAGCGCCGGCGTGCAAGTGATTATCATCGGAGTACCGCCCCAAACAGAGGGTTACACTTTAGATGAAGCGACAGCCGTCCTGCAAAAAGAGTACGCGCTGCAAACGCAGCACATCGATATTATCGGCATCGGCCCCGGTGCGGAGCAATACCTCACGCTTGAAGCGAAAAACGCCCTGCAGGCGTGTGAAGCCGTTATTGGTGCAAAGGCGGTTACCGACATGCTCGGTGGCGTAAATGTGCCGCAGTACCATGCCTATAAAGCGAAAGAGATTGCCGCGATTCTTGCCGAGCATGCCTCGATTCGGCGCGCGGCGGTTGTGATGCGCGGCGATGTGGGCTTTTTCAGCGGTGCCAAAAAACTTCTTGCCGCCTTGAAAGGGAAGGAGGTTACCCTCATTCCCGGTATTTCTTCCGCGGTACTGCTTGCTTCCCGCCTCGGCGTAAGCTGGGAAGATGCGGCATTTTTAAGCCTTCACGGGAGAGAGGAAAACCTTATTTTGCGTGCGGCAAGTGCGCGCAAGCTGTTCGTTCTTACCGACAGCAAAAACACACCCGCGCGCATCATCGGGGAGCTCTGTGCATTTGGTCTGGGTGAGGTGAACATTGCAGTGGGTGAACGCCTTTCTTATGACCAAGAAGGTATCACCAAGGGGCAGGCAAAAGAACTTGAAAACAAGCATTTTGATGCACTCAGTGTGCTTTATATTGAAAACGAAAACGCCTTTAAGGGCTACCGTGCAGGGATTGCGGATGAAGCGTTCATTCGCGGTAAGGTGCCGATGACCAAAGCGGAGGTGCGCGCCGTCACAATGGCAAAACTGGCACCTTCTTCGGATGCGGTGATATGGGATGTCGGCGCAGGCACTGGCTCCGTTTCGGTGGAATGTGGCTATGCCGCACCGCAGGGGCAGGTTTATGCGGTTGAAAAAAATGAAGAAGCAATCAAATTAATTGAAAAAAACAAACGGAAATTTAAAACGGATAATGTGCATCTCATTGAGGGCGCCGCACCGCAGGCGCTCGAAGAACTCCCTGCGCCGACGCATGTTTTTATCGGCGGCAGCAGCGGCAATTTAAAAGAAATTATCGCGGCAGTTTTGCGCAAAAACGCGCAGGCGGTCATTGTGGTGAATACCGTAACGCTGGAAACACAAGCGCAGGTACAGGCTTGCGCACAAGAATTTGGCTTTACGCGCTTTGAGGCGGTGTGCTTAAATGTGCAGCGCGCCGGTGCCGTGGGCAAGCTCCACATGATGCAGGCGCTCAGCCCCGTGTGGATTTTCACCTTGAGCGGAGGAACGCCTTTATGCTGAAGTTTTTGACATTGCAAACGGCAGCGCTCGCACTCGGCTTTTTAATAGATTGCGTTGTCGGCGACCCTCACTGCTTGCCCCACCTGGTGGCGGCAATCGGGAAGCTGATTGCGTTGTTTGATAAAAAGCTGCGCCACGGCGAAAGCAACCCGAAGGATGTCGGGCGCGGTGTGTGCACCGTCATTGGCGTGTGCCTGCTCTCAAGCGTTGTTCCCGCTCTGCTGCTGTGGGGTGCCTGGAAACTCAGTCCTTGGGTTTATTTTGCGCTCGAAAGCATTATGTGCTGGCAGCTCTTTGCGGCAAGGCAGCTCGCGCGCGAGGCAGGGAAGGTGGAAACCGCGCTGGAGAGAGGTGACACCGAAGCGGCGCAACACGCCGTTTCGATGATAGTCGGGCGCGATACCGCCGCGTTGGATGCCAACGGGATTTGCCGTGCCGCCGTGGAAACGGTTGCCGAGAACGCTTCGGACGGTGTGATAGCTCCCCTGTTTTGGATGCTCTTCGGCGGGGCTGTCGGCGGCTTCTTCTATAAAAGTATCAATACCATGGATTCCATGTTAGGCTATAAAAATAAAACATACCTGTATTTCGGCAAGGCGGCGGCAAAGGCCGATGATGTCTGCAATTTTCTGCCGGCAAGGCTTTCGGCGGTGTTGATGATTGCCGTGTGCCCGCTGTGCCGTTTAGACAGAAAAAATGCGGCGCGCATTTGGCGCCGCGACAGGCGCAAGCACGCAAGCCCCAATGCCGCGCAAACCGAATCCGTTTGCGCCGGTGCCTTAGGGGTGCGCCTGGCGGGCGATGCCGTGTATGGCGGCGTGGTGTTCAAAAAGGAATATATCGGCGATGCACTGCGTGAAATCGAACCAAAGGATATTCGGCGGGCAAACCGATTGATGTATGCGGCATCCGTAGCGATGCTCTTATTGTGCCTGTTGGTAAGAGGGGCGGTGATCCTGTGCTTATAAATCAAAAAAACCCCCACGGGGGCGATATTTATACACATGATGTGCGCTTGGATTTTTCCGCTAGCCTCAACCCCTTCGGCATGCCGCACAGTATGCAAAAGGCGCTTGAACAAGCTGCAAACTGCAGCTCTTCCTACCCCGACCCCTATTGCCGTAAACTTAAAGAGAGTATTGCCGCCTACGAAGGCGTAGAGGCTGCGGCAGTACTGTGCGGCAACGGTGCAGCGGAACTCATTTATTCCTTTTGCTATGCGCTCGATGCGGCAAAACCGGCACTGGTGCTTGAACCGACTTTTTGTGAATACAGCGCCGCTTTAAGCGCGGCGAATGTGCCGGTAGAATCCTATTCTCTGCGCAAAGAAGATGATTTTCGGCTGACAGAAGACATTTTAAAACTTGATTTTAACACATACAGCGCACTGTTCTTATGTTCCCCGAATAATCCCACGGGCTTCACGGTGGGAAAAGAGCTTCTGACTGCCCTTGCCGCAAGCGGAGTGAGGGTGCTTCTCGATGTCAGCTTTTTGGAACTGACACAGGCGCCGCAGTGTTATGATATCCCCGCTTTGCTGCGTGAATTTCCCAATGTTTGCGTTTTGCGCTCCATGACAAAAAGCTTTGCCATGGCAGGGGTGCGCTTGGGGTATATGCTTTGCACCGATGCACCGTTTCTTGAAACGGTGGCGCAAAAAGCACCTTGCTGGAATGTTTCTACTCCCGCACAGCTCGCGGGAATAGCGGCGCTCAAGGAGCAGGCTTGGCTGCGTGAGAGCGTGAAAAATATTCAGCGCGCAAAAAAAGAACTTTCCCGTTCCTTGAAAGCGCTCGGGTTGCGTGTATATGAGGGTGAAGCGAACTACCTCTTGCTCTACCATGAAAAACCGCTTGCCGAAAAGCTCGCGGAGCAAGGCATTTTGGTGCGCGATTGTGCGAATTATAAAGGCTTGGGTGAGGGCTACGTGCGCATTGCCGTGCGCACCCCCGAGGAAAATCGGCAGTTACTTGCCGCAATAAAGGCGCTGTGCGCCCAATGAAGTCGTTTCACTAATGAAGCTCGCACCTAAGGTGCGAATAGCGGAAAAGGCACCCTTACCCTCTCCGCTTCGCTCTATAGGATACAACACGCAGTGTTGCCACTTTTAATTTCGGATTCCGCATTCCGCATTTTTAAAACCGGAGGTTTTGAAATGAAACAGGCAAAACCTATCATGATTCAGGGTACGATGTCCAACGCGGGCAAAAGTATTCTTTGCGCTGCCCTATGCCGCATTTTTAAGCAGGACGGCTATCGCGTGGCGCCCTTTAAATCGCAGAACATGGCGCTCAATTCCTTTATTACCGAGGAGGGGTTCGAGATGGGGCGCGCCCAGGTGGTGCAGGCAGAGGCAGCCGGGGTGAAGCCCTCGGTGCTGATGAACCCGATTTTGTTAAAACCGACCACCGATGTCGGCTCTCAGGTCATTGTCGGCGGCAAGGTGCGCGGCAATATGAGCGCAGCAGAGTATTTTCGTTACAAAAAGGAATTGGTTCCCGACATTCTCGGTGCCTACCATACCCTTGCGGCACAAAATGATATTATTGTCATAGAGGGCGCGGGCAGCCCTGCGGAAATCAATTTAAAAAGTGAAGACATTGTCAACATGGGCATGGCAAAATGGCAAAGGCTCCGGTGCTTTTGGTGGG
>SVOD01000162.1 GCA_015066575.1 Oscillospiraceae bacterium
AACGGCTAATTTGCTAATTTGCTAACCGCTGACAAATAAGGTTTGTCGAGCGAACAGCTCGACAAATCCTTATTTGTAGTATATCATTTATTGCAATCAACTGCAACTTGTGTTATATTTAAACTGAATAAAGAAAGGAGTAATACGCTTATGAGTAATCCAAATATAGAAAAAGAAGCAATGTTTAAACTCTCTTACGGTCTGTATGTGCTTACTGCGGAAGATGAGGGGAAAGATAACGGCTGTATTATCAACACCTGTATTCAGGCGGCGGAAAATCCCACTACCGTGGTCATTGCCGTCAATAAAGACGGCTTAACTCATGATATGATTGTTAAAACAAAAAAGTTTAATGTTTCTATGCTTGATGAGAGCACCCCGATGGAGGTGTTTAAGCACTTCGGATTTCAAAGCGGCACAACCGTCAATAAATTCGATAGCCCGGTCTACGGTGCCAAAAAGAGTGAAAACGGCATTTATTACTTGAGCGAGCATACCAACGCCTTTCTTTCGGGCTATGTGACCGATATGATTGACTTGGGTACGCATACGCTCTTTATTGCCACAGTCGTCAAGGCGCAAAAGCTTGCCGATACCGCCGGTGTCACATATGATTACTATTTTAAAAATATCAAACCCGCTCCCTCACCCAAGGCAAAGGGTTGGGTGTGCAAAATCTGCGGTTATGTTTATGAAGGCGAAGAACTGCCGGAGGATTTCATTTGCCCGCTGTGCAAGCACCCGGCGAGCGATTTTGAAAAAATAGTGTAACAAAATAACACCCATGCTGTAAAGATGCGAGAAACACAAGATTTAGTGTTTCTCGCTATTATTATCCCATATTTTGGGGAAAAGGACAAGAAAGGGCAATGTTGAAACGTTAAGTTATAACAAAATTGTTACAAAAAAATTAGTAAAAAACGCCCGCTTTAGTGCAATCTTACAAAATTAGTTTTTGTAGGTGATTTTTGTTGACTTATAGCGCGCGATTATGTTAAATTAATGTTGTTGAACAACGTTGAAAAATGTAATTTTTTACACAACCGCGTTCGTTGATATAGGTGCTGATATAAATCTGAAAGAAATGGCTCAGATGTTTCTACCGCAAAGCCTTATTTGCGACTATCGGTATACCGGTTTAGGTATTATCAGCAGACTAAACATATAGTCTGCTGTTTCTTTTTTAGGAGAGCGCATGAAGTTACTCGAAGACAAAATTACTGCAGAAGGCAAAGTGTTGCCGGGCAATATTTTGAAGGTAGACGGGTTCTTAAACCATCGCATTGATGTAGAGTTCGTGATGCTTTTGGGTAAAGAAATTGCGCGCCGCTACGAAGGCTGCGGTGTTAACAAAATTCTGACCATCGAGGCTTCCGGTATTGCAGTGGCAACTGCCGCGGCATTCTATCTAAATGTGCCGCTAATCTTTGCCAAAAAGCACAAGAGCGGCAATATTGCCGATGACGTTTACAGCGCGGGTGCGCATTCGTTTACCCACGGCAATGACTATGTGGCAGTCGTTTCCAAAGAGTACCTGAGCGCCGATGATACGGTGTTGATTGTCGATGACTTTCTTGCACTGGGCAGCGCGCTTGAGTGTTTGATGAGCATTGTTGAGCAAGCAGGCGGCAAGGTCGCGGGCTGCGCTTCCATTATTGAAAAGGGCTACCAGGGCGGCGGCGATAAGCTCAGAGCCAAGGGCGTTCGTGTAGAGTCTCTTGCCATTATTGAGAGCATGGAAACCGGCAAAATCACTTACCGTCCCGACGAAGGGGAACTGTTGTAATCCGCCTTTACGGGGCGATTATAATTCATGCGTGGTGTGCGCTTAAATACAACAACGCAGCGCGTTGTTTGTGATTGGAAATTCGGCAGTACCCGACCGCTCGCTCACCGCTAAAAACAATATAGTTATGTAATAAAGATTTACATAAAGAAAAACAAAAATTTTTTGGAGGAAAAGGAAATGAAATCTATGAAAAAGATTGTTGCAATCGTACTTGCAGTCGTTCTTGTAGGTGCAATATTCGCAGGTTGCTCTAAAAAGGTAACACCTGTTGCCGGCTTTATCTGCCTGCACGATGAGAACTCTACATACGACAAGAACTTTATCGATGCAGCAAAAGAGGCTTGTAAAGCACTTGGTTTGGAAGAAGGTCAGTATTTAATCAAGACCAATATCAATGAGGATAACTCCTGCTACGAAGCAGCAAAAGACCTCGTTGACCAGGGTTGTAAGTTTGTCTTCGCCGACTCTTTCGGTCACGAAGATTATATGATTAAAGCCGCGAAGGAATTCCCTGAAGTGCAGTTCTCTCATGCGACCGGCACACAGGCTCACACCGTTAAACTTGACAACTTCCATAATGCGTTCGCTTCTATCTACGAAGGCAGATATCTTGCCGGTATCGCTGCAGGCATGAAGCTCAACGAAATCAAGGAAGCCGGCAAGCTCAAGGGCAAAACCGCAAAGATGGGTTATGTTGGCGCTTTCACTTATGCAGAAGTTATTTCCGGTTACACCTCTTTCTATCTCGGCGCTAAGAGCGTATGCCCTGAAGTGACAATGGAAGTTACCTTCACCGGTTCTTGGTATGGTGAGACTGCCGAGAAAGAAGCAGCTAACAAATTAATCAACAACGGTTGCGACCTTATCAGCCAGCACGCTGACTCCATGGGCGCTCCCACCGCTTGCGAGACTGCAGGTGTGCCCGATGTTTCTTATAACGGCTCCACTGTTTCCGCTTGCCCGAACACCTTTATCGTATCTTCCAGAATCAACTGGGCTCCTTACTTCGAGTATGCTATTAAGGCAGCACAAGAAGGTAAGGCATATGATACCGATTGGACCGGCACTATCGATAGCGAATCCGTGCTCTTGACCGACATCAACGAAAAGGTTGCTGCCAAAGGCACTGCGGAAGCTATTGAGAAGGCAAAGGCTGAATTTGCTTCCGGCGCGCGCAAGGTATTCGATATCAATACTTTCACCGTTACCATTAGCAAAGATAAGAACGTCAATGCGAAGATTGACAAAGAAGGTCACCTCACTTCCTACATGGCAGATGTAGATACCGATGAGAACTACACACCCGATACCGAAGTGATTAAGGATGGCGAATTTGCAGAGTCTTCCTTCCGTTCCGCACCGTATTTCGATGTGCAAATCGACGGCATCGAATTGTTGGATGTGAACTTTGGCTAATCGCTAAGGAATACTTAATCCGTGGCAGTGGCTTCACTGCCACGGGTTTGTGGTTATAAGCGAGAATAAAACAGCGATTTTGTTTTCGCTTATAGCCACAAACAACCGGTTATTTTGGAGGTATGTATGAGCAAACCATTGGCACTTGAACTCAAAGGCATCAGTAAGACCTTTGGCTCGATTGTTGCCAACAAAGATGTTGACCTGCAGGTGAGGCGGGGCGAAATCTTGGCAATTCTCGGTGAAAACGGTTCAGGCAAAACGACATTGATGAATATGGTATCCGGCATTTATTTCCCCGATGAGGGGCAAATTTTTGTGGATGGGAAAGAAGTCGTGATTCGCTCCCCGAAGGATGCCTTTGATTATAAAATCGGTATGATTCACCAGCACTTCAAGTTGGTGGATGTCTTTACGGCGACCGAAAATATCGTGCTCGGGATTAAAGACGGGAAGAAGTATAATCTCAAAGAAGCACAGGCGCGCGTGAAAGAAATTACCGACCGCTACGGTTTCCAAATTGATTTGGATAAAAAGATTTATGAGATGAGCGTTTCCGAAAAGCAGACCGTTGAGATTATCAAGGTGCTTTACAGAGGCGCGGATATCTTGATTTTGGATGAACCGACCGCTGTCTTAACGCCACAGGAAACGCAAAAGCTCTTTGTGG
>SVOD01000163.1 GCA_015066575.1 Oscillospiraceae bacterium
GCGCTTGCCGGGGAGGACAGTGCCGGCAAAGGGCGGCAGTGGCAAAGCATGCATACTTTAACACAAGAGCAGTATGCGCTGGGTGTGGCGCGCTTAAAGCTCGCTTCCCTGCTGCAGTTTACCCTGCCCGGTGTGCCGAGCATTTACTATGGCGATGAAATCGGCATGCAGGGCTATTCCGACCCCTTTAACCGCCGCTTTTTTGAGTGGGAAAAGCGTAATGAAGAGCTACTCTCGTGGTATCGGCAGTTAGGCACTCTGCGCCGCCGTTCCCCGGTTTTGGCAAAAGGTGATTTTGCGCGCGTTCCTTCGCCCGAAGGCAGCGTTTGCTATATGCGCAGCGATGCGGGCAAGCAGCTGCTCGCGGCAGTCAATCGCGGCAGTCAGGCGATTAGCATTTATCTGCCGCAGGAGTATGACAATAAAGCCGCGTCCCTCGGTGTCAGCCCGCAAGGAAACTGCCTGACATTACAGGCAATGGAGTATAGTGTTTTAGAAGTGTAAAAAGCAGCCTGTGGCTGCTTTTTCAATGCGGAATGCGGAGTGCGGAATTCGGAATTAAAGGGCGGGCTTTGCCCGCACCTGATTGATAAATGTTTTTTTATAAAGGAACAGACATATGCATTTTGGTTTTTCTTATATCGGGCTGATTTTTCTGCTGATGCTGATGGTGCCCAATATCATTTGGAGCAAATATAAGCCGCAGGACTATGATACTTATGCCAAAAACGAGAATAAAATCCTCTTGGCGCTCGAGCGCATCGGCGAAGTCGCCGTTTCGTGCCTGGCGCTGATATTTGCGGATTTTAATATCGGCAAAATCTCTGCGTGGTCGGCGTTTTTGCTTATCGCTTTTTTGCTGATGCTTTTGTACGAAGGGTATTGGATTGGGTACTTTAAGAGCGAGAAAACCATGCGCGATATGTACAGCAGTTTTTTAGGCGTGCCCGTGGCAGGCGCCACGCTGCCGGTGTTGGCGTTTTTGTTCTTGGGGATTTACGGCAAAAACCTGCCGCTGATTCTCGCAACCGTTGTACTGGGCATCGGGCATATCGGTATCCACCTGCAACACAAAAAAGAAGCAGACAAGTTTTGATTTTTCTATTACTGAACACTGAACCCTGAAAACTGAACACTGACTTGAAACAGCTTTTTCAATGCGTAATGCGGAATTATTGGAAGGGACACCCTTACCCGTTCCGCTTTGCTCTAAAAGGTTCCTCGACTGATGCTCGGAATGATATAGAGATTTATATCGGAACAAAAGGTTATTTTGACCGAAGCGGAGAAATCATTAAATGTGTAGTCAAAATGAGAAGCAAAGCCATGCCACCTAAATTCATAATTATCATGTGCCGCTGTGCGGCACTACTGAACACTGAACCCTGAACACTGAAAACTATTTTAAAAAGCTGTCCCAAAAGGGACAGCTTTTTAAAATTTCGGTTTGTAATAGTAATAATACGGTTCTTCTTCGACTTCTCTTGGGTTTTTGCACTGTGCGGGACCGAAGCCCAAAATCAGTGAAAAAATGCCCGGCAGCAAAAACAGCCCGATGGCAAAGCCGACACCTTTTTCAAAGCGCGCTGCAATTTTTTGAAAACAGATAAATGCGAACACGATATTGACTATCGGCACAAGGAGCAGTAAAAAGAGGATGCCCTTCATTTCGGCAAGGCGCACAAACATATACAGGTTATAAAAAGGAATAAACACCTTCCACCCGCTTTCGCCCGCTTTAGAGAGAATACCCCAGAAGCCGACAAAGCAAAAGGCAAACAGCAGCAACGCAAGCAAAATGCCGCTGCCGTAAAGAATGAGTTGTTCAATCGTAAACCGATTGAAAAAATTCATCAAACCTTCTCTCATATCAGAATTTCACTTTCTCACCGATGTAGTCTTTTAACTGTGCAATCGGCAGGCGCACCTGCTCCATGGTGTCGCGGTCTCGGACAGTGACGCAGCCGTCTTCTTCACTTTCAAAGTCATAGGTAATGCAAAGCGGCGTGCCGATTTCATCCTGGCGGCGGTAACGCTTGCCGATGGAGCCTGCGTCATCATAGTCCACATTAAAGTCGGCGCACAAGTCTTCAAAGACCTTGCCTGCCGGCTCGCTAAGCTTCTTGGAGAGCGGCAGCACACAGGCTTTAAACGGCGCCAGTGCCGGGTGCAGGTGCAGCACAACTCTGACATCGTTCTTTTCTTCGTTGACCACTTCTTCATCGTAGGCTTCGGTCACGGTGGCAAGGAACAGCCTCTCTACACCGAGGGAAGGCTCGATGACATAGGGAATATATTTTTCACCCGTGGTCTGGTCGAAGTACTCCAGGCTCTTGCCGCTCGTTTCGATATGTCTGCCCAGGTCATAGTCCGTTCTGTCGGCAATGCCCCACAGTTCGCCCCAACCGAAGGGGAAGAGGTATTCAAAGTCGGTTGTCGCCTTGGAGTAGAACGCCAATTCCTTCGGGTCGTGGTCGCGCAGGCGCAGGTTTTCCTCTTGGAAGCCAAGGGAGTAGAGCCAGTCGCGGCAGAAGGCGCGCCAGTATTCGAACCACTCGAGGTCGGTGCCCGGCTCGCAGAAGAATTCCAATTCCATCTGTTCGAATTCGCGCACGCGGAAAATAAATTTACCCGGGGTAATCTCATTGCGGAAGGATTTACCGACCTGTGCGATACCGAAGGGGATTTTCTTGCGGGTGGTGCGCTGCACATTTGCAAAGTTGACAAAGATACCCTGTGCCGTTTCGGGGCGCAGGTAAATTTCGCTCTTGGTGTTTTCGGTTACACCCTGGAAGGTCTTAAACATCAGGTTAAATTGGCGAATGTCGGTAAAATTGTGCGCGCCGCAGTCCGGGCAGGGAATGTTCTTTTCCTTGATGTAGTCCATCATCTGCTCGTTGGACCAACCGGCAACATTTGTGCCGTCAAACGCTTCAATCAAATCGTCCGCTCTGTGGCGGGTTTTGCACTCGCAGCAGTCCATCAGCGGGTCGGAAAAGCCGCCCAGGTGACCGGAGGCAACCCAGGTTTGCGGGTTCATTAAAATCGCGCTGTCGAGCCCGACATTGAGCTTGTTTTCCTGGATAAATTTTTTGCGCCAGGCGCGCTTGATATTCTCTTTGAGCTCCACGCCTAAGGGACCGTAGTCCCAGGTGTTGGAAAGCCCTCCGTAAATCTCACTGCCGGGATATACAAAGCCTCTGTTTTTGCACAGGGCAACTATTTTTTCAAAACTTTTGACATCGTTTTTCATCGGTCATACCTCTACATATAAAAATTACTTTAATATAATATATGAAATTAATAGTAAAGTCAATAAAAAGACAAATTTTAAGAGAGCTGTATGAGTGTGAAGAGTGAAGAGTGGAGTTGATAGCGAGGCACTCGCGCTCGTTCCGCTTCGCTCTATATTAAATCGGGTAAGGGCAGAGCGGGTTCGCTTGCGCGAACAGGTAACAGGCAACAGTGGTGAGGCACACGCATGCGTTCCGCTTTTATAATCGGGTAAGGGTGTCCCTTCCTCAACTCCACTCTCCACCCTTCAAACTTCAAACTAAAAAACAAAACTTGTGCAATTTCAAAAAAAATGGTATATTAGTAGCAATAGGGTGAAATGGTGAGAAAGGCAATATAAGGCTGACGCCGTTTACCCTGAGGGAGTAAAAAATGAAAACAATTAAAAAGTATTTAAAGCGCTATTTTGTAGACGGTATGTCCGCGATGGCGCTGGGGCTCTTTTCCTCGCTGATTATCGGCTTGATATTGCAACAATTGGGGCGCATCCCCTATTGCGGTTTTTTTGAAGAAAAGATGACTAACGGCTTATGCTTTAAGCCCCAGGCAATCGCCGCACCAATCGCGGC
>SVOD01000164.1 GCA_015066575.1 Oscillospiraceae bacterium
ACCAAACATTCTATATATCAACCGCCCCAACGGGTGGTTGTTTGTTCCGCGCGACGGAACAGTCTAAAGACATTAAAACCATAAGGATGGGCAACGCCCATCCTTATACTGTGTCCATCTACTTTTTTGCTTCGGCACAAATCCAATCGGTGCCTTCTTTCAGGTGAATTTTGACATCCCGAAAGCCTGCCGCAATGAGCAGTGCTTCAAACTGTGCGGGTGTAGGATTAAACAGGTGAAAGCGCTGAATATTTTGCCTGGTGGTTTCATCCAAATCGGGTTTCTCGTAAATATCGGCAATAATTAAGAAAGTGCCGGCAGGTTTTAGCACACGGTATACTTCTTTTAAATCCTCCCCCGGATTTTTCCAAAAGTAGAACGACTCTACCGTGGTGATGCCGCCGAACAAATCATCGCCAAACGGCAGCGCCGCCACCGAGGCTTCCAAAATTTCCATTTTTCCGCTTTCCACATATTGCGCATTAAACATTTTGGATTGTGCGACCGATACGGGAGAATAGTCAATGCCATATACCTTGCCGCCGGTGCGAGCCGCCAATTTGTGCAGCGTGGCACCGCCGCCGCAGCCGATATCCAACAGGGTATCGGTTTTTTCGTGATGTAAAAAAGCCAGCGCCCAGCGCGTAAGCGAGTCATGACTGCCATTCATTCTCTCCAACATCTGCGCACCGGCTTTCCCCTGCGGTTTGGCAGGGTTACCCTCAATGGTGATTTCTATCTCGGTTTTTTCGCTCATAATGATATCCTTTCAACCCGGCAGTAAGGGAGTAAAAAAACAGTTTAAGATTCTTCTACCGTTTTGCCGGTAATATGTTCCGGGGTTAAGGCAAATACCAACGTTCCCTTACCGTATTTTTCAATTTCACGGGTAATATAGGCTTCATCATCGGTAAACTTATGGCTTAAGCGGCGGCAGAGTGCCATCGCCTGCTCATAATCTTCCACCGCTTCCACCGTGCCGAACACAATTACGCTTTTGATGTTCAGCGCCCATTCACCGGGTTTTCGATACCCTTCATCATACACACAAAAAGAGACTTTTTTGTGCCGTGCCATCGCCTCAACCTTATGCCCGGCTTTGCCGGAATGGAAATAGAGTTTGCCGCTCTCGCTGTCATAAAAATGATTGATAGGCAGTGCATAGGGGTAATCATCATCACCCAAAACCGCCAACACGCCGCGCTTTTGCTCGGTTAACAGGCGGATACATTCCTCTTTTGGTAAGGCGCGCTTTTTGCGCGCCACTTCTCGAAATGCCACTATAAAATCTCCTTTATTTGCGTCAGTTTCGTAATTTCATAATCGGGGCAAATCCCGGAGGTATTTGCTGTATGCTTGCGGTTATACCACACGGTTTTAAAGCCGGCATGGATACCGCCGGCAATATCGCTGCTCAGAGAATCGCCAAACATCACACATTCCGCCGCAGTAATCGGCTCTGCTCTGCCCCGGTTGACTTCCTCGAGCGCCCTTACAAAAAAAGCGGGTGCCGGCTTGGAAACACCAACATTTTCGGAAATAAAACAGTAATCAAAATACTGCTTGATACCACCGACTTCCAAGCGGTGCAGCTGTTGCACATAAGGACCGTTGCTCGCCGCGCACACGGTGTATTGGCCGGAGAGGTACGCAAGCATCGGCTGTGCGCCCTCTATCAAAATCGCGCTGTCCCAAATGCACTCTCGAAAGTAGGTTTCAAAGCGCGCGCCGTCAAAATCAATGCCGAGCGCTTCAAACACCAAATCAAAGCGGATTTTACCTAAACTTTCAAAATCCAATGTTCCCTGCTCAACCTGCTGCCAAAGGCTGTTGTTAATGCGCTCAAATGTTTCAAACATAGGCGGCTCATATTTCTTTAAGCCGAAATGTTCAAAACCGCTTTGCAGCGCCTGCTTCACATAAGCATCAAAATCAAGCAAGGTATCATCAATATCTACAAAAACTGCTTTTATCATGTTAAACCTTTCCACAAATAAGGATTTGGCGAGCTATTCGCTCGACAAACCTTATTTGTCAGTTTTCAGTTTTCAGGGTTCAGTTTTCAGTTTCACCCACCGCGTGCTATGCACGCACCGCCCTTAATAGGGCGGTTTCATAAAATGCAAGGCGTAGCCTTGCTACTGAACACTAAACACTGAACACTGAACACTCAAATAAGGATTTGGCGCTGCCAAATCCTTATTTGTCGAGGTTCTCCCCGAGAAACTCGACAAACTCGCGGTAATGCTTGGGAAAATTCTGCGAGCCGTCGGCAAAAATGCGCTTGCCGCCGTTTACAGAGGCTTCGAGGGTAAACATCGTGCCGTCGGTAACATATTTCGGGTGCTCCCCGTGAAAGCCGTTCCAGGAGCCGACCTTGCAGGTGTTGAGCATGTGCATAAACGCCTCAAGTGTACACACCCCGCTTTTTTCCGGGCGCTTTTCCTCTTTACCGCTTGCGTAATGCATCCTATACAGCGTAATTTCTACCTTTTCCCCCTTGGCAACCGCCGCATACTCCTGTGTCACGCGCATACCGCTCTCGCGCAGGGTAAGGGTTTCAAACGCGGTGATTTCGCCGATTTTCTCTGCCTTGTCGCCGCCTGCCGTATTTTTAAAGATATGAAACATCCAAACCCCTCCTGCTATGAGTAGCCCTGCCGCCAAAACGCCGGCAATGGCAATCAAAACTTTCTTTTTCACAACTTAAGACTCCTTAGGCAATACAATCCGTGTAAGAATCCGGTTTCTTCTCACTTTGCAACCAGCGCAGGCAATCCTCTTTGTCGATAGTTCTGTTCTTTCCTGCCGCTTCTCGAAATGTCATGATAGTTCTCACCCGACAATCAATTCCTTTAAATCTTTCTGCTGATTGAGCACATTGAGGTCAATCAATTCCTCGCCGCCGGTGTAACCTTCGAGTTTGGCGTGATTGAGGTATTGCCACAGGTACCAGTCGCCTTTGTAATTCCAGCTTAGCGGTGTGTAAAGACTGGAAATCCAGAATTTATAATCACCCGCAAAGCCCTCTAAATACTGCTCATAAATATCCGCGCGGGTATATATCATGGGTTTGGTGCCGTAGTGCGCCTCAAGCGCTTTGAGAAACGCGGTCAATTCGCGCACCACATCCTCTTTGGCAGGCGGGTTTTGCTCCTTGTCGCCGTAATACTCCACATCGACTACCGGCAACAGCTGCCCTTTGAGGTCATCGCCCGCGGTTTTGATAAAGTTTTGAGCCTGCGTGCTGCCGGGGCTGTCATAAGAGAAGAAATGGTAGGCGCCGCAAAGCAGACCGGCTTTTTGCGCATTTTCCCGGTTGGCGGCAAACTTTTCATCCTGATGGCTGCTGCCCTCCGTGGCTTTGATGTAAACAAAGGCAATGTTTTGCTCTTTGAGTTTTGCCATATCCACATCCGCCTGGTAGGCGGAAATATCCACCCCGATGGTGCTCCGGTTTTCATTGACAAACCATTGGTTAATAAAAATCACCTTCTGCTTTGCCAACACAAATACCGTTAAGAAAATAATCACCAATACCGCCACAAGGGCAGCGAGGGCAATGAAAAATGCCTTTAAACTTTTGTTCATCCTTTTTTTCTCTTTCAAAATTTATCTTCAATCAGGGGACGGTTCCTTTCAATCAGGGGACGGTTCCTTGATTGACTATGCCTCCTGTGCTTTCTCGCAGTTATCTATTGTTTTTAAGTTCTCGATTACAAACTTTCTTTAATAAACACCACAGAAATGGGCGAGGTGGTAATCATCACACTCTCTTGGTTAAAAAAGGCGCACAAATCTTTGGCAATTTCCTTTACGGTTTGCT
>SVOD01000165.1 GCA_015066575.1 Oscillospiraceae bacterium
GCGCAATATGCGGGCAGATAACAAAACCGTTATCATCATCACCCATAAGCTCCACGAGGTGCTTGCCATTTCCGACAGAGTGACCATTCTGCGCAAGGGTAAGTTTATCGAAACGGTGCAAACGAGCGAAGCGACGGAGCAGTCGCTCACCGAGGGTATGGTCGGGCAAAAGGTGTCGCTTGACATTGAGAGAAAAGACCCCGAAAACCTGCAGGAACGCCTGATTATCAAAGACTTGAATGTGACGGACTTTGAGGGCAAGCCGCTGTTAAAGGATATCAACTTTACCGCTTACGGTGGCGAAATTCTCGGTATTGCCGGCATTTCCGGTTCCGGGCAAAAGGAACTGCTGGAGTCTATCGCCGGTTTGCAGAAACAGGATAAAGGCTCAAGCATCATTTACTTTGACCCCGAGGGTAACGAGGTACAGCTGGTGGGCAAAACGCCCAAGGCAATCCGCAATCTCGGTATCGCTCTCTCCTTCGTGCCGGAGGACAGGCTCGGTATGGGCTTGGTCGGCAATATGGATATTATCGACAATATGATGCTGCGCTCCTATAAAAAAGGAAAAACCGAGTTTTTAGACAGAAAACAGCCCAGAGCGCTGGCAGAAGAAATTATTGACTCTTTAGAAGTCGTCACTCCCTCTGCGACCACACCGGTGCGTCGGCTTTCGGGCGGTAACGTGCAAAAGGTACTTGTGGGTAGAGAGATTTCTCTGAACCCGCGCGTGCTGATGGTTGCCTACCCGGTCAGGGGGTTGGATATTAACTCCTCTTATATGATTTACAACTTGCTTTCCAAGCAGAAGGAGCAGGGGGTAGCGGTCATCTTTGTCGGCGAAGATTTGGATGTACTTATTGAGCTGTGCGACAGAATTATGGTCATCAATTCCGGGGAGATTACCGGTATTGTGGACGGCAAGAAAGCCCAAAAAGAAGAGTTGGGCATTTTGATGACAAAGAGTACACATGATGAGGAGGCGGTAACAGATGAATAACGAAAAGAAACCTAAAGAACCGCTCTTCCATATTGCCAAGCGGCCTGCTATCCCGTGGCAAAAAGCGTGGGGCATTCGTGTGATTGCCATTCTTCTTGCGTTTTTGGTTTCGGGCTTGGTGATTATGATGTTGACCAAGCAAAACCCCATCAGTGTGTATGCTACGATGTTTGACGGGTGCTTTCGCACCGAAGCAAAGTTTTGGCAGTTGCTGCAGGAAATGGCGCTGCTGCTGTGTGTTTCGCTTGCCGTGACACCTGCGTTTAAAATGCACTTTTGGAATATCGGTGCCGAGGGGCAGGTACTCATCGGCGGACTGGCTACTGCGGCGTGCATGATTATTCTCGGCGGCAAGATTTCCAACGGTCTGCTGCTTATCGTGATGATTGTGGCGAGTATTTTAGCAGGCGCAATTTGGGCGCTCATCCCCGCAATTTTTAAAGCGCGCTTTAACACCAATGAAACCCTGTTCACTCTGATGATGAACTACGTGGCGATTCAGTTGGTTTCCTACTTTGCCATGGTGTGGGAGAAAACCAAGGGCGCCGGTACGGTCGGCGAAATTCAGTTTGGCTGGCTGCCGCGCATCGGCAACAACGATTATATTTTAAACATCATTGTGGTGTTAATCTTAACCGTTGTGCTATACATTTATTTAAATAAATCCAAACACGGTTATGAACTGACCGTTGTCGGCGAGAGCGAAAATACCGCGCGCTATATCGGTATTAATGTCAATAAAGTTATTATTCGCACGATGCTTCTTTCCGGTGCGCTGTGCGGTGTGGCAGGGCTGCTCATTGTCGGCGGTAAAGACCATACCATTAACAGCTCCATTGCCGGCGGCCGCGGCTTTACCGCAATTATGGTTTCGTGGTTGGCGAAGTTTAACCCGTTTTATATGATTGCCACGGCGCTGTTGCTTGCTTTTATGCAGAAGGGTGCCGGTGAAATCTCAACCGTCTACGGCATTGATAAAGCGGTTTCCGATATTATTACGGGTATCATCCTGTTCTTTATCATCGGCTGTGAATTCTTTATCAATTATGAATTGAAATTTATCAAACGCCATAAGGAGGGTGAGTAATATGTTTGCAACACTTTTAAGCTTTTTCCCTCGCGCCGTGGTGCAAGGCATTCCGCTGTTATACGGCTCTGCCGGCGAAATTTTAACCGAAAAATCCGGCAACTTAAACTTAGGTATTCCCGGTATTATGTATATGGGCGGCATCGGCGGCGTTATCGGCGCATTTCTTTATGAAAACTCCGTGCCTGCCACAGAGAATCTCAACCCGTTCTTGGCGGTGTTTATTCCGCTGATGAGCTGTCTGCTTGTTTCGCTGCTCGGCGGTTTGATTTACTGTTTCTTGACCGTTACGCTGCGCGCCAACCAAAATGTGACCGGTTTGGCACTGACCACCTTCGGTGTGGGCTTCGGTAACTTCTTCGGCGCTTCTTTGGTCAAGCTCACCGGCAGTGATATCCCTTCGATTGCATTGACCAGAACCAGCGCATTCTTTACCAAGAAACTGCCCTTTGCCGAGAGCCTCGGTTGGTTCGGCAAGCTGTTCTGTTCTTACAGCTTCTTAGCGTATTTTGCCATTATCGTGGCAATCGTAATGGCGATTTTCTTAAAGAGAACCAGAGGCGGTCTGCACCTGAGAGCCGTCGGCGAAAACCCGGCAACGGCAGATGCGGCAGGCATCAATGTCAACCGTTCCAAATACTTGGCAACCTGTATCGGTTCGATGATTGCAGGGCTTGGCGGTATTTACTATGTAATGGACTATGCCAACGGTGTGTGGTCCAACGAAGGCTTCGGCGATAGAGGCTGGCTTGCGATTGCGCTGGTTATCTTTGCCGTATGGCGCCCGAACCTGAGTATTTTCGGCTCAATTGTATTCGGTGGTCTTTATATTGTGTATATTTTCATTCCCGGTATGTCGATGCGTTCGCAAGAGCTGTTTAAGATGCTGCCGTATGTTGTAACGATTATTGTCTTGATTATGGTCAGCATCCGTAAGAAAAAGGAGAACCTTCCGCCGGCATCCCTCGGCTTATCATACTTTAGAGAAGACAGGTAAATGATTGCCGCCAAAGGGGCACTCTCGTATGGAGTGCAACCCGAGGCGGCATTTTTTAAAATAAGAATTTGGCAATGCGAATTCTTATTTGCAAAGGAGTTTTATGAAAGTTCTCATTGCCTCGGATATCCACGGCAGTGCTTATTACTGCCAAAAGTTATTAGAGAGAATACAATCGGAGCAGCCTGATAAAATATTTTTATTGGGGGATATTTTGTACCACGGGCCGCGCAACGATTTACCGCGCGACTATGCGCCCAAACAGGTGATAGCCATGCTCAATCCGCTTAAAGAAAAGATTGTAGCGGTACGAGGTAACTGTGAGGCAGAGGTCGACCAAATGGTGCTTGATTTTGATGTGACGGCAACCTATAAAGAAGTCGAAGTCAACGGCATGCACCTGGTACTGACCCATGGGCATCACTATAATAAAGAGCGACCCTTTGCGCTGCGCGAGCGCTATGTACTCTTAAACGGGCATTTTCATGTGCCGGAATTGACGGATATGGGCGACTTTATCTACATCAACTGCGGTTCAGTCTCGATTCCGAAAGAAAACAGCCCCCACGCCTATGTGATGTTGGAGGGCAACACCTTTTTGCTAAAAGATTTGGAAACAGCAGGTGTTTTCGGAAGGCTCGACAAATAAGGATTTTCGGAGCCCCTTGCGGGCTCCCAAATCCTTATTTGAAGCCTATTAGCAGTTAGCATATTGGCATATTAGCGAATGGGC
>SVOD01000045.1 GCA_015066575.1 Oscillospiraceae bacterium
AATGCTTCTTAACAGGCTCTAAGAGGCTTCTTTCGGGCTCTACCTTGGAAAGACCTCTATAATCTGTTGTGGACATCCCTCTTCTGCCGGGAGTGGTAGGATTGTAAAATTTAATTGGCATTTCTTTACTCTCCTATTCTGAACAAACTTCGCGGAACATGCCTATTCCATACATCATTTGCTCAATATTTTAATAATAAACTAATTAATTACATAAGTCCGTCAAAGAACTCGATAGTCTTTGAATCTTTAGTGATCGTGACGATAGCCTTTTTCCAGTTAGCTGTACGACCTTCGGACGCGCCCTGTCTTCTCTTCTGACCTCTGACGGGCATGGTGTTTACCTTGGCAACCTTGATATCGAAAAGCTCTTCGCAAGCCTGCTTGATTTCAATCTTGTTGGCTTTATCGGCAACCTTAAAAGTGTATTTACCTTCCTGTGCCGCCATCATACTTGCTTCGGTAATAATCGGTTTAATGATAATATCTTGAGCGAGTTTCATAATTATGCGTACACCTCCTCAATCTTCTTGACAGCCGCTTCGGTCACAACCAGGCTGTTGGCATTAAGGATATCATAAGTGTTGATGGTGTTAACGGTTGCAACCTTCACACCGGCAATGTTTCTTGCACTCTTATAGATATTCTCGTCTTTTTCCGGTAAAACAATCAAAGTCTTCTTGCCGGCTTTAACAGCCCTTAAGACTTCTGCAGCCTTGGCGGTCTTGATTTCATCAAGCTTCCACTCGTTAAGCACAACAAGCTCTTCTGCTGCAGTCTTGGCGGATAAAGCGGACTTTAAAGCCAATCTCTTTGTTTTCTTTGTCATACCGACTTTGTATTTTCTGGGCTTGGGACCAAGTGCGATACCGCCGTGAATCCACTGAGTAGCTCTGGTGGAACCCTGGCGCGCACGGCCTGTGCCTTTTTGTCTCCAAGGCTTTTTGCCGCCGCCGCTTACTTCGGAGCGAGTAAGGGTTGACTGTGTGCCCTGGCGCTGATGAGCAAGGTAGCTGACAACTGCCAAGTGCATTGCCGCCTTGTTCGGCTCAATACCGAAAATGCCTTCAGCTAATTTAAGATCGGATACCTTTTTACCTGCGGTATCTACTACTTTTACTTTGAGCATGTTCTAATCCCCCTTTACGCTTTTTTGACGGCGCTGGCTACGGTAACAACGGAACCCTTTGCACCGGGAATGGCACCCTTAATCGCAATGAGGTTGTTTTCTGCATCTACCTTAGCAATGCTGAGGTTTTGCACCGTGACTTTCTCTGCACCGAGATGACCTGCTAACTTCTTACCCTTAAATACTCTTGAGGGATCGGAGCAAGCGCCCAAGGAACCGGCATGGCGCGCATTCGGACCAGTACCGTGAGACATTTTCAGTCTGCTGAAGTTCCATCTCTTAATTGCACCCGCTGTACCTTTACCCTTGCTGGTGCCACTGACATCAACGATGTCACCTACTTCAAACACATCTGCTTTGATGATGTCGCCGGGGTTCAAGCTGTCGAGGTCATCGAGCTTAAACTCTCTGAGGTACTTTTTGGGAGCAACATCTGCTTTCTTAAAGTGACCCTGCATCGGCTTGTTGGTTCTGTTGAGCTTTAACTCGCCGAAACCTAACTGCGCTGCTGCGTAACCGTCTTTCTCTACGGTTTTGATCTGAACGACTGCACAGGGGCCTGCTTCTACAACTGTTACAGGGATAACTGCACCGTCTTCAGCGAAAATCTGGGTCATACCGATTTTCTTTGCGATGAGACCTTTCTTCATCTAAATATTCCTCCTTTGGTTATTGGTCGATAGTCCGGTGCAAATGCAATATCATTTACTCTCACCGGACCGGCCGACATGACCTGACGACGATTGGTTGGCTCTTAATTACTCTTGAGAAAAGCTCTTAATGTCAACATCAACGCCAACAGGAAGCTCAAGATTTGTCAATGCTTCCAAGGTCTTGTTGGAAGGTCTGACAATATCGATAAGCCTTTTGTGGGTTCTTTGCTCAAACTGCTCACGGCTGTCCTTATACTTATGAACGGCGCGGAGAATGGTGATGATCTCCTTTTCGGTCGGGAGCGGGATAGGACCGCTGACCTTTGCGCCCGTGCGCTTTGCAGTTTCAACAATGAGTTCAGATGCTTGGTCCACGATATTGTGGTCGTATCCTTTGAGTCTGATTCTGATTTTTACATTCTTTGCCATGGTTTTGGCTCCTTTCCTAATTCTGCCTCGCGGCAGTTTCGGGGCGGCTAAACTAACAACTCTCCCGTGTGTTTCATACCCGGTGTTTTGTAAAGTCCGGAAACCGCAAGTTCTTCCGGATTGGTTTAGCCCGCGGCAGGAAATCGGGTTAATATTTCCGCCGACTTTTGCGCCCGGTTTAAAATCGGACATACTCCTCGGAAATTCCCAATCTCAAGCGGATTGCCACCTTCCGAATCAACGCATATCATGCTCTGCTCTATATATAAAATAATATTGACGCCAGAGCAACGTCAATATTCTACCGCACCTATATAATAAAGTCAAGAAAAGTTTTTCTCAAATTTATTTTTTTGGATATTTGCACAGAAAATGCACAAATATTTTGCCAAAATTTCTACTTTTTGCACAAAGCAGGTTTTCGTTATTTTGCATAGTTTGAGATGTGTTTTATAGTAAAGTTGTACAAAAAGTTAATGTTGTTAATTATCTACCCCTCTGACGGCTGTGCCGACATCTCCCCTGTCAAGGGGCGACAAGAAGCAGTTAAGATGGAAACATCGAACCGACTTTGATTGTTTTGTTTGCTCCGCAAACCGGGCTACCCCTCTGTCGTTCGCTTACGCTCACAATGAAATTCACCTGCGGTGAATGAAATCACCTCGTGATGAAATTCCCTGCGGGAATGAAATCTTGCCAATGCAAGATGTACAATTTTATATATCTCTCCGCTTCGGTCGAGATGACACTGTTCTATCATTCCGAATACAGTGAAGAATTCCTGTTTTTTACATTTTCATCTTTTCCGCGAGATATTTCGCTTCGCTCAATATGACAGTGTTTGTCATTCCGAGCGTCGAGGAATCTTTCCAATCGGGTGCGGGTGTCCCGCCCTTAACTTTGGCGCAGCCGAAACTTCACTTGTGCCTTACACAAACTTCACTGCGTAGCAACTTCACTTGCATAGCAAACTTCACGCAGCGCTATGCGCTGCTGTTTCGAATTCCGCATTAACCTTGCACCTGTAAGGTTAAAACAGTTTCTTTTTAAGCGTAGCAAATGAAGGGTTCCCCACGTGCTCGCCACGGAGCAGTTTTGCGGGATTTTCGGTTAAAAGCGGTTCTATTTTAGTATAATCCACTTTCTTTTTAAATTCTTTAATTCCTTCTAACATGCTCGGAATATCCGTGTTGCGAAACTCCACCCTGTGCGCATCCGTTGCCAAAAACGAGACAGCGCCGGCATTGAGCATTTCTCTTGCCAAGACAGATTCTTTCTTACCGAGTTCCCCTGTCAGGGAGCCTAAATTGCACTGGAACAAAACGCCGCAATCCGCCAGGCGGTTAATATTTTCATAATTACTCAGTGTAAAGCGGTAGCGCTCGGGATGCGCCAATACAGGGATTAAATCCTGCGAAAGAATGACGCTTGCCACCTCTTTAGCATAGCCCAGCGTTGCCTCGCCGAAATCAAACTCAAACAGCAGATAGCGCGACCCGGCTAAAGCAAAGGGGCGCAAATCCGGAGAAAAAAGAATATCGGAAGAAGCATAAACTTCCGCACCTTTGTGAACGCGCAGGTCTATCCCCTTTTCTTCCATCAAGCTATTCATAAAATCAACTCTGACATTCACTTTTTCGCAGAACTCATCACACGCATATAAATCCATCATATGCGGTGTGGCAATAATGTCGGTAACGCCGCCGCGCGCAGCCATTTCGCACATTTGAAATGCCATGGTTTTGCTTTGGGCGCCGTCATCAATCTGCGGCAGTATGTGGGCATGAATGTCAATCATAGAAACCTCCCGTTTTGCTGTTGGCTGATTCGCATATCAGTCGTTTGCGAATGGTGGTGTCGCAAGGCGGCACTGTAACATTCAGGTGAGAGCCGGTCTTCCCTTTCACCAACATGCCGACAGGCTGACTGCTAACAATATGCTGACTGCTAACAATATATTATATAGTTTTAAACAATATTTAGCAAGAAAAATCGCAAAAATGGTTACATTGCTCCGTCTTTTTCGTCTTTTTCACCAAAAACGCCGGAAAAAATCTCCCATTTTATGCCTGTTGATTATTGAAAATTACCAATAAATATGATATAGTTGTAATATGTTTAATAATATTTAAACGAATTACATTTTATAGGAGGAAAATGTTGTGGCAGAATATGTATTATCGTTAGACCAAGGCACTACCAGTTCCCGTGCCATTATCTTCGATAAACAAGGTAATGCATTTGCCAAGGGTCAGCTTGAGTATCCTCAAATCTACCCGAAGGCAGGTTGGGTGGAACACGACCCGATGGACATTCTCTACAGCCAGCTCAACGCCGTTACACAGGTGTTAAAGCGCGCTAAGAGAGTGGAAGGCTTCAGCGCCAAAGACATCAAGGCAATCGGTATCACCAACCAGAGAGAAACCACCATTGTGTGGGATAAAGAAACCGGCATGCCCATTCACAACGCCATTGTGTGGCAATGCCGCCGCACCGCGGATATTTGTGAAGACTTAAAAGCAAAAGGCTTGGAGCCCTATGTCAGAGAGCACACCGGCTTGATTATTGACGCCTACTTCTCCGGCACCAAAATCAAATGGATTTTAGACCATGTGCCCGGCTCCAGAGAGCGCGCCAAAGAGGGCAAATTGCTCTTCGGTACGGTAGAAACCTGGATTATTTGGAAGCTTACCGGCGGCAAAGCCCATGTGACCGACTACTCCAACGCTTCGCGCACCATGCTCTTTGATATCGACAAACTCGATTGGGACCCCTTCCTTTGCGAGCAGTTAGATATCCCGATGGAAATGCTGCCCAAGCCCGTTCCGTCCAGCATGGTATACGGCGAAGTTGCCGAAAACCTGCTCGGTTTGGAAGAATTGGCAGGCGTTCCGGTGGCAGGCGCTATCGGCGACCAGCCCGGCGCTCTGTTCGGTCAAGGCTGCTTTGAACCCGGCATGGCAAAGAATACATACGGCACCGGCTGCTTCCTTCTGATGAATACAGGCGACAAGAGAGTAAACTCCAAAAACAACCTCTTAACCAATGTCGCTTGGGGTATCGGTGACAAGGTTACCTATTCCCTGGAGGGCTCCGCCTTTATTGCAGGTGCGGTCATTAAGTGGCTGCAAGAGAGCCTGCACTTGGTTGATACTCCGAAACAGTGCGATGAATTCGCCGAAACAGTGGAAGACTCCAACGGTCTTTACCTCGTTCCCGCCTTCACGGGTCTGGGCGCTCCCTATTGGGATATGTATGCCAGAGGCGTGATGGTCGGCATCACCAGAGGCGTGACCAGAGAGCATGTCTGCCGCGCGGCATTAGAGAGCATCTGTTTCCAAATGACCGACTTGCTCGAAGCGATGACCGATGACAGCGGCATTGAACTGCAGAGCCTGCGTGTAGACGGCGGCGCTTCCATTTCCGATATCATGATGCAAATCCAGGCAAACTTTATCGGTTGCGAGGTCAACAGACCCAAGAATGTGGAAACCACTGCTTTGGGTGCTGCCTATATGGCAGGGCTTGCCGTCGGTTTTTGGAAAGATACCGATGAAATCGAAAACAACCGTGAGGTTGCCAAGGTCTTTAACAGACTGATGCCGGTTGAAGAGAGAGATAAGCTCTACCACGGCTGGAAGAGAGCTGTCGAGCGCTCATTCAAATGGATTGAAGCTGAAGATTGATTGTATCAATCTTCAGCAGTTGACAGTGTTCAGTGTTCAGAATATGCCGCAAAGCGGCACAACTGAAAACTAAAAACTGAAAACTGAACACTATAAATTTTGAAAAAATTTATTTATAGGAGATGTAAAAATGGCTAACAAAAATTGTGTAGATTTCGATTATGTTGAAGCTTTTATGACCGATGTATTCGAAAAATACGGTATCCCGAGAGATGATGCTGCTATCATCGCAAATGTATTGGTTGAGTCTGACAAGAGAGGCATTAACTCCCACGGTGTAAACCGCTTTAAGCCCATCTATCTTGACAGAATTAAGGCAGGGGTCGTCAATCCCGTAACCGAGATTGAAATTGTGAAAGAAACCGAAACCACCGCTGTGATTGACGGTCATGACGGTATGGGTCACGTCATTTCCCACAAGGCTATGAGCATGGCTATCGAAAAAGCAAAGAAATACGGTATGGGTATGGTTGCCGTGCGCAACTCTTCTCACTACGGTATTGCCGGTTACTACCCCTCCATGGCTTGTAAAGAAGGTTGCATCGGTATTACCGGTACCAACGCGCGTCCCTCCGTTGCACCGACCTTTGGTGTGGAAGGTATGTTCGGTACCAACCCGCTGACCATCGGCATCCCGACTGACGAAGATTTTGATTTCATCATCGACTGCGCAACTTCCATTACGCAGAACGGTAAAATCGAGTACTATTCCAGAATCGGTGAAGATGTGCATCCCGGCACCATTATTAATGAAGACGGTACTGCTTGCGAAGGTAACGCTACCGAAGCTCTCGCTAAGATTCGTAAGGGCACCGCTGCTCTCACTCCTCTTGGCGGTATCGGCGAAGACCTCGGCGGTTACAAAGGCTACGGCTACGGTATGGTAGTAGAACTCCTTAGCGCTGTGCTTCAAAACGGTATGTTCTTAAAAGACCTTGACGGTAAAGACGAAGAGGGCAACCTCAGACCGTATCACCTTGGTCACTTCTTTATTGCCATTGATACAAACCACTTCTTAGGCGAAGAAATGTGCCGCAAGGTTGCCGGTAACATCCTGCGCGAAATCAGAGCTTCCAAGAAGGCTCCCGGTCAGGAAAGAATTTACACTGCCAACGAGAAAGAGCACCTTGTCTATCTTGACAGAAAAGCCAACGGCGGTGTGCCGATTAATGAAAGTGTACAAAAAGAATTTATCGCAATTCGCGACGAGTTCGGTTTGGACTACCACTTCCCCTTTGAAGACTAATTGCCACAGGCAATTGTCTTAATTCGGAATGCGAAATGCGGAATTAGGAATTAAAAGGCGGGACACCCGCACCCGATTTGAAGCCACCTTGCACTCCGAATGAATGATTAAATACTGTACAGGCGGGTTTCCACGCCCGCCTGTAATATACACCGAGAATGAAGAAGGATTGATGAATCATTAAAATGTGCCGCTCGCGGCACCGCCTTTAATTCCTCATTCCTCACTCCTCATTCCTAATTAATAATAAGGAGGTATTGATTACCAATGGATTACGCAAAAGAATCATTAAAACTCCACGAAGAGTGGAAAGGTAAAATTGAAGTTATCGCTCGCGCAAAGGTTGACTCGAAAGAGGCTCTCAGCCTTGCTTACACCCCCGGTGTAGCACAGCCCTGCCTTGAGATTCAAAAAGATATTGATAAGTCCTACGACCTTACCCGCCGTTGGAACACCGTTGCTGTTGTGACTGACGGTACTGCTGTTCTCGGTCTCGGTGACATCGGCCCCGAAGCCGGTATGCCCGTTATGGAAGGTAAATGCGTGCTCTTTAAAGAGTTCGGCGATGTGGATGCTATTCCGCTTTGCGTTCGCTCTAAGGATGTTGATGAAATCGTGAGAACCGTTGAGCTTCTTGCAGGTTCTTTCGGTGGTGTAAACCTCGAGGATATCGCAGCTCCCCGTTGCTTCGAAATTGAAAGACAGCTCAAAGAGAAATGCGACATTCCGATTTTCCACGATGACCAGCACGGTACTGCCGTTATCTGCGGTGCCGCTATTATCAACGCTATGAGATTAACCGGTAAGAAGTTAGAGGATTGCACCGCTGTTATGAGTGGCGCAGGCGCTGCCGGCGTTGCTATCTGCAAGCTGCTTATCAGCCTAGGCTTGAAGGGCGAAAATGTCATTATGTGCGACAGAAAAGGCATGATTTGCGAAGGCGACCCGAGACTTGAGGGTAACGCTTCCAAGATTGAGGTTTCCAAGTTCACCAACCGTGCGAAGAGACAGGGCTCTCTTGCCGATGCTATGAAGGGCGCCGACATCTTTATCGGTGTTTCCGGTCCCGGCATTGTCAGCCAGGATATGGTGCGCTCCATGAACAGAGACCCGATTGTGCTGCCCATGAGTAACCCGACTCCCGAAATTATGCCCGACCTTGCTAAAGAAGCAGGTGCTGCCATTGTCGGTACCGGCCGTTCGGACTTCCCGAACCAAATCAACAATGTGCTTTGCTTCCCCGGTCTGTTTAGAGGTGCTTTGGATGCACGCGCAAGCGACATCACCGAGGGTATGAAGATTGCCGCCGCTTATGCTTTGGCTGACTTTATCCCCGCTGACCAGCTTCAGGCTGACCACATCATCCCTTACGCTTTCGACGAAGGCGTGAAGGAAGCTGTTTCCAAGGCAGTTTATGAAGCTGCTTTTAAAGACGGCGTTGCAAGAATTGCATACGATGAAAACTACGGTAAATAATTAAACAAATACTTTAAAACCTCCTGCTCTTTGAGCAGGAGGTTTTTGCTTTTGCGGTCTGTGTTGTCCCGATTACCGAAACGAAACCGGGTCGGTTTTGCCGGCATCAAAATCGCTGTCTTCGGGTGAAGGTTCGGACATACTGAAATACATCTTTGCCGCTTTGGTCGTGCCGAAATCGCGGTTGGAACCGGTCTTTTGTACCTTGTTGAAGGCTTCTCTAAAGAGCTTGTTATGCGCTTCTTCGCGGTTAAGAAGAAAATCTATCGTTTCTCTGACCTTCTTATCTTCTATTTGTCGATAGAGGTACTCATAGACCACTTTGGCTCTTTGCTCGGAAGCAATATTTGAGAGTAAATCCGCGCACAAATCGCCTGTCACGGAAACATAGTCCCCTGTCCAAGAGTAGCCGGAAGCATTGATAAGCCCGGGGTTCAAGCCCAAAATCACGTGGCTTTGCACCTCGCCCGCATCGACCTTTGCCGCATCCACATCGTGCCCGTTAAGCAGGTTAATGGTCTGCGCCACCATTTCCATATGCCCCAATTCCTCTGCGGCAATGTCAAGAAATAAATCCTTAATTTCCGGGTCTTTAATGCGAAAACTCTGCGCCATATACTGCATGGCAGCCTTGAGTTCGCCGTTTGCTCCACCTAATTGCTCGTGCAGCAGCGCAGCGTACTGCGGGTTCGGTTTTTCCACCGCTACCGGGTGAAAAAGCTGCTTTTCGTGTTTGAACATCTCTGTCTCTCCTTATTCATTGAGTCGGTATCACCGCTTGTGTTAGTATTCCCCGAAATTTGCACTTTAAAACAAGATTTAGCAGAGCCATTTAAGCAATAAGCAAAAACTGCGGCAAATCATTTTTTTAAGCTGCATTCTATTCGAATCGTTTAGCACTAAACGATTTGCCGCCTACGAACCGCCAACTGCTAACGGCTAAAAAAAGCGGACGAGCAATGCTCGTCCTTACTTATGCCTTGTGCTTTATGTCTTGTGCCTTGTTATCTGCTTATCTTTCCTTGGCAAATAAATGGGTTTCAGCCCCAATTCATCCTGCAAGAGAATAATGAGCGGGATGCCGATGAGTATCGGGAAAGCCGTTGAGTTAATCAACACCATCACAAAAAACAGTTTTGCATCTACATCGGGGTAAGAAAGCACCACAAACGGTGTAATCATTCCTGCCACCAAAAGGGCGTCAACAAGAATCAGTAAAATATGTTTGAGCAAGTTTTTGTGGTTTCTGAGTGTAAAGGATTGTTTTGAAAGCCTTGCCCAAAACAGCCAGTAACAAAACGGTCCCGCAAAGTTTGCCGCAAAGCCCGCAATACACGACCAGCGCAGGCTATCGCTGATAATATCGGTAATCAAATTCCCAATCGCATATGCGATGCACCCGGGTATGCCGAAAAAGATACCGTAAACCGGCATTAACATGGAAACCGGTCGAATGTCCGTAAACCCGGGAATCACTTCCATCACTTTAAACGGAATGGCAACAATCAAATAGACCGCAATCAAAGCCGTAAAAATCGCCGCTTTGCGCAAAAAGCTTCTATTCTTTTTCTCAGCCAATTTTCTCACGCCCTTTCTTTAAAAATTTGAAGTGAGAAAAATCTATAATTTCGGACATGTTGCCCAAAAGAATAAACACGACGCCGAGCATCATAAAGATGTCGGGTGTCACGCGCTCCACCATGCTTTCGGGCATAATCATCCCCCATATGAGTGAGAAAACAATTTCCAACGAATAGATAATGGTTGATGAAGCGGCGCTTGCCCGCCTTTGTGCAAAAATATTTAATGTTTGTGCAAGTGCCACAATGAAGTAAGCATAAATAAACAAACTCGCTATAATTTGGGAATTCCACTCGATTGCCGCGAAGGTCGCAGGTTGCATACACAGCCAAATGATAAAACTGTATACACCCACAAGCAGTGAAATAAACGCCGAAAGCGACACGGGGTCATGTTCTCTTGCATAATCATTTAACTTGATAATATACACGGCGCGAATCACACAACCGCCTACAATCATTAAAAGACCGAACGGGTTAATATGCCCAATTTTGCTGATGTATGAAACGAGAATACCCGCAAACACCATGCCGGCGGAAAACCATGTTTTTTTCTGCACTTTCTTTTTGCCCATAAAGAGCAGAACGGGCAAAATGACGCCGGTCATGGAAATGGTAAAAGCGCCCGTGGAAACATCAAATGTTTTCAGACCGTACAAATACATAACATTATAAGCGCAATTAAGTACAGAAAGCAAAAGGATTCTCAAAAGCAGTTTTTTCCCTCCTGCTTTGATTTCTGCTCGTATCCTTTTAAAAAAGAAAAGAAAGAGTAAAGCTGCACCGATTAAATTTGTAATCGCCGTGGTGGCAAAAGGAACCACATTGTCGGGTATGCAGGCGAAGATTATCACTTCCGTAGACCACAAAAGTGTAACGCAAATAAGGCAAATGTTTGCCTGCAATTTGTTCATCCCCAAATTTTCACCCCCATACCGATATTGATACAATATTAGCATAGTTTTTGGTATCTTGCAATGCTACAAAAGAAAAAGCTTTAGCGCGCGCTAAAGCTTTTCTTTTAGTTATACTTTTCAATAAAATCTTTATACTGCTCATCGGAGAAAAAGCCGTTAAAAACTTCTCCCGCCACAAACTCGGTTTGCGGTGCGCTCGGCTGCAGTTTTTCAATCGCTTTGCCAAAGCCGCTGCCGCCGCTTGTGGCAAAGAGCACCACCTTTTTACCCTCAAAATTATGCGCCTCCAAAAAGGAATTGATAATAGTCGGTGCCACATACCACCAAATCGGGAAACCGATAAAAATGGTATCATAATTGGCAATTCTTACATCGTCAACCACAATGCGCGGGTGCGGTGCATGACCCTTCATTTCCGCTGAGGAGCGTGAAAGCGGATTCATCCAATTGAGGTCTTTTTTTGTATACGGGATGCGCGGGGTGATTTCATATAAATCCACGCCGCTGACTTTTGCAAGCTTCTCTGCAACAGTCTGGGTGGTGCCGGTTGCGGAGAAATACGCAATCAACTTATTTGCCATGATTTTCACTCCTTTTTTCTTCTATAGTAATAGTATTACTATTCATCTCCATTATATTTTTAAAAAAATACTTTGTCAAGAAAGTAATTTTGTAAAGTGATTAAACTTTACAAAATAGGCAAACAACCACTTTTTTGGCGCAAAGCCCACGGTTACCAAAACCGCTGTATTGGCGCCGATTTTTAGATACACAATCCAAAAACCGCCGTATAAAGACAAGAAAAAACGCCATTTGTAAAGCTAAGTCGCTTTACAAACGGCGGTTGTGTGCCTTTTTAGAAACGGAAGTCTCTTTTGCCTAAATGAATGTTTTCAATATACTCTTTTGCCAATTTGCGTGCTTTTTCGTTGGGGATTTTCTCCAATTCCTCGCGAATGAGCTTCTCACCGGTCTCTTTCGTGGCAGGTGAAGCGTAATCTTCCAAAAATTCCTTGAGCGTCATCAGCGCATTCGGATGGCAGCAGTTGAGAATCTGCCCGGTTTTGCACAGGCTCATAAACCTGTCACCGGTTCTGCCCTCGCGGTAGCACGCTGTGCAGAAAGACGGGATATATCCCAAATCCATCAGCCACTTAACCACTTCATCGAGCGAGCGCTGGTCGGAAACATCAAATTGCTCGGTGTCGTGAGGGCGCTCATCCGCTTTATAACCGGCATAGCCGCCCACCGAGGTGCGCGAACCGCCCGAAATCTGCGAAACGCCCAAATCGAGCACCTTATTGCGGCACTGCTCGCTCTCGCGGGTGGAAATAATCATACCGGTATAGGGCACAGCGATGCGAATACACGCCACAATTTTGGCAAAGGTATCGTCATCAATGCCATTATCAAACGCATCGGGGTCAATATCATCGGCGCGCTTTAAGCGCGGCACGGAAATGGTGTGAGGACCTACCCCATGCACCGCTTCCAGGTGCTCGGCATGCATGAGCAGCGCGGCAAATTCATATTTATAAAGCTCAAGCCCGAACAGCACACCTAAGCCGACATCATCAATGCCGCCTTCCATTGCCCTGTCCATCGCTTCGGTGTGGTAGGCGTAGTTGTGCTTGGGTCCTGCCGGGTGCAGCTTCTCGTAGCTTTCCTTGTGGTAAGTCTCTTGGAATAATATGTAAGTGCCGATGCCTGCATCGTGAAGCTTTTTGTAGTTTTCAACCGTGGTCGCGGCAATATTGACATTGACTCTGCGAATCGCCCCGTTTTTATGCTGAATGGAGTAAATGGTTTTAATACACTCCAAAATATACTCAATCGGGTTATTGACCGGGTCTTCGCCCGCTTCAATCGCCAAGCGCTTGTGCCCCATATCCTGCAAGGCAATGACTTCCTGCTTGACTTCCTCTTGGGTAAGCTTTTTGCGCGGAATGCTCTTATTCTGGTAATGGTAAGGGCAGTAAACGCACTGATTGACACAGTAATTGGAAAGATACAGCGGCGCAAACATCACAATGCGGTTGCCGTAAAACGCCTGCTTAATGTCGTTGGCAAGTTGATACATCTTCTCGACCAAATCGGGAATGTCACAGGCGAGCAACACGCTCGCTTCGCGGTGGGTTAAACCGGCGCACTCGGTGCCTCGCCCTGTCTTTTTGGGCGCGGCTTTTTCGAGGATTTGTTCAATCAACTCGCGGTTATGCTTGTTTTGCTCGGCATACTCCAAGCTTGCCAATACCTCGGCATCGTCAATAAATTCTTCTGCTTTTAATGATTTGGGGTTATACATAATCTATCTCCTATGAAAACTATTTACAATTATTAAGCGGTCAGCAGTCGGCAGTCGGCAGTCAGCGAGTTCGAAAAAGCGAACTGCGTTATAACGCAACGCTTGCGTTGCTACCTATCATTCCGTTTTTTTGCATTCCGCATTCAATATTGATAATCTCCTCTGCTCTCCACCGCCTCATAGCCAATCGAGGCAAGGCGAGTTTTGAGGCAGTGCACACACTGTGCCGACTCCTCGCCGGTGCAGATTTTATTTTCATACAGCGCGTATTTTTCGCGCACCGCAACCGGTGACAAATTCGGCATGAGCACATTCGCGCCGGCTTGAATGCCCGCTTCCCTGCCCAAGGGGTGAATCGTTCCCAGCGCCGTGGTGGCAGGCAAGAGTGTTTTGGGCAGCATAATGCGAATGAGCGAAAGCACCAACAGTGTGGTTTCAAAAGAGCCCTGCGGCATATCTTTAAACGGTGTATCCGGGTGCGGAATAAACGGACCGGTGCCGACCATATGCGGCTCAAACGCCTTAATAAAAAGCATATCTTCGGCTAAGGTTTCGGGCGTTTGGTAGGGCGCGCCTATCATCATGCCGCAGCCGGTTTGGTAGCCGATGGCTTTAAGTGTCTTTAAACACTCTAAGCGGTTTTGCAATGTCATACTCTGCGGGTGAAGCTTTGCATAGTGCGCTTCATCAGCCGTTTCGTGGCGCAGCAGGTAGCGGTCTGCCCCTGCTTTGTACAACGCCCGATAATCTTCTGCCGGCAATTCGCCGAGCGAAAGGGTTACCGCGCAATCGGGATGGCGCGCTTTAATTGCGCGCACAATGCCGCAAAGCTTTTCGGTGCTGTAAGCGCGGTCTTCACCGCTTTGGAGCACAAAGCTCATAAAGCCCAACTCTCTGCCCTCATCGCAACACCGAAGAATTTCTTCTTCGCTTAAGCGATAGCGCTGTGCCTTTTGGTTGGAGCAGCGAATGCCGCAGTAGTAGCAGTCATTTTTACAGTAGTTGGAAAACTCCACCAGCCCGCGCAGGTAAATCTTTTTGCCGAACACCTTGTCGGCAATACCTCTTGCAAGCTCTGCCGCATACAGGCGGTCTGCTTCGCTGAAAGTGGCAAACAACTGCGCCCACTCGCTCTTTTGAAGCGCTTTTTCGGTATTCAGTTTGTCTATCAGTTCTCTATTTGTCATTTAAGTAACATTGAGGTCGCGCGCTCTAATATGCCGGTAACTTTGGCAATGAAGATGCCGTAATTTGTGAAGGGCACGCCCTGCGCTGTCGCCGTGTGCATGCGGTATTTGACTTCTCTTTCGGTGAGCATACAGCCGCCGCAGTGAATAATTAACGCATAGCCGCTGACATCTTCGGGAAATTCGCCGCCCGAGCAGGTTTCAAGCACCAAGTCTTTGCCGGTATACTGCTTTAACCAGCGCGGGATTTTCACCGTACCGATATCTTCGCACTGGCGATGATGGGTGCAGCCCTCGGCAATGAGCACTCTATCGCCCGCTTTCAGGCTTTCAAGTGCATTGGCACCCGCAACTGCGGTTTCCAAAAAGCCTTTGTAGCGCGCCATTAAGATAGAAAAGGAAGTCAGCGGTATAGCGGCTGGCACAATTTGCGCAACCTTTGCAAACACCTGCGAGTCGGTAATGACAAGCGCCGGCGGCGCTTTGAGATTCGCGAGCGCATTGGCAAGCTCATTTTCTTTGACAACGAGCACCTGTGCACCGGCATCGAGCAAATCGCGAATGGTCTGCACCTGCGGCAAAATCAAGCGACCTTTGGGGGCGGCAGTATCAATCGGCACGACCAAAATCACCGTATCGCCCGCCTGCACCAAATCGCCGGCAAGGGGCTTGGCTACCTGCTCGCTGCGCAGCGCCGCTACGCGCTCTTTTAAGGCAGTCATGCCCTCCCCTGTTTTGGCGCTGATGTAGATTTCACCCGCACCCGCGGCGGGAACAGTTTCGAGCAAGTCACTTTTATTGAAGGCAACAAGATACGGGATTTCCCGCTGCTTGAAAAGCGCGATCAGTTCTTCCTCACAAGCGCCAAGCGGTTCGGTACAGTCGACCACCAAAACGGCTATGTCGGTTTTGCGCAACACCTGCAGTGTCTTTTTCACCCGCATTTCACCGAGCGCGCCTTCGTCATCATAGCCCGGGGTGTCAATGATCATCACCGGACCGATGGGCAGCAGTTCCATTGATTTATACACCGGGTCGGTCGTGGTGCCCTTGGTCGCGGAAACAATCGCAAGGCTCTGCCCGGTAAAGGCATTAACCGTGCCGGATTTGCCGGCATTGCGCCTGCCGAAAAAGCCGATGTGTATTCTGTTGGCAGAAGGGGTAGATTGTAAAGACATAGTTCTCCTTTTCAAGCCTATTAGCCGTTAGCCTATTGGTATATTGGCGAGTGGTGGTGCGCTTTGCGCATTAAAAACCGCGCGCCATTGGGCGCGCGGTGTCTTGCTGTTTTGCCCAATCTTTCACCTTAAATTTGCATTTTTGATGTCAGAAAGTATGGTTTAGTGATATATCGTTACTTCTGCGAGTATACGGTCTTGGCACTCACGCCGTCAATCTTGCCGATGTTGCCGGCAAGGGTGTTGATGGTATCTTGCGAACCGTCCACCGCGATGGAGATAATCCCGATATCCTTTTTGCGGTACGGAATACCCATTCTGCCGATGATAATGGAATTAAACTCGTGGAGTACGGCATTGACTTCATCCGTCGCCGAGCCTTCCTCTACAATAATGCTGATAATGGCTACTCTCGTTTCCATATTGATTACCTCCGTTGATTATATTCTTATTATAAATAATCTTTCGAGAAAAGTAAATAGCAAAAATGCACAGCAATCGGCTTAGGATTGCCCCCGCATTTGCTGTATTTGTGCGTGCTCTTTGACCAATTCCCGCACCAGTGCATCGCACTGCCAGGTCAGGTTGGTCGGCGTGAGCATGGCTTTGTAGGGAATGGTGACCTGCTCTTTTTTAAGTATATCCAAAAACTGCTCCATTTGCGCGCGCGAAAATCCGCACATAATGAGCATTTTTTCGCCGAAGGGTGTCAGGCACACCGCATTTTTGCGCGGCAAAGCACCGAGCAGCGCCCCGAGGGGCTGCTCAAAATCTGCTTGGGAAATGGCGGAAACCTCCGCGCCGCAGCTTTGCGCCGCGGCAAACAGTTTGCGCGCTTGCTCACCTGTGATGTTGAATGTTAAAACCTTCGATTGCATGATATCTCCTTGACAAATAAGGATTTGCGGAGCCCCTTGCGGGCTCCCAAATCCTTATTTGAGTGAATAGTGAACAGTGAATAGTGAAGGGCGGGACACCCGCACCCTCGTCCAACCAAACTACACAATAGAAAGAATTTGCGAGCAAATCCTTTAGTATTGTTT
>SVOD01000046.1 GCA_015066575.1 Oscillospiraceae bacterium
GCAAAAAGGAGACAGGTTTATGCCGAGAAATCAATTTCAGAGAATGGTCTTTGCCTTTCTGACCGTCGTCGTAACCGTCCACGCCTATGTGTTTTACAGCCTGTATGTTGTCAACGGAAATACGCTTATGGAAATCACGGGTGCAGACAGCGTGCTGCACGCCATTAACGCACAGGGTGGCGTATATATGTTTGGGTGTATGCTGCCGATTTGGGCGGTGGTGCTTGTGGAATTCGCGTTCGCTTATACGCTTGAAATCCTGTTGGGCAGTCCGCTGTCCTTCAAAATGGCAAGCCGTATGTTTGACCCGAGAAAGAATCACCCGATGATTTTTGAAACGGTGATTATCAGCTGCACGGTGCTGATTATGTGCCCGACTATGAGCTTTATCGCCGCATGGCTTTATTACCCGTACTATGCAGGCTTTAACCTCTTAACCCTGCTTGCAAACTGGCTTAAGCTTATATGCTTCAACTTTCCTTTTGCCTTCTTCTCTCAAGTATTCTTTATTCAGCCGTTAGTCCGTTTTGCTTTCAGAAAGCTCTTTGCAAAGGATATCAAAGCGAGAAATACCGACAAGGAACAGGAACGCCCGCAGGATGAGCAGGAGGTCATAGCTGATGTCTTCCGCAGAATGGACGAAATTCAGGAGGGGCTTGCGCACGAAAGGCGCCAGCGTAAACGCCTTGCGGAAAAAGTGGATACGAACAAACGATAAACGGAAGTACAATTACCCAAACGGTATGTGCTTTTTATCAAAGCATAACACAATGAACCCAACAACTTCTGATTTGTCGAGCACTTGTTTTAACCTAATAACATCATAGATGGTCATTAGATGGTCTTGAGCAGATTACAGAAAAATCTCACTCCGAAAATTCAGGGTGAGATTTGTTTTTTTCGTCACGGAATTTGGGTAAGAATTTCTGAATATTCGGTCCCGGTTTTTCTCAATTTCAAAATTCAAAAAACGCCCGAAAAACCGCATAAATAAGAACCCGACACGCTGACAAAATCACAGATTTTGAGCGGGTTCCCCGGAACCTTGTTGTTAAAACAATAAAGGCTTCCCGAGGGAAGCCTTGGAGCTACTGGTCGGACTCGAGCCGGCAACCGCTCATAGCGATTTTTAAAACGCAGTAATGGTAAACAGAACACTTCCGATAACAATCGGGATTATCATCAGCAGGATGGGAAAAAGAACTTTTTCTTGTTTTTCCTTTTTTGACTTCTTAAGAAGCGCCGCCGACTGCATACCGATGAAAGCGAAAAACAGCAAAATCGCGGCATTCTCGACAAACACAAGCACTGCCGCTTTTTCATCATCGAAAAAGGCAAACGGCACTTTGAAAAACAGATAGTTATATAAACCGTTTTTGAGCAAGAAAAACAGCCCGGCAGCGCTAATAACGCAGAGAACAGCGGATAATGCTTTTTTCTTTTTATCGGTCAGTTTTGCCGCCATTATCGGGATATGCATTCCGAGGTGCAGCCCCATCAGCACAAATGCCCAGTGTGACAGCGAGAGGTGCATTTGCCTTGCAAAAGACACCGGCAGCATACCGTTGAGAAACGGCACTGCATGAGCGCTCATTGCCATGCCGCAAAGGGCGGTCATCGCAAAAGACAGCAAAAGCAATACATTCACCGCCGTTTGTGTGATACGCAGGGCGTGGTATTTTCCCTTCAGCAACGCACCGTACCACTTGGCGTTGAGGAGCTGATGAATGATAACAAGCACCGTCATACCGATACCGAGCCATTCGTGAAGTGCTTCGCCGGTGACCTGATACGCCATCAGGCAGAGCAGAAGCACCGTCAGTCCGACATCTGTCATGCGCCTTATCATATTTTTCTGCTTCATTTGCATCTGTTATTCTCCGCTGTTATTTTATAGAATCAATCCACGACTGAATTTCCGATTCCGAAGCATTGGCACCGAAGCGCTGACCGTCAAGCCAGTTGCCGCTCTTTGCATTCTCTTCGAGATTTTTGCCGCTTCTGCCGATACCGCTGCTGCTCGATGTGCAGAAGGGAATCATTGTAATGCCGTTAAAATCATAGCTTTCCACAAAGGTATCCATAATGCGCGGCTCTTCGCCCCACCATATCGGATAACCGATATAGATTTTGGAATAACCGGCAAGAGAAAGCGTATCGCTTGCAATTTCGGGACGGGCGGATTTATCGTTTTGTTCCTTTGTGGAGCGGCTGCTCCTGTCGTTCCAGTCAAGGTCTGCGCTTGAATACTCCTGCGCTGCCTTAATTTCATATAACTCGGCGTTTTCGATGTTTGCTATTTTCTCGGCAACGCTCTTGGTGGTACCGGTTGCGGAGAAATAAACAACAAGAATCTTACCTTCCTTTGTTTGCGCTTTCTTCGTTTCATCCTGCGCTTTTGAAGCTTCGGTTTGCGTTTGAGGTTGTGAAGAAGCGGTCTGTTTAGGCGAAGCTGCCTTGCAGGCGGTAAGAGCTAATATAAGAAATATAGCTAAAACCAATGAAGAAATTTTCGTTTTCATAGTAGGTCCTCCCGACATTTTATTTGAGTTTATCGTATTCGTTTCTGTCAACGCTCTCCAGCCATTCGTTGCTTGTTTCCTCGCCTTCAATTTCAATGGCGAGGTGAGCGAACCAGGAATTCTTCGCCGCGCCGTGCCAATGCTTTACTTCAGCGGGAATATTGATGAGCGTACCCGGCGTCATCTCCACGGCATCCTTCCCCCATTCCTGATAGTAGCCGCGTCCGCCGACACAAATCAGCAGCTGACCGCCGCCGCTTTTGGCGTGGTGAATATGCCAGTTATTGATGCAACCGGGCTCAAAGGTTACATTGAAAATCGGAATCTGCTCTGTTGAAACGGGTGCAAGATAACTGTTACCGCTAAAGAACTGCCCGTACGGATTCGGCTCACCGATTGGGAACATAATTTCGTTGCAAAAGCGGTCTTTTTCATTGAGCGCCTTTTCCTTCTCATTCCATACCTCTTTGGCAAGGCGGAATACTGCCCAGCCCTTCGGCCAGCCGGTATACATCGTGCAGTGTGTAATAATCGCCGCAATTTCCTCTTTCGTTACGCCGTTATTCTTTGCGTTGATTAAGTGATATTTGAGAGAACTATCCGTAATACCGCTCGCCATCAGGGAAACAACGGTGATAATACACTTTGTTTTGGTGTCCAGCGCAGGCTCGTTCCACACCTCGCCGAAGAGAACATCGTCATTCAAATGCGCAAAGGCAGGCGCAAAATCGCCGAGTTGTTCCCTGCCCGCGGTCTGTACTATTTTTTTATTCATCTTCACTACCTCCTATTTTCTGATCGCCTGTGGACCATACATGCTTTTGGTTTGCTTCACTTGGCTTGTTTTGTGCCATTACGCCTGCAAGCGCATGGGGAATATACGGTTCTTCCAGATAGGCGATTTCATCGCCGGGCAAAACGAACTCGGCAGCCCCTACCGCTTCTTCAATGTGTTTCATTTTCGTTGCGCCGACCACGGGAGCGGTCGCGTGCGTAAGTAGCCACGCGAGTGAGATTTCCGTCATGGTAACGCCGTGCTTTTCGGCAAGCTCTGCCACACGCTTAATGATAACATTATCCTGCTGCTCCGTGGCGTCATACTTAAACTTTGCGTAGGTATCCTCGGCGGCGCGCTTGGTTTGCGCCCCGGGAAGCCTGGAAAGCCTGCCGCTTGCCAGCGCGCTGTAAGGGGTAACGGCAATGTTTTCTTCTTCACAGTAGGGCAGCATTTCTCTTTCTTCCTCGCGGAAGATAAGATTGTAATGCCCCTGAACGCTAACGAATTTTGCAAAGCCCTCTTTCTCGGCAATCGCGTTCGCCTTGGCAAGCTGCCATGCAAAACAGTTGGAGATGCCGATATATCTTGCCTTGCCTGCTTTGACAACATTGTGCAGTCCCTCAAGAATATCCTCAATCGGCGTATTCCAATCCCACATATGGTAGATATATAAATCTACATAATCCATACCGAGGTTTTTCAAACTCGTGTTGAGCATATTTTCAATATGCTGCTGCCCGCTGATTCCGTTTTCAATTTCTTGGGGGGTGCGCGGCAGAAACTTTGTTGCCACCACCACTTCGTCGCGCTTTGCATAGTCTCGCAGCGCTCTGCCGAGATACTGCTCGCTCGTGCCGCTTTGGTAGGCAATCGCGGTATCATAAAAATTCACGCCAAGCTCAAGAGCGCATTGGATGATTTCGCGCGAATGCGCCTCGTCCAGCGTCCAGGAGTGCTGACCGCGTCCGCTGTCGCCGAAACCCATACAGCCCAAACAGATGCGGGAAACCTTCAAATCCGCATTACCGAGTTTTGTATATTTCATAGTGTTCTCCTTTTACGGGTTCATCTTTGCACAGTTTCCGAGCTTATCGCCTGTTACAAAATACTCATAAGTCGGGAATTCAAACAATACCGGCTTAAAGGTACGGTAATCAATTTTGCCGCTGTCATTCAAAATCATTTCATCAGCATAAGTGGCAAGAATCTTACAGATGAAATGGTCAAAATGCTCAAGTTCATAATTGCCCCACGCCCACGCGCCGAGCGCAATTTTAGGTAAATTTTTCATCACTGTTTTTTCCTTTCAAATCGTTGTGTTTCGTTTTATGCGTTTTTTAATAGTTTTAATGCGCAGTGATAGGCAAGTTCGTATATTGAGTGATACTGATAATCAATTCCCGCCTGCTCCATGGCTACCTTCTGCTTTTCGGTAACAACCGCATAGGGGTAAATGCCGTAAATAAACGGAAAGAAGTTATAGATAAAGGCACTTCTGTCAACATCGTTGCAGAATTTATCCACCAACCTTGAAACGGCAGTCAGCGAAGCGCCGTATGCCTTTTTAAACTCAACCAGCCGTTCCATACGGCTGTTTGCTTCCATATCGTAATGGTTCATGCTCATCAGCTTTAACAGCAGCGCCCTGTTCTCAAGGGACGAAGCGAGCGCTTTTGCCACCTGTTCTCCGGTCATCGTTTCATTATTGTTGATAACACTTTCTATCTCCGCCACCCAGAGTTCATATTCCTTTTGTAAAATGGCAAGGAAGATTTCTTCCTTTGTTTCAAAATAGTTGTAAATCGACGGGCGGGTGAAGGAGGTGTAGGACGCGATTTCTTTAATCGTAATCTCCTTAAAGCTCATCGTATTATATAACTGCTTGCAGGCGTTGATGATTTCTTCCCTGCGCGCATTGGTTAATTGTGCAGAACCTCTCGGCATCAGTTGTTCTCCTTAAAATTAAAATTGACACGGTGTCAGTAATTGTATTATACAACTATTCTGACACCGTGTCAACATCTTTTTTATCTGATTTACAACTGCTCAAAACAACCCGGCTCCCTTTCAAAAATAAAATAATCCATTCGGATTGGCTTATTGTTAATTATAAAGTCGGGTGAAAGCAGACAATATGAACCGGTATTTTGCTACCGCTATTAACTGCTTTTGAATGCGCTGCGCTACAACTGTGCCACTGCTCTTGCGGATGCTGACAAATATGCCGACACGCAATAAAAAAGCAGTTCTTGTGAACTGCTTTCAGCGTGTCGACAAAGTGGCTGAAACCACACGGATTTATAAATCAGAACACTTTTCGCTTTTCTCGACAATTCCTAAATAGTTTTTAGTAAGAGAAAAATACAAGCATATGCTATTAGAAAATCGCCGTTTTTTACTGATATAACGGCGATTTTGTGTTTTTGCCAGTCTCTGCTTGGAGTATCTACATACGCCTCAGCGCAGAGACTGACAAATTTCATCTCACTTTCTAGACCTCTGCCAGCGTGTAGACAAACGAGTTTGTCTACACGCTGAAGCAGTTCTTGTGAACTGCCTTTTTGGAGCCGGAGATCGGACTTGAACCGACGACCTCGGGTTGTAGTTAAGGATACCTTTGTTTCAAAAGCATTATTAATTATTTGTGTCCATATTAGTATCCATTATTCTTCTAATAATAACTGCCCAAAAGACTCTCTTTTCATTATCGTTGTCAATTTTTTCCTCTATTCGTTTCAATTGAGAAGATAGCTCAGTAAAACTCTCAAAATCCCGATTTAACATATGCAGAGCTTCAAAAATATATGGTTTTATACGATCAACACTATCTCTAAAACTAGTATCATCCATCACTAACAAGTTATCTGCATAATAATATGGAATTAATAGTATATTTTCAGATAGTAATTTTAAGTAGATGGTTTTGCATTTGTCATTTTGCGAAAAAAGATTTGACTCAAATATGTTTTCATATAATTTTTTATAGAAAAGTTCCTTGCTTGGATTTTCAATTGTTAAATGAACAACAATCTCATTAATTAAACCGAAATATTTACTTTCTATCTTTTGTATTTCTTCATCAGACAAAAACGAAGATAAGTCATCATCATTACCTACTCTATTATTAAACTCTAAAACGTTCATTAGCTCTTCGTATGGGGATGCTGATTTTACTATTTCACTACATAGAGTATAATAGATATCATATTTATTTCCTTTAGCATTTTCCAAAATGTTCTTAACACTCATATTCATTTCTCCTTTTTACGCTTTTACTTTTTCAGGAAACTTCATAATTCTCGCATCAATAATATTCTGATTAGTGTTATTAGAAACGGAATATTTACAATTTATTTTCATTCTTTCATTTAACTCATTTTCAATTTCTTCAACTTGAAGGCTTTTCATCTCAATACATTTAGGACTATCGATATGTAGCATTATTTTATCACCATTATTAATAATAGCATCTATTTCCAAAATAGATAAAATGCTTTTCTCTAGTTCTTTAATTTCATATGTACTATTTAATGAGTTAATTAAAAGCTTTAATGAGCTTAAAAGTTCGTCTTTTCCAACACTGCTTCTTTCTTTTTCACGTAAAAATTTACCGTATCTAACGCCAAGATCCGTTAAAGAATAGATCTTATACTTACCAGAACTTTGAATACTTATTATTCCTGAATCCCTTATTCTTTTCATCGCTTCAGATAACGTTGAAGTCTTTAATGATAAATGATTTGATATTTCAGCATGAGTTAAAACGCCATATCTTTCAAGCAGTTTAGTGATACTATTTAAATATTTAATAGTATTTAAGTTTTTGAATGCAGCTTCAGCAATTGTATTGTATTGTTCTTCATGTCGCAGTTTTTCACACGATTCATTAGTTCCCGTTAGTGCACCCATTCTAAACACAGTATATAATTCTTCATTCTGCTTTAAAAAACTTTCAAAAAAATTCAATTTGGAAGATGCATATTTAAGAATATATTGCAAAGAATCAAAATCATTATTTGTCCAATAGCTCATGATCTTGGTTTGATTTTCGCACGCATATTTTTTTAAAATATCATACTGTTTTTCACTAAACAAACCAATTAAGTCAAAATCAAAACTATTTAATACTTTAGAATCTACTTTCATTTTTAACCTCCCTATATTTAATAAGCATAAATTGAATAAGCATAATTATAATATATGCTCAACTAACAATTTGTCGAATAAAGCAACTACTTATGATTTATAATTTCACCATTAATGATTGTTTTTTTATTAACCCTAGTATAGCTACTTGGAATCGTTATTAAAAAAATGCAACCTTCTCTGCAATTTCCATAACAGTTAGCGTATTCATTAAACTTATAGACCCGATTATATCCCGCAATACTACATCCGCCAATTATCCTTGGCGATTTTGAAGCACCACAGCAATTACCCCAAATCACAGACGTTCCATACTTATTAAATTCTGATAATTTATTAATGAAATCTTGTTCCCCGCTAGAATGAGAGGGAACTAGTAATAAAGACACGCCCATATCAGAAAACAATTTTTTTTGCATATCAAATGAGCAAGTTAAAAAATCAGAGCATATCAAAGTCGCAATTCTATTCAACCCTGGAATATGAACAATTACAAATATTTTAGCTTCATCATTAATTATGTTTTCAGCAATATGTTCATCAACATTTACATACGAATATAGTTTTGGTTGTTTACCCAATACTTTTCCATCCTGATATACAATAGATACTTGATTTGATTTATCATCACGAAAGCTAGGCAAAAGTATTAATTTAGGTGTGTTCATTTGCTCACTATGGGCCTTTTCAAATAATTCGTGAACATGTTTATTATAATCAAAACAAGTTTCTTCGAGTTCATCGACTGATAAAAGTTCAGGAAAAAACAGTATATCAACATTTGAAGCACAAGCATTAAAAAACGCTTTATCGAAACGTTTTTTTAGATACTTTTTATTATTTTTACTTAAAGGCTTGTTTTCTTTTGTTGAAAAATTCATATCCTTATATGGAGTTGTTTTACTATTAAACTTAATAATACTCCTATTTGTAATTGGTGAAAAAGCAACAGATAAAAATTCATTTTTATAGTCATCTGGCAAATCAATAACTACATCTAGAATTTTAAAACAGCTGTCATATTTTGAATAACATATATTATTCAGAAAACTATTGATACCTGAAAACACGTCTTTGTTAGATACAGAACGATCTTTATTATCAGTTCCTTCCTCATTTTCAAATATCTCATTAATGGTGCTGACTCTAAACTTAGGGTGAATTTCAAACCCTATGTGTCGATAATTGCTGTTTAAGGGTTCCGAAACTAAAACAGGTTTATCTTTTATAATTGGCACTTTAAAATGCAATGAAATCATACTATCTATATTAGTATCTTCATACGTTATTATACTATCAAAACATACACATAACGAATAAGCTACAACATATTTATTCTGATCATTTGTTGATTCTAAATAGTTAATTTTTTTATTAATATAAGCTAAGAAGGGTTTATTCCCTTTTTTCCAATACTCTTTAAACTCATTTTGAGTGCTACTCTCAATTCTCACAAATCCAACTAACGCAAAGAGTTTATTCATTCTTTCTGGAAATGAATCTATTATTTTCAATAATTTTGCAATACAGTTAATATAGTTTTCTGCATACTCTTTATTATCCATATTGATTCACCTCCGTAGATATTTTAACACTAATACAACTATTTGTCAACAAAACAGTTCAATTTCAGTTCAATTTATATCATCCCTACGAACTTGTAGTAAATCTCAACAGTCTGGAGATTCTCGCCGCCCATGATTTCTTTTTCGTGGATGACGATTTTGTTAATCATCGCACAATGAAGAATACTAACAAGGATACTATTATCATACAATTGTTTCTTTTTACTTTTTATTTGACTTTGTTTAATCCTTTAACGAATACAGCCCTAACCGTAACGGTTAGGGCTGGAAAATTATACTATTATTTTTTACACATTCATCCCGTATATTTCGCTGCTGAGCAAGATGGATATATCTGCCATGTCAATGGCACCATCTTCATTAATGTCATACATTTCTGTTTCGGCGGTTACATTACCGACAGCAGAGAGTAACATAGAAACATCAAAAACGCTGATTACCGTATCTTGATTGTAGTCATAAAAACTCAAATTACTTTCGCCGGTGGTGATGGTTTTCTTATAATCTCCATCACTGGTCTTTACCTTGCAGTAATAATAGCGGTAATTGTATTTTGAAGTATCTAATGTTTCGCTATTTTCACCACTCAACGCCATTCCGCCGTGATTATCTTTCCGATTGGTGCCATACCACTGCACTTGTTTATTAAAGCCTAATACCTCTGCTGCAATCACGCCGGTTGAATTTTCGCCCATATTTTCCGGTTCGGATTCCAGCAATGGCAATGGGACAAATTTAAGATTGAAACGGTTGGCATATTCTTCTACATAAGTTCCCGGTGTGCCGTAAAGGTCAATAAGATAATGATACCAAAACTCTTTTGGTGGAAAAGACCCTTCTTCAACTTTATAACCTTCTGCATCCTCACCAAACTCTGTAAACACTGAAGATAAAATCAACTTTTGATAATACCCTCCTTTATTATATGTTCCAAACATACTAGAAAGATTCTGTAGTTTCGGAGCATAAAATAGTGTTGCTCCGCATGCAGTTAATCCTGTACGTTCCACATACTGTAACTCAGGCATAATTAATCGTTTTAATTGCCGAGCAAACGAAAATGCACTTGTATATATTTTATTAACATTATCAAAACAAGTATTGGTTAATTTATAGCAATTATAAAAGCAAAAATCTCCTATCCACTTTAAGTCTGGAGTATATAAATCATGAAGAGAATAGCAGTCCTTGAAAGAATTGTTGCGTCCTCCCTGTAATTTGGGCGCAGAGCACTTGTATAAACAATGTGAATTCGTAAGATATAGTTCAGTAACATTAGGAAGATTTAATCCATAAAAGTCGCAGTTAGAATCCAGATACTCCAATTGATTTGCTTCTAATAAAACCAAATTAGGATATCTATTTTCTTTGTCAACCGTAAGTTTGATTAATCCGTTCCCAACTATCTTTATTAAATTTGTTGTACAATATTTCCCATTGAAAGGCTTAGAATAGAATCTTTGACAAGAATCCGGTAAGGTAATACTTATTAAAGAAGTATTATGTGTTTCAATATATATTTCGCTTGGCGCCACACCATTGATTTTTTCAGGAACAATGATATTCTTTCTTTCTCCCTTATACTGCAAAATCTTTTTACCGCTCATAACATAATCTGTTGCGGTTGTATGATATTCGAATTCAAATTCTCTTGATGCAAAATAACTGGGAGCTTTGCTCTCAGAAAAAGCTACTGCGCGAAAAGATTGCAGTTCGTCCAAATGTATACTGCCGTCGTACCTGGTCCCATTTTCTTTTGTAGGATAAGATTCATCCTGAGTGTAGTAAATGTCGGCACCTGACGCAGCTATCATTTCCAAATCATATTCTTTATCAACATAATGCCCGCTTTCTACAGTAAACGAAGGTGTGTTTTCTCTCTCAAGATTATCGCAAAACTCCACTGCTAAATCCACTTGTGGCATACCTTTTCCATAGTATAAATCCTCACTATTCGCATCAATACACCATGGGAGCCAGTACGGCAGTTGAACTTGGTATGTTACTCCTCTATTTTCATTAATAGCATGAAACCCATCATGATAGGTTAAATGCTCATATGGAATGCTGGCATTGGACAACTTTTCTACAGTATCATTTCTCGACAATGGTTGAAAAACAGTGAACAATGTAGCTATTTCCGCAACCACATAAGGGCTGGAAAAAGATGTGCCGTTAATCGGCTCCTCAAAGTCGGTCAATAAACTCCCATCTTCCGCATAGTATTGTCTGATATAATCGTGCTCTATCTCTACACCGGGTGCAACAAAATCCACAGATTCACCATAATCGGAAAAATAAGCATGGTTTCCGGCTTTATCAATTGCACCAACAGTGATGACACCTTCGATATTTGCCGGAGAAAAGTGAACGCAATCTAACCCCTCATTTCCTGCTGCTGCTACAACCAAAATTCCCTTTGACATGGCAAGTCGCACAGCATCATCCAATACAATACTGGATTCATACCCTACAGGTTCGGCTTCACCGCCAAGCGAAAGGTTAATAATATCTACTTCGTCCTCAATCGCCTTTTCAATCGCGGTGGCAACCCAAAGATTGGTGCCCGCTCCATTACAGTTTAATGCTTTATACCCGATAATCGTAACATCATCCCCTGTGTTATCCATCACAATTTCGGAACACAGAGATCCGTGTCCTTGATCATCCATAGCCGAATCTGCTATACCACTGTCAGTCGTATTTACACCCGAATCAATAATGCGGAGATTATCTTTAAAAAGGTCATGAGAAAACTCAATGCCGGTATCGATTACCGCCACTTTAACAGAAGATGTCGGAATAGCTTGCTCGGCTATATATTCCTTGACGCGCTGTGTGCCGAGCATGGCTTCTGCATAAGGAAGTTGTTGCGATTGTACTATTCTGTCTATCACCGCATAAGAAACACCGGTTACCGTACGGTAATAGGCTGCGGCTTTCTCTGCTTCTTCTGCGGTAGCATATTGAAAAACAAACTTGCCGTAGGTGCCTTTGATGCACTCACTATTGCCATAAGTTTCGGGCTTTTTTGTTGCTTTCACAATCACGCGACTACCGGCAGATTCTTCCAATGTTTTTTCTTCTTCGGCTTCCTCGCTATTTAATTCCTCGACAGACTCAATAAAAGATTCTACCGACTCTGAATTTGCCGCAATGCTTTCAAACGAAGCGGAAACTGTAGCACATATTAACAATACCGCTAATAAAAGAGAACATAACTTTTTCATTTTCATCTGCTCCTTTCCACTATCCCAATTCTATTTTATTAAATTAACCATGTGAATCAATAGAAAGTGTAAAACTCGACAATTTAAGCGTAAAAATATAAAAAAGGCGCACAGCCGAAGCCACGCAATCTTAAGGATAGATACGAAAGTGCATAAGAGTAGCAAAGAATTGAGTCGAGTGGTATCTCGGCTCTTTTTCTTTTTATCCGCACATTCGATTTATTTTGTCTTTCTTTATATAATCAAACCGAAAGCAAAGAAGGAGGATGTTTTATGTGAAGAAAAAATGCTATGTATTTCTCACTGCGGAAGAAAGGTGTTTGCTCTTGGAAGGACTTAATACTCTCCGTAACGGCTTAATTGCCGAGGGCAGGTACACCGATGCCGTGGATGAAGTGATTATCAAAGTGACAAAAGCAAGGAAAAAGACGATTAAAGTGAAGGAGGATTGAAAATGAAACAAACCATTCACAATGAAAACACCGGCATAGATTATACCCCTGTCGGGGAAGTGTATTTGCCCAATCTTGTGTTGCCGCATGGCGATTATGAAATTGGAGTATGGGGCGAGAGATACAGAGACTATATCAAGTGTCATCGCAAGGCGTTTTACACTTCTCTCAAAATGCAGTGCAAGTTGGACGAACACTTGCGAGAGGTAGATATGCGGGCGAGAGAAATGTATGACCGCCTTGTGAATCAACTTGCACAACGAGAAGGCATCACCGAAGCCCTCAAAGCGGCGGATATGATGCAATGGGTTGCGGCAATGAACAACATTTCTAACCGCGCAAGAGAAATCGTTTGGAACGATATTACCGGCGGAGGTGATTGATATGGATATTCTTGAAGAACTATGGTATGGCAACATCTGCCCGATGGAAATTAGCCACATCGAATCAAAGCCGGAATACAAGGAAGCCCTGCAACTTGTGAACAAAAACACCGAACGACTGAAAGCACAACTCACGCCCGAGCAAACCGACTTGCTTCTGCGCTACTGCGAAAGCCGCAATGAGCTCTCCAACATCACCGAATTGGACGCATTTAAAAGCGGGTTCAAGCTCGGTGCCGGATTAGTGATGGAAACAATTAAATAACAAATATGCTTATACGCAAAAAGGTGGCTCATCACGAGTCGCCTTTCTTGTTTATTATAAATCCTATTCTTTTAGAACGCTTCTATAACGGCATCTGGGCATTGGTTAAGAGTTTTCTGTTCTGTTATGTTATACCACTTTAACGACCTCATAAAAAACCGACCTGCGGGCAGTGTTACCACCCGCAAGCCGGTTAATTTGTTATAAAGCTTATTGCTTATAAAGCGAAGCCTTGGTCGTTACTGTTATTGATAATCCAGTCGTTGCTGCCTTCCTGTGCATCGGGATTGTAACCCGGTGTAACGCCGGAGGTTGCCAAGACATCACTAACACCAAACTTAACCATTTCAAGTTCCGGTTGTGTATAGTTCAATTTTTTCATCTTTGTTGTCCTCCTTTAGTTACCAAAGAATGCAAGTGCATTGGTGTTGTAAACAACCAAAGTCTTTGCAAAGTGTTGCAATGCTGCAGAAGCACCGCTGCCGTCTCTCAAAACAATACCCGCAAAGTCAAGTACGCTGAGCTTAATGGTCGAGCCGCCGTAATTCACAGTGATTTGCTCGTTAAAATCGGCTGCGTTAATACCGCTGACTTCCACAAAGTATTGCTTCTCTGCACCATTCAAGGTGTACTTGAGTGCCGCATTGCCTGTGCTTGCCGTGGGTGCTGCCGGTGTAGAGGTTGCTTCGCTTGTGTTCAGGTAGAACCTGAGTCTTGCATCCTTGGTGCAGACGAAGGAAACGCCGCTAAACTTAATCATGCCGGAGTTGTCCACCGTGTGGTTTGCTGTTACGGATGCCGCATCAATCTGTGCATTAACATCCGCGTTTTCACAATATACCTTAACGGTATCATACTCATCAAACACGCCCTGTGCCGCCTGACCGTAAGCAATCATGGTGTGGCAAAGTTTTCTGAGCTCTGCACCCTTAGCGGTATACTGTGCAAGTTCATCATCACTCATGCCAAGCACTTTGTCGCAATAGCTCTTTGCGCTGTAATTAAGGGTATCAATCACTTGATTATTGCCATCCAAAATCTCAATCACAGTCGGCTCTGCCATCTGTGCGGGTGCTTGGGAAACCTCAAGAACGAATCTGCCGCTGGTTGCGTCAATCATTTCGTCGGGTATTTCATCTAACGCAATCGTAGCCCCATCCTGCACATTTTGTTCAAGCTCGTTAACACAGTTATAGCTGTAGCGAATCTTTTGTGCACCTGTGTATGCAGCAAAGTCCACATAGTAGTTAGAAGTAATATCGTTGCCGACGGTGAGGTTCACGCCGTTGTGAGGCTCTGGCTGATTTACTTTAACGGTAACATCTACATTCTCTACTGTATTGTAGTTAGCTGTATCCGCAGGCGTAAAGTTAGCCTTAAAGATGTTTGTACCAACATCGCCTACGCTCTGTGTACCGTCTGCCCAAGTCCAGCCTTCAGGAAGTACAACGCTTGAAAGTGTATCGCCGTATGTTGCAGTAAGTTCTGTAGGAACGGAATATGCCGGATTTGCCTTGGCAATAGTCACCACCGCTATCTTTTGCGCACCCAGACTGGTATAGTTCTTGCCGCCGTCTAATTTGCACCAGACATAATAGGTTCCCGCGTCTGTCATTTTAGGTACAGAATACGAATAAGGCATACCGCCGGCATACACATCTGGCTCATTGTCCGGATCAGTTCCGGCTGTATAAGCAATCTGACCGGTATTCGTTACACCTGCGGTGACAAGTTCCTGTGCCTCGCCTGTGTACACCAAGTTTTCAACCGCATGAGGCAATGTTGTATAGCCCGAGTTAACTGCTATGGCAACGGTATATTCCACACGAGCGATGGCGTTGCCAAGCTGGCACCATGCCGTGTAGGTTCCGGCATCTGTGGGTGCAGAGCTCAGTGTCGCGCTGCCCTTGGAATAGTGAATCGTGGGGTTTGTCACGCCGGGAATTTCGCCGGTGAGAGTTGCGTTTGCTTCCTTCCCATCGCCGTAAGTCGCATGAAGGGGAGCGTTAAGGGTGAGAGTTGCCTGCTTGTTCTCCAAGTCGCAGGCTTCCATATTGGAAGTGCTTTGTGTGCAGGTCGCCGTGATAACATTGCCCTCTGCGTTGTAGGTGAATTTGTGAGTGTGGGGGGTAGGCTTAGCTGTTAATCTGAATGTTACAGTAGCACGTTTTCCCTCAACATCGAGCCTTGCCGTATAAGTTGAGATTTTTATGCTTGTGCCGCTTCCGGCCTTGATTTGTGCGGTGACGTTCGTATCACCCTTATAGTAGGCAATATTGTCTGTGCTGATGTTCTTTCCGGTTGCCGCATTAAAGGCTTCGAGTCCCTCAAGACTTGCCTCTTTCGGTTGACCATCATCATAATACAGTACAGGATTCGGTACAATTTTCAGTGTGACCTTGTTTTCGGTCAGGTCGCAGTCTGTGTTTCCGCATGTCGCCGTGATGGTATCACCATTGGCGGTGTAGGTAAAACTGTGTGTGTGAGCGGCAGGAGCGGGAGCTACATAAGTACCAAAGGTGATTGGTGCAAAATCATCATCTGTTTTTTCCAAAACAAGGATGTACTCAAGCACGTTGCCGTTCTTATCAATAGGAACATAGCACTTGCCGGAATCACCGTCTTCAACATATTTAAAATAATATTCACCTAAAGAAAAGTTGTCGTCCGACAGATATATATCGGAAGAAGTGACGGTACCGTTGGCTTTATTCCAATTTTGACAAGCTTTATAAGAAGAAAACTCCAGGAATTGCCCTGCTTTTAAAACAGCGCCTCCAAATAAAGCATGAACATTAGTATCCTGTAAAGATATTTTATCGCCGGTTTGAAGCTGGGAACCACTAATTTGTGAACCCGCTTCGTATTCTGTTGCAAATGCGCTAAAGGGCAAAACGGAAAGAACCATTATGACCGCGAGCGCAATCGCGAGAATTTTTTTAGAAATTTTCATTCAAATTTCTCCTTTCAAAAATTAATTTGGTTTTAAGGCAACACCGCATAATCCGCGGCAAACCGCAATCAACCATGCGGCGTTGCCTTAAGTTGCTAACGAGAATAAACTCTCGCTTGCGATATAACATTGTTTACTTGGGTCTGCCTGCTGACCATATGATTTTTGCAAATCATCAGGCATCGGCTGAAAAGCCGAACAAATAAACAAATTGTTACCTTAATAGGTTTTGAACACGTTCGCCAGCTTCTCCACTTTCCACGGCTTTGAAATTAAACCGCTGATTTGAAGCCCGGACAGCTCACGAGAAAACTCATACTTGTTCCATACTGTAACGAAAATGATATTGACCTGCGGATTGAGCTTTTGTATCGCTTTCGCCAGCTCTATGCCGCCGAACTGATCCGACCAAAACTCCACCTCGGTCATCAGCACGTCGCAACCGTGAGCCTCGGCAAATGCAAGGGCGGGTTCGGGAGATTGAAAGCTATGCAGCTCGGCATTCG
>SVOD01000166.1 GCA_015066575.1 Oscillospiraceae bacterium
GCGCCGTATCCCAATTTTCGCCGTTGGGACGCTTGTGAATTTGAGTGTAGTCCGCGCCGTAGTCCGCACCGTAGTAAACAGCAATCTCCGCCGCTCTCTGCATCGCAATTTGCTCTAACTCATAATCATATGTAAAGCTTTGCAGTTTCGGGTAGGAAATTTTTTGGGTGTTGTTATAGTTCCACGCCCAAGCGTTGGTGCCGGTGCGAAACGCGTTCATTTTCTTTAAAAGGGCTCTTGCCTGAGTTTGGTGGTACTTACCTTGAATTTTGACAGTGTGAATGTTTGCCGCATTTGCCGCCGGGGCAACTGCAACAATACTAAAGAGCATCACTATCGCCAACAGCAAGCTCAATATTTTTTTCATCAGGCACACCACCTTTCACCACAGAGGGTAGTTTTTGTAAAGGCTTTGTTTTATCAGGTAACAATGCCGTAGTGCTTGGAGTCGACAACTTCCATAATCTTCGGTAAGAATTTCATCAGCGTCTTTCTCAAGGTTTCGTTGGCAACGACATCTTTAATGTTACCGGTGAGCTGGTCAATCATCCCCTGGTTGGAGGGCAGGGAGGAGGGCTTGAGCTGCACGCGGTTTTTATCATCAAAGGTGAAGGTGAGCACACGCTCGCTGACCGTTGCCAAAGCGCGGATATGGACTTCCAACACATAGTCGGTTCTCCAGCGCGCCATCGAGCAGGTTTCATATTTCACGCCGCCGATTTTCATATAGTCCCAACGGTACTCACCGTCTAAACCAAAGTGAACGGAGTTGACCTCGTTGCCTTCGGTCCAGAGCATAACACCGTCGTTTTCATAAAACTTAAAGGATACATTATTGATATTGCCGGCTCTATCTTTTTCCATATACAGCGCGGGCATTGTCACGGCGCTGACGGGGAAGCCTGCCACATTGAGCAGCACGGGCTTGGAAAAACGAATACGCTGGCACTCGATTTTTTCTTCGAGCGGGCTACGGTCGGAAGCCGGTAATTTTTCGTAGGGCGCAATCGAGAGCGCGACGGTTTCTTTCGGGTCATATTTTTCGGCTTGGAATGCCTTGGGGAAATATTCCCACATAAAGGTTTTCATCTGCTGGGTGTTAATTTCACCGGCAGTGGTAATCACACAGGCATCCAAATCTTCAAACACAATGCCGTATTGAGAATACATACCGTCTGCTCTATAAGCGTTCTCGTAGCCGGCGCAGCGCCAGAAGCAGTAACCGTAACCGACTTTGGAATCGGGCTTTTCGGTGCTGTGAGCCGTTTCAACCTGCTTTTTGGAAGCGGCCTCTACCCACCAGGCGGGGATAACCTGCTTGCCTAAATATTTACCGCCTTGCTGCATGCAAAGGGTAAACTTGGCAGCGTCTTCGGTTTTGAGCATCAAGCCCCAACCGCCGACTTCGATACCTCTCGGGTCTGTTTCCCAATAGGGCACATCAATACCCAGCGGTTCCCACAGGCGCGGGGTGAGGAATTTGGTCACGCTCATCCCGGTGGTCTTAACAATAATGCAGCAAAGCACATACATACATTCATTGATATACATAAAGCGGGTGCCGGGCTCTGCATACCAATCGGAATTGACAAAGTTTTTGAGCCAGGAGTCTTTGGATTTGCTCGAAATAACGCTCACGCCCTTACCGCCGGTCATGGTCAGCAGGTGCTCTACGCTCAATTCCTCCAAATACGCATCGGGCTTCTTTTGGTTTCTGAATTCGGGGAAAATGTCGAGGAATTTGGTTTCGAGGGAGAAGTACCCTTCATCAATAGCAAAGCCTGTTGCAATAGAGGTTACGCTCTTGGAAAATGAGTACATCATATGCACACTGTTTTTATTAAACGGTTCTCTGTATACTTCACAGGCAACCTTGCCGTGGCGCAGAACCATTAAGGAGTGCAGCTCTTTGTTTTGTTTGACACATTCATCCAGGAATTCTTGGATAACTTTGGAATCTACTTCCACCTCTTCCGGAGTGGAAGCGCGAGGGATGGATAAATCTTTTGACATGGTTTTTCTCCTTAAATATTTAAGTCTTCAAGTTAATTATAACACAAAAAAAAGATATGTTAATACTTTTTAATTAATTAACTCTGTAAAATAAATAAAATAGGGAAATCACCGCTATTTTTGAAAAAGGTTGACAGTGTTACAGGGAAAGTGATAAGATAAATAAGGATTTGTCGCGCTCTCCGAGCGCGCAAATCCTTATTTGAATTCGGAATTCGGAATTCGGAATGCGGAATTAGTGGTGGCAAGGCTACGCCTTGCATTTTAAAGATTTCTCGCAATCTCGAAATAATAAATCATTAGCTGTTACAAGGTTTTTTTACTTGTGAGTAAAGACTACATTTTCACAATAGAGCGAAGCGGAACAAGTGCGAATGTGTCGCCCTTTAATTCCGAATTCCGAACTCCGAATTCCGCATTGCTGTTCGCAGAACAGCTCGCCAAATCCTTATTTGTCGAGGAGGAAATATGATTAATCAAGATTTTAAATCCATGTTGAGCGGAAAGTCAAAAATCCGCGAATTAAGCGAGTTTGCCACGGCACTCGGGGAAAAAATCGGCTACGAGAATGTATTTGATTTTTCTCTGGGAAACCCCAGTGTGCCGGTGGCGGATATTTATAATGAAACCATCATTCGGTTGCATCGGGAGTCCGATTCCATGGCGTTGCACGGTTACAGCCCCTCCTTGGGCAATACCGAGGTGCGCCGCAAGGTGGCGGAGAGTTTGAAAAAGCGCTTCGGTGTGCCGTATGAAACCAAGCATATCTTTATGACCAGCGGCGCCGCTGGCGCGATTGCCCACGCGGCAAGGTGTGTGACCAAACCGGGCGATGAGGTGATTACCTTTGCACCGTTTTTCCCCGAATATATGCAGTATATTAATCGCACGGGCGCCAACTTGAAAGTTGTACCCGCCAACACCGAAAACTTTGAAATTAACTTCGAAGCTCTCGATGCGATGATGAATGAAAATGTGCAGGCAGTTCTCATCAATACGCCCAATAATCCTTCGGGCATTGCTTACTCGGAGCAGACCATAGTACGTTTGGCAGACTATCTGCGTGCCAAAGAGAAAGCCTACGCTCACGAAATCTTTATTATTTCCGATGAGCCTTACAGGGAAATCTGTTTTGACGGCAAAGAAATTCCGTATATTGCCAAGTATTATGACAATACGCTGACCTGTTATTCCTTCTCCAAGAGCCTGTCGTTGCCGGGCGAAAGAATCGGCTATGTGGCAGTCAATCCGAAGGCGGTAGATGCGGATATTATTGCGGTCATTTGCGGGCAAATCAGCCGCGGTATCGGGCACAACTGCCCGGCTTCCTCCGTGCAGCAGGCGGTGGCGCAATGCCTGTATACCACCAGTGATTTGAGCGTGTATGAAAAGAATATGAACCTCATTTATGACAAATTGACAGCGCTCGGCTTTGAAGTCATTCGCCCGGGCGGCACCTTCTATATATTCCCGAAAGCGCTTGAAGAAGATGCCAATGCTTTTTGCGATAAAGCGACCAGGTATAACCTGATTTTGGTGCCCTCCGACTCCTTTGGTGTGAAGGGCTACTTCAGAATGGCATACTGCATCGATACCGAAAAGGTGATGCGCGGCTTGGAAGCGCTTGAAATCTTTGTGAAAACCGAGTACCCAGAAAGGTAAAAGCCTTTACGATTGAAATAACCGCACAAACCGTCTGTAAAGTGAATTTGCTTTACAGACGGTTTTTGTATAACGAAAACCACGCGATAGTCGCGTGGTTCCAAAAAGGTTAACCGGTGAACAAAACCTCCGAAAGATG
>SVOD01000167.1 GCA_015066575.1 Oscillospiraceae bacterium
TACAATCTAACTCGCCGCAGGCGAATATAGTTAAAAAATCCTTGTCTTGCGACAAGGATTTTTTGGTGACCCGGACGGGAATCGAACCCGTGTTACCGCCGTGAAAGGGCGGTGTCTTAACCGCTTGACCACCGGGCCGTATGGTGGCTTTAACTGGATTCGAACCAGTGACACTACGGGTATGAACCGTATGCTCTAGCCAACTGAGCTATAAAGCCATAGGTTCGCTCCTTTTTTAATGAGCGAGATTTATTTTACTATATAAATGGGAAGTTGTCAACTGTTTTTTTTGCGAGGCATTGAGAAAGCGGCTGAAACCACACGACGCATTTAAATTTAGAGTAAAATTCAGGTAATTTGAAACAGGTTGTCTTATTATAAAGAACGGTTGTGTTATGCAGTTTTTCGTTTAGGCATTGTGTTTTTGCCATTCTCTGCTTGTCGTATCGCATACGACTCGGCGCAGAGATTGACAAATTTCATCTCGCTTTCGCAGCGCCTCGCATAAAAAACCGGTTTTTCAAAACACCGGGAAAGCGCCTAAAATCTGTTTTGCGGGCTTATTCCTCTGCCGCGGTTTCGGTTTCTGCGGCTTGCACTGCCGGCGCAACTTCCGTTGCAAGCTCTTGTGCCGAGGCTTCCTGCGGCTTTGTTTTTTTCTTTCTAAACAGGAGCAGTTTATTGATAATGTAGTTAAAGGCAATTTCAAATGCGCCTAAGATAAGGCGGAACATCCAAAACAGTACTACCTTTTGTGCAAAGTGTTCATCCCAGCCGAAGTGCTTTTGGAAAAAGGGAACGAGGTGAAAAATATCTCTATCCACAAACAGGTTCATACCGAGTGTGAGCATCACAAAGGCAAAGGAGCGGGAACCGAGGGTGCCGAAAAACTCTTTAATGACCACAAGCGGCTTCCAGGATTTGGATTTAAACACATAAATCTTATTGCCGAAAAATGCCACAATGGCTGCAATTAGGCAACCCATTGCCGTGCTCAGCGTAGCAAAGTTTTTGGCAAAAAACGGGATGGAAGATGCCGCAAAAATGGTTTTGAAAACATAGGCACCGAGAAGCGTGCAGGCGGTGGTAACAAGACCGATAATCAGGTAGCGCAAGGTCTCGGCAATAAAAAATTCTTTTTTCAGTTTTTCCCAGAGTTTTTTCATCATTTCCCCCGTAAAAGATAATGTGAAAATATTATACAATAACTCCCAAAAGATTGCAACCGCAAAAAAGCGGGAGGAATGGAAGGCGCAAGTAAACAGCGCAAATCGGGAGTAAACCGGTTTTCGAGGCGCGCTTGCGAGGCATCTGTTACAATGTCACCGTTTCACCTTCTCTGTGAGTAAAGCAAGCCCTATAATACTAAGTTCTTAAAGGTTTTACTTGGTAGATTGCACAAACAAAATGCGCTTTTTTGTGTTTAATTGTGAATTGAAAAGCAGGGGGCATAGTGTTAGAATATTTTTATATTATTTTATAGCCGGCTCATCTCCGGCTCGCTTTAAGGAGGCGTTGTTATTGAAATTATATAATGCTCAGGACATTCGCAATATCGCTTTGGTCGGTCACGGCTCAAGCGGTAAAACCACCCTTGCCGAAAGCATGCTGTACATTGCCAAAGCAACCGACAGATTAGGCAAGGTGACCGATGGCAACACGGTCATGGACTGTGACGCGGAAGAGAAAAAGAGAAAGGTTTCCGTAGCCACCGCAGTGGCACCGTTTGAGTATGAAGGCAAAAAAGTGAATTTGATTGACGCACCCGGTCTTTTCGACTTCGAGTGCGGTATGTATGAAGCGATTCGCGCTGCCAAGACCACTTTGATTGTGCTTTCCGCAAACTCCGGCGTCAGCGTCGGTTCCGAGAAGGCTTTCAAGGCGGCTTCCAAGAGAGGCACCAGCCGCGCGTTTGCCGTTACCAAATGCGAGAGAGAAAACACCAACTTCTACAAGGTGTTGGATGGTTTAAAAGAGAAATACGGCACCAAAATTTGCCCCGCCGTTGTCCCGGTATACGATGGTGACGGCAAGGTAGAGTGCTATGCCAACCTGATTACCCACAAGGCAGTCAAGTACGGTGCCGACAATAAGCCCGTAGCAATTGATTTTCCTGAGTTTGAGCAATATGATGAGCTGATGGAAGTGCTCAAAGAAGCAGTAGCTTCCGCAGATGATGAATTAATGGAAAAATTCTTCGAGGGTGAAGAGTTCACCACCGAGGAAATCCGCAAAGGTTTGAAGCAGGCAATGCTCGACGACGTGGCTTACCCCGTTTACGCGTGTGACGGTTTAACCACCAGAGCAGTCGATATGCTCATGACCAGTATTGTCAACTTCTTCCCGGCAGCGAGCACCGCTGTAGAGACCGCTACCGATAAAGACGGTAATGAAGTAGAGCTTAAGTGCGATGAAAACGGCCCGCTTGCCGCGGTAGTCTTCAAGACCATTGCCGACCCGTTTGTGGGTAAGCTTTCCTTCTTCAAGGTAGTTTCCGGTAAGATTACACCCGAAGTGCCCGGCTACAATTCCAGAACCGGCGAGAGCGAGCGTTTAGGTAAAATTGTGGTGATGAGAGGCGCTAAGCAGGAAGACAGCAAGTGCATCCCTGCCGGTGATATCGGTGCGGTGACCAAGCTCGATTCCTTTGTAACGGGCGATACCCTTTCCGCTCCCGATAAGGGCTTTGTGCTCGCAGGTGTGGATGTTCCCGGTCCGCTGATTTCCAGAGCCATTAAGGTGGTTAAGAAGGGCGATGAAGCCAAGGCTTCCGGCGCGATTCAGAGAATTTGCGAAGAAGACCCCGCGCTCCACTTCGAGCAGAACCACGAGACCCACGAAATGGTTATTTCCGGTCTTGGTGAGCAGCACCTTGATGTAGCGGTTTCCAAGATGAAGACCAAATTCGGTGTGGAAGTCACCCTTGCCATTCCGAAGGTGGCATATAGAGAAACCATTACCAAGATGGTACAGGTGCAAGGTAAGCACAAGAAGCAATCCGGCGGTTCCGGTCAATACGGTGATGTTTGGGTAGAATTCCAGCCGTTTGACGGTGAGTTTGAATTTGATGAGAGAGTTGTTGGCGGCAGCGTGCCGAAGCAGTACTTCCCCGCAGTCGAAAAGGGCTTGGCGGAAGCGATGAAGAAGGGCGTGCTTGCCGGTTACCCGATGGTCGGCGTGAAGGCAACACTTTATGACGGTTCTTACCACTCGGTTGACTCTAACGAAATGGCGTTTAAGACCGCTGCTTCTTTGGCATACAAAAACGGTATTCCGCAGGCGGCACCGGTTATCTTAGAGCCGATTAGTGAAGTGAAAGCCTATGTTAATGATGATGTGATGGGCGAAATTATCGGCGACTTTAATAAGCGCCGCGGCAGAGTGCTTGGTATGAATCCGGTAGATGATATGCAGGAAATCACCGCTGAGGTGCCGACCGCAGAGATGGGCGATTTTGCCACCGTGCTGCGCCAGGTAACCCAGGGCAGAGGCTGGTACACCATGGAATTTGTGCGCTACGAAAGAGCCATTCCGGCAGTTGCCGAAAAGGTAATTGAAGCCGCGAAAGCGGAAGAATAATAAAAATCCCGCCGAGGAAATCCTCGGCGGATTTTTAATGCGGAATGCGGAGTGAAAGATGGCAGAGCTACGCTGCATTAAATAAAAAAGGGGCTATTGGGGCGCCCGTAATAAAGAGGGACAGGTTTTTGCGTTGTTCTTTCATCCTCCTAAGCGATAAAAAATCCCTTGAATACGGAAAGTATGCAAAGAATTTTTTCTCACTTATCCGAATAAAATAACTTA